>JANNIB010000486.1:0-26292 GCA_031404695.1 Acidobacteriota bacterium
GCCGGTACCTATGGAATCTTCTACACGGCAAGCTCGGCTGGCTCCCCCGATGCTCCGGACCTCTCACAGAATCTGCCGGACCAGAAGCTTGCCGCGGGGCAGCCGCTGACCACGAGCATTCCGGCGTATGGCGTGATCACCGTGTTTGGCAAGACGCAGGAGGAGCCGTAGCGCGAGGTTGGACCGCGTAGCGCAGCTGCGTGTTCTGCCCGGTCCCACGAGGGTGTCGCAGTGGCAGCACCACCTGCCCGCATCGTAAACCCAGGGGTCGCAGCCGAGTGATCACGCCCCTGCGTGAGTCTGTCGTCGCTCTCCACGCCCCAACACGCCGGCGCGTATGATACCATCCGCCGCCCGCCGATCGCCCGGCGCGTGCACTTGCGGAAGGCGGATCATGACTCCAGTCGAGACCATCAAGGCAGCCTACGCGGCGTTCGGCCACAACGACCCTTCAGTGCTGTTTGCGGCCATGGATCCCGCCATCACCTGGAACGAAGCCGAGGGCTACCCGCTGGCGGATGGCAATCCGTACGTCGGCGCGCAGGCGATCGGCGAGGGCGTGTTTGGCCGGCTGATGGGTGCCATCGACGGGTTCGCCGCGGTGCCGGTCACCTTCATCGACGGCGGCGACGCCGTCGTCGTGCTCGGCCGTTACGGCGGCACGATGAAGGCCGGCGGGGCGGCGCTCGCCGCCCAGTTCTGCCACGTCTACCGCTTCCATGATGGCAAGGTCGTGTCGTTCCAGCAGTACACGGACTCGGCGCAGTGGGCCCGCCTGATGCCGTGAAGCGCGGGTGGCGTCAGCGGACGATGGCGCGAGGCGCCTACCGCGGCGTCCACAGAAACACCAGCCACTCCCCTACCGGTTCGGACACCCCGATGATCACGCCGCCCGACAGGCGACGGGTCAGATCGGGACCGAACATGGCTTCCAGATACGGCTTCTTGGCCTCTCCCACTATTTCGGTGGCCGTCATGGCGAAAGTCGCATCCCCGGAGCGCACATAGCCGTTGGGCGAGTCCTGGGCCCGTCTCGTCCAATAGCCGCCATCCGGCCGCGTCGAGGTGATGAACCCGCCTTTGAACGGCACCAGTGACACATTCACCACGAACGGTGGAAAGCCACCCACCTTGATGGTGCCGACCGACCGTTTGAAGGCCGTCGTGAAGTCGGCGGGCGGCGCCGTGATGGTGCCGCCGATTCTGACGCCGGCGATTCGGTTGTAGGGGGCCACGAACACGTAGGTGGTGGCGGCGATGACGAGCACGGCTGCAAACGCGAGACCGGCGACCTTCTTCCTGCTTGCCATCAGATTCTCCTCGGTTAGCGGACGCTGTCCCGGGCCCGCAGCGGCGCTGCGGCCCGGTCGGCGATCGATGCCACGGTCGTGACGACGAGCACGATGCTGAATGGACGAACGACGGCCTCCGCCAGGTCGGCCAGCGCCGGCAGCCACTCGAAGCGGGCGAGCGCGATCTGCACCAGGGGGGCGAAGTAGAGCACGCCGTTCCAGCGCCCGAGCGTGCTCATGCGGAGCTGCTTCTGGCGGTGCAGGAAGTAGGAGTCCAGCACGTACTGCGTGAACGCCACCACGACCAGCACCGGCAGCAGCGCCGGCACCAGGCCCGCAAGCGATGCACCGGCGAGGCCGGCAGTGACGAACAGGCAGTCGGTCGTGTGGTCGAAGAGCATGCCGCGCGCCGAGGCGGTGCCGCTGCTGCGCGCCACGGCACCGTCGTAGTAGTCGGTCGCGATCGCGACGGTCATGAGCGCCACGAGCACCCACACCGACACGCCGTCCGGACGCGAGAAGGCCCACGCGGCTGGCACGACGGCCAGCAGCCGCAGGCCGGTGAGCAGATGCGCCATCAGCGCTCCAGCAGCTCCCGCTTGGCGCGCGGCCAGAAGAGCAATCCGAGCAGGGCGTTGAAGAGCACGAAGAAGTTGTGCTGCACGAAGCCGAACGCCGCCATCTGGCCGACGTTGTCCGGAAACAGAATCACCCACGACGTGATCGCGGCCGCGCGCATCGGCGTGGGCACCGTGGCGGCGAAGAAGATCACGGGAAGATACGGGAACAGCGTGAAGAATGACACCGGCACGCCGAACAGCTGCAGCGCGATCGTGTAGACCACGCCGGCGCCGAGCAGCGCCGGCGAGCGCAGCACCAGAAACGCCGCATAGTGCCACGGACGGGCCACCCGGAACGCATGCAGGATCCGCTTGTCGCGCAGCCCGCTGCCCGGAAAGATCGCCCCGCGAAAGTAGGCGATCCACACCGCCAGCACCACGGCGCCACCGAGCGCCAGCCACGGAATCAGGCCGAACGCGTCGGGAAGTCGGGCGCGGCTGAACGCGAAGCCAATCGCCGCCCAGGTGAGCAGGTAAAAGACTTCGCAGAACATGATGAACAACATCACCGAACCCACTTCCCACCCCGGCACGCCGTGCCGGCGGTTCAGGTAGTAGGCCATCGCCCCCTTGCCGATCTGCTCGCTGAAGATCGAGATGATGTAGGCGCTGGCGCGAATCGGCAGGATGTCGCGGTAGCGGATCTGCTTTTCGAGGAACCAGTTCAGCGCGCTGGTCGTCACCCGCGTGTCGACCACGAAGTAGAAACACGAGTAGGCCAGCATCAGGACCAGCCACGGCACCCAGTCGACGTTGCTGAAGACGCGCGTCATGTAGTCGACCAGCGACTGACCTTCACGCGCCGCGGCCCCGCTCAGCCGCAGGTACAGGAACACGAAGCAGAGCGCCGTGATGGCAAGGAAGACCGCGCGCTGAAGCAGACTGGGCTTCCGGGCGCTCGGTGCGTCGCTCGGTGCGACCGCGCTGGCATCGCTCATATGGAGGTTCTCCCGGGCAGGATTTTAGCGAGCGTCTCGGCCAGCGGCGTCAGTGTGATGCCCAGGTCGGCATCGGCGTTGTGCGCGACGTGTTCATCCGCCGTGATCACATCGATGACCGCCGGCGTCATGCCGCCTCCGCTCAGGCGGCTCTTCAGCGCGGCGCCGACCTTGGCGACCCACACGGGGAGGGCACCAGGCGAGACGTCACGTCCCATCATCGCAGCGGCACGGATGATGAGATCGCGATAGGCAACAGGCTCCGGGCCTGCCAGCTCGTGAAGGTGAACGCCGGGCACACGCCGCCGGCAGGCGCCGAGGATCGCCCGGCTCAGGTCGTCGAGGTCGAGCGGCCGCATCACGTATCGACCGCCGCCCAGGAGCTTCACCGCTCCACTGCCGGCCGTTCGAACCACGGCCGCCGCTCCGGCCGAACCGGGGCCGAGCAGCATCGGCGTGCGGATGATCGTCGCGTTCAGCCCCGAGCGCTCGACGGCGCGCTCGCCCTGGGCCTTGGAGCGTCGATACGGATTGGCGGACTGCAGGTCGGCCCCGATCGCACTGACCAGGACCATATGCGGCACGTCGGCGCTGAGGCAGGCGGCCACCGCGGTCTCCGTTGCCGCGATGTTGGCCTGCTGGTAGGTGGCGGCGCGGCTCTCGATGAGAATCCCGGACAGGTGGACGACCGACGTCGCACCGCGCATGACGCCGGCCAGACCCTGAACGTCGTCGCCCGGGACGACGCGCACGTCGACGCCGGGCAGCCCGCGCAGAGACGAGGCCGCCCGCTCGGAGCGCACCACCGCAACCGCCTCGACATCCCCGCCGGCAGGGGTGTGGGCCAGCAGGTTCTGACCGACGCTGCCGTTGGCGCCGGTGACGACAAGACGCGTGCCGGCGCCGCTCGCCCCGGCTACCGCGGTGTCCAGAAGAAGATCTCCCAGAGCGAGGGGTTGGCCAGATCGTCCGCGGTCATGCCCGGCACTTTCTCCAGCTTGTACTTGCGAACGTAGGCGGCGCCCATCTCCTTGCGCTCGGCCTCGTCGACAACCTCGCGTGCGGTGACTTCGTAGGCGGCAGCGCCGATGCGGATGGTGGCATTCGGGTTGGCGTGGACCCGCTCGCCCCAGTAGCCTCCGTCGTGCCGGGTGGCCGAGATGACGCCGGTGGGCGTGCCCACGAACCAGACATTGACGACGAAGGGCGGAAACCCATCGGGCTTGAGCTGCATCACCTGCGCCTCGAGTGACGTCTGGCCAGGCTGCCGCTCGAGGTTCAGATTGCTCCAGTCGGCGGGCGGCGCCGTCAGTGTGCCGCCGAGGCGGACGCCGGGCGTTCGGTTGTAGGGCGCGACGAAGACATAGGTGATCGCGGCGATCGCCAGCACGCCGCCGAGCGAGATCCAAGCCTTGCTGGCCTTCGTTCCCATCGTCAGGCTCCTCGCCGGTGGCGGTCGAAACACCGCGTCGGTCACGTCACGGTTGACTCGGCGGGCATTCTACACGCAGCGACGCGGTGACACGCGGAAACCTTTTTGTCAGGCCGTCGATGGATGCCTGTAGCCGCGTCGCCACACGATCGCCACACGCCTCAGCGGAAGATCGCGCGCACCCGTCGTCCGGCTTCCGACCACCAGCCCTGCACGGTCCGCGTCACACGCTGACGCACCGAGCCCTGATGCAGCGTGCACAGGCGACTCGGCACCTCGTCGCCGGCCTTGAAGTATTCGGTGTAGAGCGGGCAGCCGTCGACCGGCCGGCGGTAGCTGAGCGCGCACAGCGTCTCGTCCTGCAGCCCGGCCGGCCGCTCGAAGGCCCTCGCCGGTCGCGTGCGCACCGCCTTGCGCATGAAGTCAGCCCAGATCGGCAGCGCATAGCGGGCGCCGTAGGCCTCGCGGCCGATGGTCGCGGGCTGGTCGAAGCCCACCCATACGCCCACCACGATCGACGACGAGAAACCCACGAACCAGGCGTCTTTGAAGTCGTCGGTCGTGCCGGTCTTGCCGCCCACGGGGAACCGCACGCCGAGGCGGCGAGCGGCGCTGCCGGTGCCGCGATCGATGACATCGCCGAGCATCGAGACCATCTGAAAGGCGACCTCCGGCGACAGCACCTGTTCTGTCACCACGGGCTGGGTGAGCGCCGTGCTGCCATCGGCGTCGACGA
This sequence comes from Acidobacteriota bacterium, assembly GCA_031404695.1. GTDB lineage: Bacteria > Acidobacteriota > Vicinamibacteria > Vicinamibacterales > UBA2999 > CADEFD01. Next base: position 5,019 of record JANNIB010000486.1, read on the forward strand.
CACGCGTGATGTCGCGTGGCTCCACGGCGAAGCCGCCGTTGGGAAACACCGCAAAGGCGGCCGTGAGCGCCAGCGGCGTCACCAGCCCGGTGCCGAGCGCCAGTGAGGGCACGTCGGGCAGGTTGTCGAGACCGGCCTGCTTCGCCACGCGCAGGACCCGTCGCGATCCCACCTGCTGCTGCAGCAGCGTGGCGGCACGGTTGTCGGACTCGAGCAGCGCCGCGCGCAGCGTCAGCACGTCCGGCGCGGCATCGTGCGCGTTGCGGGGCGTCCACTCGTCGGGGCCCTGCGGCTGGATGCGATCCAGCCCGCCGAGCAGCGACGCCGGCGAGAGCCCGCGCTCCAGCGCCGCGGCGAACACGAACGGCTTGAAGGCCGAGCCCGGCTGACGGCGGCTGCGGCTGGCCCGGTTGAACGCCGAGCGCCGGTATTCGCGGCCACCCACCATCGCCAGGACGTTACCGGTAGCCGGATCGATCGCCACCAGCGCCGCCTGCAGCGCTGTCTTGCCGAGGCGAGCCAGTCCGCTCTCCACCGCGGCTTCCGCCGCGTCCTGCAGCGCCACGTGGAAGGTGGTGTGGACGCGCCAGTCGGGTGGGTGGTCGCCGCCGAACTGATCGCGGAAGCGCTGGCGCAGATAGGCCTTCGCGTAGCCGTGGCGGCCGGCACTGTCACTGCGATAGGGACGCACGCGGATGCGCTCGGCGCGCGCACCTTTCACCTCCGCGTCGGTGATGAATCCGGCATCGCGCATGCGCGCCAGCACCACGTGGCTGCGGGCGACGGCGCCGTCCAGATTCGACCACGGCGACAAGGTGGCAGGCGCCCGGGCCAGCCCGGCGATGAGCGCGCTTTCGGCAATCGACAACGCTCTGGCAGGCTTGCCGAACACGCGCTGCGACATCGCCTCGACGCCGTAGACGCCGGCGCTCAGGTAGATACGGTTGAGATACAGCTCGAGAATCTGCTCCTTGGAGAGCTGCGCTTCGATGAGCAGCGACAGCACGGCTTCACGGCCTTTGCGCAGGTAACTGCGGCGGTTCGACAGGAACAGCGTGCGGGCGAGCTGCTGCGTGATGGTGCTGCCACCCTCGACTGTGCCCGGCGCGCCGACGTTGCGCATGACGGCGCGGGCCACCGCGATCGGATCCACGCCGGGATGCAGGAAGAAGCGGTGGTCCTCCACCGCCACGAACGCGTGCTGAAGGTGCGGGGAGATGCCGGCAATCGGGACGTCGTGCCGCTCCTCGTCGAGACGAAACCACGGTCGGCCGTCGACAGCGTGGAACCAGGTGTCGCCGACGCCCCGCGTCAGCCTGTAGACGGCGTAACTTTGCTTGCCGAGCCAGCCGATGGCCAGGGCGGCCACCAGAACCGCCACGTAGAGCAACAAACGGGCGCGGCCGAGGTCGGAGCGCAGCAGCCGCAGCATCACTCTTTGGACGCAGGACGCAGTCTGCCGGTTGTGCGACTAGCGTGCGGCATGAGGCGGGGGCTACAGGTCAAGGCCCGCGAGCGTTCGCGACATGACGATGGTGACCGACTCGGTGGGCGGGTCGAAGACGACGTGCGCCTCGCCCCGTCGCACCTGCGCCAGCACCTGCGCGACCTTGTCGTCGAGCGAGGTTTCCTGCAGGCCGTAGTCGGTGCCTTCACGCAGCACGAACGACTCGATGACCGCGCGCAGCGTGTCGGGCGCCAGGTCGTCGGGCGCCACGCGGATGGGAGGGGCGTCCTCGTGCTCCCGCTCGACCTCGAGCTCGACTGCCAGCTCCCGAGCGTCGTCGTCCTGATCGTGCATGCACCTTCCACGATACACGAGCGCGGAAGCCGGTGCGATCGGCGTCGTCGGCCACCCAGCCGCTATAGTGAAGCCATGCCCGCGGCGCGCATCCTGGTCTACACGAAGCCCGGCTGCCACCTGTGCGACGACATGCTCGACCTGCTGCGGGCGCTGCTCGGCGGCAGCGACGTCGAGGTGCGCGAGCGCAACATCGCGCTGGACCTCGACGACTTCGAGCGCTACAAGCACGACATCCCGGTGCTGACGATCGACGGCCGCGAGGTGGCGCGTCACCGCATCACCGAAGCGGCGCTGCTGGCGGCGCTGCACCAGGCCGGCCTGCGACAGAATTCGATCTAGCCCATGCCACACCTCTTCGATCCCCTGCCCCTGCGCACCGTCACCTTCCGCAACCGCGTGTTCGTGTCGCCGATGTGCCAGTACTCGTGCGTCAACGGCTTCGCCAACGACTGGCACTTCGTGCACCTCGGCAGCCGCGCGGTGGGCGGCGCCGGCCTGGTGATGACGGAGGCGACGGCCGTCACCGACGAGGGCCGCATCAGCCCCGAAGATCTCGGTCTCTGGAGCGACGCCCACATCGAACCGCTGGCGCGCATCGTCCGCTTCATCCACGAACACGGCAGCGTGGCGGGCATCCAGCTCGCGCACGCCGGGCGCAAGTCCAGCACTTATCGCCCGTGGAGCGGAGACGGCGCCGTGCCGGTCGGCGACGGCGGCTGGACCAACGTGCTGGCACCAAGTGCGGTGCCGTTTTCCGGCACATACCCGCTGCCGGTGGCTCTGACCCTGGACGGCATTCGAGAGACCGTCACCGCCTTTGCCGACGCCGCCAGACGCGCACGCGAAGCCGGCTTCCGCGTGGTCGAGATCCATGCCGCGCACGGCTACCTGCTGCACGAGTTCCTGTCGCCGCTCAGCAACCACCGCACCGACGCCTACGGCGGATCGTTTGCCAACCGCGTGCGTCCGTTGCTGGAGGTGGTGGCGGCCGTGCGCGCGGTCTGGCCCGAGGCCCTTCCGGTCTTCGTTCGCATCTCGGCGACCGACTGGACCGACGGCGGCTGGGATCTGCCGCAATCGATCGAGCTGGCGCGGCTGCTGAAGGCCGCGGGAGTGGACTTGGTGGACTGCTCGACCGGCGGCAACGTGTCTGGTGCGCGCATTCCACTCGGCCCGGGGTATCAAACGTCGTTCGCCGATGAAATCCGCCGCCATGCCGGCATCCCGACCGGCGCCGTGGGCATGATCACGACCGCGGTGCAGGCCGAACACATCGTCGTCACCGGCCAGGCCGACGCGCTGTTCATCGCGCGCGAGCTGCTGCGCGATCCGTATTTTCCGCTCCGGGCCGCCCGTGAACTCGGTCAGCCGATCACGTGGCCGGCGCAGTACCTGCGAGCGGGCCCGCCTGGAGCGCAGGCTCGGACTGCCCTTGACACGTAGACGCAGCGAGCGCGGATCAGGTCGCTAACGCTGGGCGCGATACGGCGCGAAGTCCGCCCACACCTGCTCGACGAGCTTGGGATCGACGGCCAGGACGTCGGCCTTCGCCGGGTCTTTCACCGCGTAGATCTCCAGCCGCAGGGCGCCGCAGGCGGGCGTCAGCGCCTCGGGGGTGAAGGCGTAGAGGCCTTCGGTGACGGTCTCGCCGCCCGGCCCCTCGATCTCGAGCACGAACGGATGCACGGGCGTCACCTCAGCCTCGCCGCAGTGCACGCGCATACGCGCGAAGCCCGACGACAGGCGCGTGATTGGCGGCAGCGCCACGCCCTGCGTGTAGGCGGCGCCGCGCGCGATCTTCATCCACACGCTCTCGACGAGTTTCGGGGTCACGCGGATGAAGACCACCGGCGGCAGGTCGGACACGTAGTCGGACCAGTTGGCGAAGTCGGTGGCCAGGCGCGAACGCTGCCAGGCGGCGCCGATCTGCATCGATCGCCCCTGCGTCCGGGTGCGTTGACCGCCGAAGATGTGCACCGGCGTCAGGAACGCGACGTCGAAGCGGGATGAGGTGGTCTGGAACGGCGGATGCCGCGTCAGCAGCGTCTCCGGCTCGCCGAGTCCTGCGGTCGGGAACGGCACCGACGGCTCCACCGGCAGCGGCGTCGCCGGCAGCGGCGCCGCTCCGGTCAGCGTCGCGCGCGCGAGTTCGACCACGGCACACACCTCGACAGCGCGCACCACGCGGGTGTCGGCGCCGTTCTGCCGCATCCGCTCGTCCCCATCGGAGGTGATGCCGAGCACGACGCCGCGGGTCGAGAACACCGGGCCGCCGGCACCCCCCGGAGCGGGTGCGAGATCCGACTCGAGGATGCGCGTGGCCACGCGGCGCACGACGCCCGACACCGCGCCTTTCTCCTGGCGCAGAGGCGCCTCGAGCGCGACCATCTCGTCGCCGACCTCAGGCGCCGGTGCGCTCTGGCCGCAGCCGAGCGGCACTGCAGCGACGGTGGCCGCCGTCGCCGGATCGATCCGTACCACCGCGACGTCGCGTTCGGCATCGGTCGCCACGACCAGGCCAGACACCTTGCGCGTGGACGAGAACTGCACCTCCACCGTGGCGGCCGTCCCGATCGGCTGGTGATTGGTGACGACCAGGCCGCTCGCATCGACCACCGCGCCGGAGGCGTGCGCCGTCGGCGTCCACACGCGTACGACGCTCTCCTGCCAGCGGGCCGTCAGCGACGCGCGATCCTCGTCCAGGACCGAGCCGGGCGCTACCGTCGGCGTGGAGGTCGCGTCGACACCGGCAGCGTCGGCGTTGGCGGAGGAGAGATCGAGCACGGTGTCTCTACCGGCGGCGAGGTCCACGATCTGTGTCCACTGATAGGTCCGGCCTTCGAAGGCGACGGGCCGATCCGATTCCACGGTGTAGTTACCGGGGCGCAGGCGCAGTTCCACCACGCCGTCGGGCCCCGTGAAGACGCGGCGCGGCGGCGCGCTCGACGGGTTCTCGCTGATGAGCAGCAGGTGGCGACGCACCGGTGTCGCGACCTCGTCGGCGCCGGCGAGTGCGATCCGGACCCTGAGCACGCCGGTGTCCTGGACGGTGCCCGCGGCAGGCGCCACCAGGCAGAGCAACAGAACGGCCAGCGCCCGCACCATGCCGCGATCGTGGCTGCGCGCGCCCGTCGTGTCAACGTGGCGCGGCCGCCCCGGGCTCACGCGGTCGGCGCGACCAGCCCTGACGCGGCGTCGCCGGCGAGCGGCTCGAGGGCCATCGGCTGGTCGTGATCGAGGAAGGCGCCGCAGATGCCGTGGAAGTCAGCGGCCGTCTGGGCACGGCGGATCTGATGGAGGAACAGCCCGGGCACGCCTTCGCCGAGGTAGTTGACGAACTTCTTCATCCGCTCGCAACGCACCTTTTCGGGTTTGTCGAACGACGCCTGCGAATCCCACAGCGCACGGATGTAGGTCCAGACGTCACGGCCGGTCGGGTAGGTCACCGTCTCGCCGGCGAGCTGCTGGCGGATCTGGGAAAACAGCCACGGACTACGGATGGCGGCGCGGCCAACCATGAGCCCGCGCGCCCCGGTGAGCCTCAGCACCGTCTCGGCCTGAGCCGCGGAGTGGACGTGCCCGTTGGCGATGACCGCACACGGCATCGTCTCCGTCGCCTGGCGGATGAGGTCGTAGTGCACCGGCAGCCGGTAGAGCTGCGCCACCGTGCGGGCGTGCACCGTGAGCGCATCGAGCGCGTGGCGGGCGAAGATCGGCAACAGCGTGTCGAACTCCTCGAGTGACGCGAAGCCGAGCCGCGTCTTCACGGTGAAGCGGATCGAGACGGCCTGGCGTAGCGCGCCGAGGATTCGGTCGATGCGATCGGGCTCGCGCAGCAGGCCGCCGCCAGCGCACTTGCGGTAGACGATCGGCGCCGGGCAGCCGAGGTTCAGGTCGATGGCCGCCACCGGCAGCGTCTGCAGCATCTGCGCCGTGCGCACCAGCGCGGGAATGTCGTTGCCGATCATCTGGGCCACGACCGGGCGCCCGGTGGTGTTGCGGGTGATGGCCTCGACGATCTTCTTCTCGGGCGTCGAGTCGGCGTGCACACGGAAATATTCGGTCCAGTAGACGTCGGCGCCGCCGTAACCGTGCACGAGCGCCCAGAAGGCGCCGTCGGTGATTTCCTGCATCGGCGCCAGCGCCAGAAACGGTGCCGGCCGCGTGAGCAGCGCAGAGAATGCGTCGGACGGCGACGGGCCGAGGGGCGCAGGCACGCGCTAGTCTTCGACCCACTCCGGCGGCGGCATGATGGTGGTCTGGGGCGTCGAACCCGGGTCGGGCCGTCCTGAACCTTCGAGCCGGCTGATGGCGCGCACGGTCATGTCATCGTCACAATGGATCTGGCAGGAGAGGCGCACGCCGCTCAGCCCCCGGGGCCTTGAGGCGCTCCTGTTCGGCGACGGTCATCTTCGCCGGTTCGCCGTCGATGAACTCCACCCGGCAGGTGGTGCAGCGGGCGTTGCCGCCGCAGGCGTGCAGGATGTCCACCTTGGCATCCTGTTCGATGGCGAGCACCAGCCGCTTGCCGGCCGCCACCTCGAACGTTCCATATCCTTCAACCGTCAGTTTGGGCATCTCATCATTGTACAGGGCGCAGCCCGTGCGGGACGTCACGCGCCGTCACGGACAGGCGACCGGCTGCAGCACGCCCCGGGCCTCGGCCACCTGCCAGGTATAGAGGTAGGTGGCCCTGCCGGCGATGCGCGCGCGCAGTGCGCAGCGGGCGTCGGGTCCCGGATCCAGGCCGTAAATCACGTCGTTCGCGAGGTCGGGGTCGTTGCGCGTCAGGTCGAAGGCGGCCATCGACCTGGCCGTGCCAACACGCCCACTGATGAGCACCAGCGTGCCGTGGAGCCCGACGGCCGCGGCCAGCGTGAAGGGATCCATCCGTTCCTTCACCACCTGACGCTCGATCGCGGCGTGCACGAGGAACGCGATCGGCATGCACGCCACGCTCACCACCAGCCCCTGGAAGAGCGCGCGATCGCGCCGGCGTTTGCTCGCGTAGTCGGCCTCGCGAAACAGATGGGCCGTCACGAACAGCACCAGGAACAGGAACACTTCGTAGTGGAAGCGCGGCCCGTACTGGTTGCCGCCGCGTTCCACGTAGAAATACAGCACGCCGGCCATCAGCACCGGCAGCCACGCGAACAGGCCGCGTCGCTCGGCGCGCGCGCCGGTGGCAAGGTAGACGACGTAGGCCACCACGAGCACCGGCGGCGTCCACAGCAGATGGCGCACGAGCTGTGTGGCGAAGATGTCGGCGCCGCGCATCAGCATCCCGGGGGCGAACCACCGCGAGACCGTGAGGGCCGTGGTGGTGAGGTGCCATGGACTGCCGCCCAGGGCGACGTTGTAGGCCATGAGCGCCGCAATCCAGGGCAGCCCACCGAGCGCGACCAGCAGGAGCGTGCGCGGACGCGACACGCCGGGCCGCATCAGCCACCACACGATCGGCACCGCGCACACGACCCCGGTGAGATAGCGCGCCAGCACCGCCCAGCCCACGAGGAGCCCGATCGACACCGGCACCCACCACGCCGTGCGGTCCACGCGGGCAGCCAGACAGGCGGCCGCCAGCAGCAGCACGCCGCAGAACGTGTGCGAAAAATAGGAGGCGGCGTTGAAGGCGAAAAACGGTGAGACGGCCACCAGCGCCGCGGCGAGCACACCGATGCGCGGCGAGTAGAGGCGCGCGCCGAGCCGCCACACGAGGGCGAGCGTCAGCGTGCCGAGGGCCGGATTCACGAGCCCGGACGGCACCTGCGCGGCGAGCGCGAGGCCGAGCGCCAGCGGCCAGCCGAACGGGAACGTGCCGAACGTGCGTCCCGCCTCGTGCACGACGTAATTGAAGGCGAAGAGCTCGGGCGGGCCGGCAGCCGCGTGCCAGAGTTCGCCGTGGGCGAGCATCCGCGCCTGGAACAGGTAGACGTACTCGTCCGCGGAGTTCGGGAAATCGAAGAGCACCGCGCGATTGAGCGCCGCCAGCGCCAGCATCACGAGCGGGGCAGCGGCGAGGCCGACGATGAGGCGGTGCGCATGGGCGGCATCGGCGCCGCGCAGGCATGCCGCATAGAGCCTCTCGAGCGAGCCCGCCGGCGGAGGTCGGGAGGTGGGCTCTGGCATCGGGGACCGCTTTACGACTTACCCGACAGCTTCGCGAAAGCCGCGGCGAAGGCGGTGGGCGATGCGGGGGCGGGGCGGGGAGCCGGCGCCGGACGCGGTCGCGGCGGCGGTGCGTCGCTGCGTGCGGCTGGAGTGCCGCTGCCGGTCGCCGGCGTCGGCCGAAGTTCGCCGCGCTTCATGGTCAGCGCGATGCGCTTGCGGCTGGCATCCACCTCCAGCACCCGCACCTGCACGATGTCGCCGGCCTTCACCACCTCACGCGGATCCTTCACGAAGCGATCGGCGAGCTGCGAGACGTGCACGAGGCCGTCCTGATGCACGCCGATGTCCACGAAGGCGCCGAAGTTGGCGACATTGGTCACCACCCCTTCGAGCTGCATGCCCGGCACGAGATCGCCGAGCGCCCGCACGCCGTCCTTGAAGGCGGCGGTCTTGAACTCCGGGCGAGGATCGCGGTTCGGCTTGTCGAGCTCCGTGAGGATGTCCTTCACCGTGGGGACGCCGAAGCGTGCGTCGGCGAAGTCGTCGGGGCGCAGCGTCTTGAGCACGGCCGACTTGCCGATGAGGTCGCCGACCGGCAGTCCCGTGCGCGCGACGATGCGCTCGACCACCGGGTAGGCCTCGGGATGCACGGCTGAGGCGTCGAGCGGGTTGTCGCCGTTGACGACCCGGAGGAAACCCGCGGCCTGCTGGAACGTCCGCTCGCCCACCCGCGGCACGTCGAGCAGCTGGGCGCGGCGACGGAACGGCCCGTTGGCATCGCGAAACGCCACGATGTTCCCAGCCAGCGTCTCGCTCAGGCCCGAGATGCGCGCCAGCAGCGGCACCGAGGCGGTGTTCAGGTCGGCGCCGACCGCGTTGACGCAGTCTTCCACCACCGCGTCGAGCGTCCGGCCGAGGTGAAACGGGCTGACGTCGTGCTGGTACTGGCCGACGCCGATCGCCTTCGGGTCGATGCGCACCAGTTCGGCGAGCGGATCCTGCAGCCGCCGCGCGATCGACACGGCGCCGCGCAGCGACACGTCGAGGTCGGGGAACTCCTTCGCCGCCAGTTCCGACGCCGAATAGACGGAGGCGCCGGCTTCCGAGACCATCACCTTCGTGAGCGGCAGCTCGGGATGCGCCTGCATGAGATCGGCAGCCAGCTTGTCGGTCTCCCGCGAGGCCGTGCCGTTGCCGATCGAGATGAGCTGCACGCCGTGCCGGGTGGCGAGCTGGCCGAGCGTGCGCAGCGATCCCGCCCAGTCCTTGCGCGGCTCGTGCGGGTAGACGGTGGCGGTCTCGAGCACCTTGCCGGTGCCATCGACCACCGCCACCTTCACGCCGGTGCGGATGCCGGGGTCGAGCCCCATCGTCACACGCTGGCCGGCCGGCGCCGCCAGCAGCAGGTCGTGCAGGTTGCGGCCGAAGACGCGGATGGCTTCCTGCTCGGCCTGCTCGCGCAGCCGCTGCTCGGTTTCCACTTCGAGGTGCAGGAGCAGCTTGACGCGCCAGGTGAGACGCACCACGTTGGCCAGCCACGCGTCGGCCGCGCGACCGCGCGGCTCGATGCCGAAACGTGCGGCGATGCGCCGCTCGGGCTCAGTCGGCCCGGGCGCGCCGTCGGCGGCCAGGTCGAGCGAGAGCCGCAGAACGCCTTCCTTGCGGCCGCGCAGCAGCGCCAGCACGCGGTGCGAGGGCACCGCTTTCACCTGTTCGGTGGCGTTGAAGTAGTCGGAGTACTTCACGCCTTCGGTTTCCTTGCCGGGAACCACCGTCGAGGTCCACTCGCCGCGCTCCCACGCCAGCGCCCGGAAGGCGCCGAGCAGCTCGGCGTCTTCGGCGAAACGCTCCATCAGGATCCAGCGCGCGCCTTCAAGGGCGGCGGCGGCATCGGCTACGCTCAGCTCGGCGTTCACATAGGCGGCCGCGGCGGTCTCGGGGTCGAGCGACGGGTCGTGCAGCAGGCCGAGCGCCAGCGGCTCGAGGCCGCTGTCGCGCGCCATCTGCGCCTTGGTGCGACGCTTCTGCTTGTAGGGCAGATAGAGGTCTTCGAGCCGCGCCTTGGTGGCCGCCTCGCCAATTGCGGTCGCCAGCGCCGGCGTGAGCTTGCCCTGCTCCTCGATGCTCTTCAGGATAGCGGCGCGCCGCTCCTCCATCTCACGCAAGTACGTGAGGCGCTCGTCGAGCGCGCGCAGCTGGGTGTCGTCGAGCCCGCCGGTCGCCTCCTTGCGGTAGCGCGCGATGAACGGCACGGTGGCCTTGTCGTCGAGCAGCGCGACCGCCGCCTCGACCTGCGGCACTCGGACGTTCAGTTCTTCGGCGATTCGGGCGGCAATCGACAGGGCGGGCAGCGCAGACACGGAGCCGCCATTGTAGCAAGCGTCGCCGCCGCCGCAGGGCCCGCCGCCCGCGATCGCGCTAGCGATAGACCTTGCGTTTGCTCGTGGCCTCGTTCATGCGCGCGAACACGCGATCGGCGATCTCGTCGGCGAGGCTCTCGCCGGCGAGAATCGGCGAGCCCACGCGACCGATCGGCGGCGGCCCGGCGGCGACGCCCGACAGGCGCCGGTCGGCGAGGTGTTCGGCGGCGTCCTGCGAATCGATCCCGCTCGCCACTTCGCGCAGCAGCCCGTCATTCAGGCCGTAGACGAGACCATGCAGCACCGGCCGGCGGCCACGGGCCCACGCCTGCTGCACGATCGGCGTCTCGGAGAGGTGATAGAGCTGTTCGAGCACGTTCAACTCGACCAGCCGGTCGAAGCGCGCCTGCGGGTCGGCGATGGCGTTGAGCTCTTCGGCGTTCCAGCGCAGCACGTTGCGGATCGGCCCGAGCCAGTGGTCGACCAGGCCGTGCTGCTGCCCCGACATCGCCGCCTTGACACCGCCGCAGCCGTAGTGGCCGGTGACCAGAATGTGCTTCACGTCGAGCACCTCGACGGCGTACTGCAGCACGCTCATCGCATTGATGTCGCTCGGCATCACCAGGTTGGCGATGTTGCGATGCACGAACAACTCGCCCGGCTTGGTGCCGGTCACCGAGTTGGCCGGCACGCGGCTGTCGGCGCAGCCGATGTAGAGAAACAGCGGTTCCTGCCGCTGTGCGCTCTCGCTGAAGAACGCCGGATCGCTCGCCTTGACGCGTTCGGCCCAGGCGCGGTTGCCTTCGATGATGCGGCGGTACTCTTCCATGGCGCGTCTGGTCCTCAGTCGTGGTCGTTGTCGTAGTCGTGCGTCGGCGCCAGTTCGGTCGCGGGAATGCCAACCAGCCGGTAGTCGATGCCGCGCAGGCGCGCGGTCTCACGGAAGCTGTGCAGCACCTCGAGCGCGTCGTGGTCGAACCGGGTCGTGCGGCGGCCGTCGATCTCGACGCGCGAGCTGGGCGCAAGGGCGTTGAGGGCGCGCGAGATGCTGGCCTTGCTCAGGAACGTCACCTGCTCGGGCAGGCTGTAGCGGGTGAGCACGGCGCCCGGCGGACTGACCCGCGAGAGCACCGGGCTGCGCAGGTGTTCCATCACGATGAAGATGATGCCGACGACGACGCCGACCCCGATGCCCCGCAGCACGTCGGTGAAGACGATGGCCAGCGCGGTCACCACGAACGGGATGAAGTGGCTGGCGCCGAGCCGCCAGGCGTGGCTCCACAGCGACGGCGCGGCGAGGCGGAAGCCGGTCACCAGCAGCACCGAGGCAATGGCGGCCAGCGGAATGCGGTTGAGGAGTGCGCCAAGTGTCAGCACCGCCACCAGCATCAGGACGGCATGTACGAGCACCGACAGGCGCGACTGCGCGCCGGCGTCGATGTTGGCAGACGACCGGATCATGACGCCGGCGATCGGCAGGCCGCCGAACAGCCCCGACATCATGTTCCCCAGGCCCTGCGCCATCAGCTCGCGGTTCACCGGCGCTTCGCGCCGCAGCGGATCCAGCTTGCGGGTGGCCTCGAGGCCGAGCAGCGTCTCGAGACTGGCCACCAGCGCGAAGACGATCGCCAGTTCCCACAGCATCGTGGTCCAGAGCACGCTCCAGTCGGGCGCCACCAGGTGCGGCAGGACGGCCCCGAACTCCATCTCGGGCAGCGAGACCAGATGTGTGCCGCGCACGGCCAGCTCCGGCAGATACCAGCGCAGCGACTCGTTCACTGCCAGGCCCAGTGCGACCGCGATCATCGGCGCCGGCAGCAGCCGGATCCGCGAGAAGGGCGAGCGCGGCCACCACAACATGACCGCGACGCCGAGCAGCGCCGCCAGCACCGCTGCCGGCTGCACCTGCTGGAGCGACTCGGCGAGGGTGCTCAGGGTCGTCTGGCCCGACGCCTCGAGAAACGACATGTCGCCTTCGGCGTCGGCATCGTAGCCGACCGCGTGCGGGACCTGCTTGAGGATGAGCGTCAGGCCGATGCCGGCGAGCATCCCCTTGATGACCGACGACGGCACGTAATACGCGATGGTGCCGGCGCGGATGGCGGCCAGCACCAGCTGCAGGCCGCCGGCCACCACGACCGCCGGCAGCAGCCGCTCGAAGCTGCCGACCTGTTCGATGCCGATGAGCACCAGCGGCGCCAGGCCGGCCGCAGGCCCGCTGACCATCAGCGAGGAGCCCGACACCGCACCGACCACCAGACCGCCGACGATGCCGGCGACCAGGCCCGCCAGCAGCGGCACGCCCGACGCCACGGCGATCCCGAGACAGAGCGGCAACGCGACGAGGAACACGACGATGCCGGCCGGCACGTCATCGCGCCAGGTGTTGAACAGGGCCATCCGGGAGGTCTCGGTGACCGCGCCCACGGGCACGTCTCCAGGCTGAACTGCGTGTGTTTCGATGGCCATGCGAGCCGATCCCGTCAAAATCAGGCCGCGGCCCTCGGCACCGCGGTTCCGTCCGGATGATATGCGATGGGACGCGCCGGGGCCACGTTCCAATTCCCAACTCAGGCGCACGGCGCGCCGCCACGGCTGGCCTGCCCGCCGCGATCGCTACGGCGCAATGAGCACGTAGCCCTGCTGCTGCAGGGCAATGATCGTGGTCAGCGCCCACAGGTCGCGCTGCACCTCGGGCATGGTGTCCTTGGCGTCGATCTTGCGGCCGAGCGTCGCCTGGCCGCAGACACGGAAGTCGACTCCGGCCTTCGCGAGCGCCAGGATCATGCCGAGGTTGGGATTGTCCTGGCCGTCGTGGCGCGCCTGGCAGGACGCGTTGCTCATGATGAAGTCGGCTACTTCTTCCTCCTCAGCGCCTGGTAGTGCGCGTCAATCGGCTGGAAGGGACCGAGCCGGTGCTGCTCCAGTGAAAACCCATCGGCGAACGGCCCGTACGGATTGTCTACCGGCTTGGTCGACTTGTCCGGATAGTCGTGCTCCAGATTCGGCATCTGCGGGCGCGGCTGCGCGTTGACATACGCGGCCACATCGAAGGCCTCGCCGTCGGTGAGCGTGGGTTCCCCGAGCGGCATCCGCGCCTTGATGAACCGCCCCGCGGTGAGCACCCGGTGCATGCCGGCGCCGTTATTGTAGGAATCCGGCCCCCAGAGCGGCGGGAAGAGGTAGCCCTTCGCCTTGTCGCCGGTGGCGAGCAGCCCGAGCCCGTCGGCGCCGTGGCACACCGAGCAGCGCGCCCCGTAGACCTGCTGCCCCGCCTCGACGCTGGCCGCGCGCGTCGGGGTCGTGAATGCCGGCGGCTCGGCCGCCGCCTTGAGCGACGCACCCATCGCTTCGTAGCGCGAGCCGAGCGAACGCAGGTAGGCCGCAATCGCGATCATCTCGGGGCTATCGAGTGGCAGCGGCGTGCCGTTCATGCTGCGCTGCATGCACTCGTTGATGCGGTCCTCGACGTCGGTCATGTTGCCGGCCCGGCCCGAGAAGCGCGGGTAGTGTTCGGCCGTCTGCAGCAGCGCCAGCGTGCCTGGGTCGGTGCCGGTCGCCAGATGGCACGACGCGCAGTTGAGCCGCCCGCCCGAGTAGCGGCGCGACGGATCCGGATGATCGGGCCCGAGCAGTTCGACCGTCTGCGCGACCAGCCGTCGCCCGTACTCTTCGGTGGCGTGCGCGGGCACGTCGGTCACGGGACGTGGCGGCCGCGGCCGTTCGGCGCCGGAGTTGGCCGGCGCGGTCGGCGAGGCGGCGTCCGACGAACCGCCGGGCGCCACGCTCGAGAAACGGAGCCCGACCACGATGGCGGCGCCGCCCACGACCAGCGCGAGGGCGACGATGCCGGCCACGCCTGGCAGTCCGCGGGGGTCGTTGGGGCTCATGGCGATTTGAGGTCAGCCGAGGCACGGCCGGCGCCGGCGGCGCGATCATAGTCCCGCGCGGCGTCGAGGAAGTGGTGCTTCGGCCGCTCGATCCAGGCGCGCAGGGCTGGCGAGGCCGCCCAGGCCGCCACGAACCCGACCGCGAAGGCGACCGACGCCCACACCACGAGGTCGGAAATCATCGGGCCTCCGCGGCGGCCGGCGCCGCCTGGTAGAGGCTGCGGACGTGGTGGGCCGCGGCCAGCCGCTCCGCATCGGTCAGGCGCGTGGTCCACGGCGCCATCGGCGATCCGTGCAGGCCCTCGCGCAGCACCCGCACGGCTTCACTCAGGCTCAGGCGCTGGAGGGTGAAGTTGGTCGGCGCCATCGGCAGTTTGTCGGCGGCCGAGCCGCGCCCGTCGCCGACGGCGCCGTGGCACTGCGCGCAGTTGGCGGCGTAGACCTCGGCGCCGAGCGAGACCAGGTGCGCCGGGACGTCCGGCTCCGGACGCACCGCCGACAGCGCCTGCACCGCTGCGGCCAAAGCCGCGCGATCCGTCGCGGGGTAATCGCGCCAGGCCGGCATGGCGCTGCCCGGCACACCGTGCCAGAGCACGGCTGACAAACGCGCGCTCGAGTACTCGTGTTCGGCGAGCTTGGCTGGTGCCGGCACCAGACCCGCCGCACCGGGCCCGTCGCCAGCGCCGCGCACGCCGTGGCAGGTGGCGCAGTGCTGTCCGTAGAGCGCCTGGCCACGCACGGGGTCGGCGGCCGCCGGCAGCGCGGGAGGCGCGTCGTGGGTGCGGGTCGGGCGAGCCGGATGCGGGTTCAGCGCGCCGTCGAACGCCATCTGCGCCATCTCGTCATCCGGGCAATTGCACCCCTGCCGGGCCCACGCCTCGCCTTCCGGGCCGGCTAGCTCCCGCGCCCGGCCGAGCGAGTCGAGATAGGCCACGAGGTCACGCGCCTCCTGGCGCGGCCGATCGGGTGCCCCGTCGAAGAGCGCAGGGTAGCCGGGCATCACCGACGCCGGCACGATTGCCCGGGGCGCGTAGAGATGCGCGTACTGCCAGTCGAAGCTGCGGGCGCCGCCGACCCGGCTCAGGTCGGGGCCGATGCGCCGCGTGCCCCACAGATGCGGCGTGTCGCGACGCGTCTCCCACGCCAGCGTCGGCGCGCCGAAGCGCGTCATGTCGGCGTGCAGGTAGCGGATCTGCTGCGTGTGGCAGTAGGCGCAGCCCTCGCGTGCGTAGATGGCGCGGCCGCGCCGCTCGCTGGTCGTCGGCTCGAGCGGACGTTCCGGCGCCATCGCCGAGGACTGCTCGTCGAGCACACGAGCCGGCCACGCGCCAAGCAGCGCCACCGACAGCGCGAAGAACACCACGCCGGCGACGCTGGCCACGAGGTAGGCCGTCCGCAGGGTCTGGCCCGGGCGGTTCACAGCGCCTCCGGCACGGGCGCCAGGCGCGGCGCCACTTCTTCGTGGCCCCGATCGGCCGGCGCAGGACGCACGACCATGCCGGCGCCGCGCGGTCCGGTGGTGAGTCCGGCGAGCAGGGCGAGGAAGCCGGCCGCGAGAACCGTGCCGATGTGCGCGCGCGACACCCAGTAGACGCGTGAGGCCGTGACCGAGTCGATCCAGGGCGCGCCGCTCTTCCACAGCTCGCCCTGCACGAGGCCGGCGATCGTGAGGTCCGCGACCATGCCGACCAGCCCGGCCACCAGCAACCAGTAGGCCCACGCGATCGCCGGCGCGTTGTAGCGCGCCTCGGGGATCCGCTGCCACACGTGCACGAGGCCGCCGGCGGCGGCGAAACTCGCAAAGCCGAGCATGGCCATGTGCGAGTGGGCCACCACCCAGTCGGTGAAGTGCACGGTCTGGTTGACCGACATCTGCGCCTGGGCCGAGCCCTGCAGGCTGACGATCACGTAGAAGAAGGTGCCGGTGCCGACAAAGCGCAGCGCCGGGTCCCGCGGCAGCAGGCCGGCGCCGCGCATCGAGAGGAAGAGGTTCGTGACGACGATGACCACGGTCACGCCGAGCAGCGCCGAGGCGACGATCGCGGTCAGCTGCGCCGCCATCGGAATGACCGAATAGACGTAGTGGTGGGTGCCGTTGAGCGGATAGAGGAAGAACAGCAGCCAGAAGCCGAGCATCGACAGGAAGTGACTGAAGACGGGCCGGCCGGTGGACGCCGGAATGACGAAGTAGATGATGGCCAGCGCCAGCGGCGTCACGAACAGGCCGACCGCGTCGTGAATCCACAGGCCGCTGATGGCGGCGCCGGCGGCGCCGGGCAGGAATTCGGGCCCGAGATTCCCCATCGGGTAGGCCAGCAACGTGAAGACCAGCCCGCCGAGGATGTACCAGCTCGAGACGTAGAGTGACTCCGGGCCGCGGCGGAAGAAGCCGGGCAGGAACTGCACGCCGGCCAGCGCCAGCGCCACCATCACCACCACGTCGACGACCAGCGGGAACTCGGCCCACTCGAGCGGCTGACTCACGCCGGCCAGCACCAGCGTCCAGCCCGGCAGCATCACCGCGAAGTTCCAGAGCGCGAAGAGCCACACGCCCAGGCGCGCGCTGGTCACCGGGCGCCCGGTCAGGATCGGCACGGCGTGATAGAGAAACGCGAAGAACGCGTTCGCCAGCCAGCCGAGCATGATGCCCTGCGTGTGGGCGTAGCGGACGCGTCCCCACCCGAGCCAGGCGACGTCGCGAGCGAGATCGGGCGCGATGAGCTGCCAGGCGGCGACGAGACCGAAAGTCACTGAGACGAGCAGCGTGACGAGCGCCGCCAGGCCGTGCGCGCGGACCAGTCCCGTGTGGACGAGTGGAACGAAGGGACGCGTGGCCAGGGGCGCGGTCCTACTTGTTGACCGGAATCATGATGTGCGCGCCCGGGGTGCCCGGCAGCATCAGCCACGGCGTCCCCCGCAGTTCGAGCGCATCTTCGCGCGCGCTGGCCGTGGTCACACCGATCGAGTCCGGGGTGGCGTTGGGCACCGACAACACCCACAACAGCTGGATGCGATCGGGCTTGCCGTACAGCCGATACGACATGGTGCCGAACTCGGTCGGCTTGACCGTGCCGGCCTTGGTGGCTGCGGCCATCGCCTCGGCGATGTCCTTGTCGGTCTTCTTCTCCGCGCGCAGCCTGGCGGCGAGGTCGCGACGCGGGCCACCCGCCTTGTTGTAGCACCAGGTGAAGCTGTCGGCGCCGCGTGGCATGCACTCGATCTGGTTGGTGCCCTGGCGCAGGACCTTGCGGGTGCCGGTCTCGTCGTAGGTGTAGACCGTGGCGCCGGCGCGCATGTCGAGCGGCAGCGGCAGGGTCGCCTGCGTGACCGGATCGGCGGCCACGTCGGTGATGGTCGTCTTCGTGGGCTTCGGGTTGATCGGAATCATGATGTGCGCGCCGGGCGTGCCGGGCAGCATCATCCACGGCAGGCCGCGCCCTTCGAGGGCCTCGTTGCGCTGGCTGACCGTCGAGACGCCCACTGATTCCGGCGTGCTGTTCGGCGTCGACCAGACCCACAAGTGCTGGATGCGGTCGCGCTTGTCGTAGTGGCGGTACGACATCACGCCCTGCGGCGTGGGCGCCAGCGTGCCGGCCTTGATGGCGGCGGCCACGGCCTGGCCGATCTGCTCTTCGGTCTTCTTCTCGGCCTTGAGCTTCGCTTCGAGGTCACGCCGCGGGCCAAACAGCTTGTTGTAGCAACGGGCGAAGCCGTCGGCGGGATCGCGTGGCTGGCACTCGACGAAGTTGGTGCCCTGGCGGACGACGCGGCGGGCGCCGGTGGCCGGGTCGTAGGCCACGACGGTGGCGCCGGCGCGCAGATCCTCGGGCAGGATCTGCACGGCCTCGGCGATGATGGCATCAGGGCCCGGTGCCTGCGCGGCCGCAGCCATGGGACTGGCGAGCGCCAGTGCCACGGCGATGGCGATATCGTGCTTCATCTCGTCCTCCTCCTGCCGGGATGACCGGCGGTCCCGGGTTGCGACCTACTGCCGGTTATAGCTGAAGCCCGCGGCGTGCGCCTGCTCGATGGCCTGGACCATGGCCGGCACGATCGTGACGCCCGGCAGCAGGTTCGCGCGCAGGTCGGTGCCGATGGCGGCCGCCGTGCCCTTGCCCCGGGCCTCGAGCTCCAGCGTCCACAGGCCCAGCGCGTTGTTGCAGAGGAGGAATTTCGTGCCCATCTTCTGCAGGTTGGGGATGGACAACGCCGGAGCGGCGTCGCCGAGCATGGCGATGCTGCTGGGAATTCCCATGCGCCCGGCGAGCAGGTGGGCCTCGCCCTTGGTCAAACGCGCGAACACGTTGCGCGTGTAGGGTGCGCCGCTGGAGTCCTTCAGGCCGAGCAGCTCGCCCAGTCCGTACTTGGCCCACACGGCGTCATTGAATCCGAGGGCGATCGACGACGCCGGACCCACACCGTAGAACGAACTCGCCACTCCCGCCGTGCCTGGAGGGTAGGCCCCCAGGTAGTTCAGGATGTGGAGCAGGCCCACGGCGTTCAGATGCTGCGGGCAGTCGAAGAAGCAGCGGCTCTTGCCGGGAACCTCTTTGAGCCACGACGTGTCACTGGAGGCCTGTGCCGCAGCGGACGTCCCGGTTCTGGTCAGCGTCAGCACGGCGGCCGCGCTGAACACACGGGCGAGGAATCCTCTTCGCGGACGATTGTCGATGGGTCGCATTGGAGCCCTCCGTGACGGTCATGATGCATGGATACGAACCGACCTGACGTGGAGACGAACGACGCTTAATACCCGGGGACCTGCTAGCCGACGTACAAGTACGAGAACCCGTGCTCCTGAGCGTGCGTGACGCCGACGACGCCGGCCGAGACGATGCGGGCGTTGGGGATGAGGTTGGCCGCCATCTCCTTCAGCACGCCGTCGGTGTCGCCGCCTTGGCCGCCGATGCGTCCGGCGAGGCCACGGCTGGCGGTGCCGCAGATGATGAACTGCACGCCGCGTTTGGCCAGCCCCGACAGCTGCATCCGCTCGCCGGAGTTGAAGGGATTGGCCGCCGGCGGGGGCGTCGCCTTCGAGTCGAGCGTCTTGCCGTACTTCGACCAGATGGCGTCGTTGTAGCCGTAGGCGGTGGCCGAGTGGCGCAGCACCACGATGAGCGCCATCTCCGCTTCGTCGACGCCGTAGCCGGTCTTGTTGCCGGTGAACAGGTTGCCAGCGAAGCGGATGCCGTCGGGCACCCCGGTCGGCGTGACCACGTCGAGCACCACGCGGTGTCTGCCGGGCATCGTCGACATCCAGCCGTCCTGCTCGTGGCGGGCCGGCGTGAAAAGCGCGACCGCGCCCTGCGCATCGACGCGGCGGGCGCCAAAGGTCGCCGAGGTGGCGGCTATGCCCAGGCCGGCGATAAGGGTGCGGCGATCGGGCTTGGCAGATGACATTCGAAAGCTCCCGGGTCGGGGCGGGCTGACTGACGACGCCGTGCGGACCCGCACGGCGCCAGTGCCGCCGCAGGGATTGTAGCCGGGCTGGCGCCCGGGCGTAACCATCTCCCGGCCCGCGCCATCGAAGAAGGTTGTCTAAAATTGAACAGCACGGCTATTTCGTGGCGTGATACAGTTACCGCACTCTGCAGCATACACGTCCGGAGTTCGCCTCCCCCGCCGTCCTCAAGCTCGCCCTCGACCGACGTGCCCAGCTCTTCGTGGGCACGCGGGGAACCGTTGACAGCCCCATGATGTACGCCAAAGCGGCGTTCCTCATCGGGACCGCGGTATGGGCCTACGTCGTGCTGGTCTTCCAGGCCCAGACGACGCTCGCCGTCAGCGGCTCCGCCGTGGTGCTGGCACTGGCCCTGGTCGGCATCGGCTTCAACGTGCAGCACGATGGCAATCACGGCACGTTCTCGCGCCGCCCATGGGTGAACCGGCTGGCCGGCTTCACGCTCGACCTGATGGGCGCCAGTTCCTACTTCTGGAAAGACAAGCACAACCACAACCACCACGTGTACACGAACATCCCGCACGAGGACGCCGACATCAGTCTCGGCCCGATGGCGCGGTTGAGCGCGGACCATGAGTGGCGCTGGTGGCACCGCTACCAGCACATCTACCTGTGGGCACTCTACACCTGCGTGCACCTGCGGTATCTCTACAGCGACCTCCAGCGCCTGTTCTTCGGCAAGAACGATGGCCTGAGCGCCGGCTATCCGAAGGGCGCCGACATGGCGTGGCTGCTCGGCGGCAAGCTGTTCTTCTTCATCGTGGCGTTCGCGATTCCCCTGACCCGGCACGGCGCCGGCGCCGTCTTCGGCATCTACGTGCTGGTCTCGATGACGATGGGCTTCATCTTCAGCGTCGTCTTCCAGCTGGCGCACACGGTGGATATCGTCGAGCACCCGTCGCACGGCGACCAACACCCCGAGTGGGTCGTGCACCAGATCGAAACCACCGCCAACTTCGCGACCCGCAGCCGCATGGCGACGCTGCTGCTCGGCGGCCTCAACTACCAGCGGGAACACCACCTGTTCCCGCGTCTCGCCCACACGCACTACCCCGCCCTGTCGCGGATCGTCAAGGAAGTGTGCGCCGAGCACGGCGTGCCGTGCCGCGAGAACATCACGCTCATGGACGCCCTGCGCTCGCACTACAACTTCGTGCGGCAGATGGGCCTGAAGCCGGCCGAGGCGGCGGCGTCCGCTCGGGTCGTCGAGCCGGCGCACTAGCGCCAGGCCCCCAGCGCGCCGCCCCCTCCCGCCCTTTGCGGGCGTTGCGCGTACACTGACAACAGTGTCTGCCGCGCTCGATTCCGACACCCTCTCTCGCATCCTCGTCATTGCCGCCACGTCGCATGAACTCGCGCCGGCGGCGGGCTGGCAGACGTTGTGCTGCGGCATCGGGCCGGTGGAGGCCGCCGCCGCGACCGCCGCGGCCGTCACCACCCTGAGGCCGAGCGTCATCGTGCACGTGGGCATCGCCGGCGCCCGCCGGTCGTCTGGCCTGGTGCCGCTCGACGTCGTAGTGGGCGTCGAGGCCCTCTCCTGCGACCTCGGCGTGCCCGAGACCTTCGCGCCGCGCCGGATCGCGGCGCCAGCCGCTCTGGTGGACGCGGCCTGCCGGGCGGTGCCCGGCACCAGGCGCGACATCATCGG
>JANNIB010000487.1:0-5937 GCA_031404695.1 Acidobacteriota bacterium
GGCCTGGGGCGCGAATCCAGGGGCTGGGGGCTGGGGGCTGGGGCGTGCCGTCGTCACGTGGCTGAGGAACGAGTCCTTCGTCCCCAGAACCCAGCCCCCAGCCATGACCCCCGCCCTCCTCCGCGCGCTCGAGTTCGACCGCATCGTCGAGGCCCTCGCCAGCTTCGCGCTGACGCCCGTGGGCAAGGCGCGGATGCTGGCCGAATCGCCACAGACCGAACGTGCCGTGGTCGCGCAGGCACTGGCCGCCACCTCCGAGACGGTCCGCTACGTCGCGCAGAACTCGGTCTTCCCGCTGCGCGCCGGGGCCGGGCTCGAACAGGCGCTGGTCGGCCTCGCCGTCGAGGGCCGGCCGCTCGAAGCGCTGCAACTGCGCATCCTCGCCGACTTCGTCGCCTCGATCGCCGACGCGCAGGCCGCCGTCACGCGGACGCCGGGCGCTTTCCCGATCCTGCAGACGCTGGTCTCGCGCCTGGCGCCCTTCACCGACGAAGTGGCGGCCGTGCGCCGCGCCATCGACGTCAACGGCGAGGTGATGGACGACGCCAGCCCGAACCTCGCCGCGATCCGCGAGCGGCTGCGCCGCCAGCGCACCAAGCTGCGCACCACCCTCGAACAGTTCGTGAAGGGCCGCGACACCGCGAAATACCTGCAGGAAACCGTCGTCACGCAGCGCAACGGCCGCGCCGTGCTGATGGTGCGGGCTGAACACCGCGGCAACATCCCCGGCATCGTCCACGGCACCTCGAGCACCGGCGCGACGCTCTTTCTCGAGCCGATGGCCGGCGTCGAGATCAACAACGACATCGTGGCGGCGGAGGAAGAGGAAGCGGAAGAGATCTTCCGCATCCTCCTGGACCTGACCGACCGCTTCCGCCATCGTCCCGGCGACTTCCGCGTGGCCGTCGCAGTGGCCGAGGAACTGGACCTCCTGCAGGCGCGCGCCCGGCTCGCCCACCTCATGAACGCGGTGGAGCCGGCGCTCTCGACCACCGGCCACCTGGAACTGCGCGAAGCGCGCCATCCACTGCTGCAGGCGGCCGTCATCGCGCGCCTTGAGGACGCGGCCGAACGCCGCGCCACCACACCCGTGCCGGTGGACGTGCTGCTCACGCCGCCCTCGCGCGTGCTGCTCATCACCGGGCCGAACACCGGCGGCAAGACCGTGGCGCTCAAGACCACCGGCCTGCTGGCGCTGATGGCGCAGGCCGGGCTGCACGTGCCGGCCGCCGAAGGCTCGACGCTGCCCGTCTTCCACACGCTCTTTGCCGACATCGGCGACGAGCAGTCGATTTCGGCCAGCCTGAGCACGTTCTCGGCGCACATCACCAACATCGCGGCGATGGACCGCGCCATGCAGCTGCCGGCGCTGGTGCTGCTCGACGAAGTGGGCACCGGCACCGATCCGGCCGAAGGCGGCGCCCTGGCGACGGCCATCATCGCGCACTTCAAGGAACGCGGCGCCCTCATCTTCGCCACCACGCACTACGACGCGCTGAAGACGTGGGGCACGGCCACCGACGGAGTCACCACGGCCGCCTTCGCCTTCGACCCGCACACCTTCGCGCCCAGCTATCGCCTGATTTACGGCGCGCCGGGTCGCAGCCTGGCGATCGAGATCTCGCGCCGCCTCGGCCTGCCGGCCGCCGTCATCGCCGCCGCGCGCAACTATCTCTCCGACGATCGCAAACGGCTCGACGCGCATCTGGAACGCGTCGACGCGCAGGCCCGGGCCCTCGATAGCGAGCGCCGCAAGTTCGAGCGCGAGCGGGCCGGTCTGGCCGACCAGAACGCGGCCCTGCGCCTGCGCGAAAGCGCGGTGGCCGAACGCGAGGGGCGGCTGGCCAAACGCGTCAACGAGAAGCTCGATGACCGCCTGCGCCAGGCCCGCAAGGACATCGACACCGTCATCGCCCAGCTCAAGGAGAAGTCCGAGACGCTCATCGAGCAGGCCTCCGCCCGCGCCCAGCGGGCGACCATCTCGACGGGCGAAGCCGGGGCCGTGCGCGCCGATGCGTCAGCGGCGGTCAACCGCATCGTCGAGGGGCTGCGCCAGCCGGGCGCCGGCCCCGCCGCGCCGGCCGAGCCGTCGCGTCCGGTGACGCTCGGCGCCAGGGTGACGGTGGGCGGACTCGGCCTCGAAGGCGTGGTCGTCGGCCTCGACGGCAAGAACGCCGAAGTGGACGTGCGTGGCAAGCGGATGCGCGCGAAAGTCGCCGACCTGCGCGTCACGGCGGCGGCGCCGGCGGCGGCGGCCAGGCAGCCGGCGGCGGTGCGCGTGAACGTCGATCTGCAGCCGCGCGAGGGCCTGCAAGGCGAACTGAACGTCATCGGTTGCACGGTCGATCAGGCCATCGACCGCGTGTCGAAGTTCCTCGACGACGCGCTGGTCACCGACGTCCGCGAGATCCGCATCGTGCACGGCCACGGCACCGGCGCCTTGCGCCGCGGTCTCGAGTCGTTCCTGAAGGGCCATCCGCTGGTGTTGAAGTTCACGCCGGCACCGCCCAATCAGGGTGGCGGCGGCGCCACCATCATCGAGCTCAACGACTAGGAGCGTGGAACGCACGGACCGCGCGTCAGAACGACGCGATGGTGACGCCGGCGTTGCGCGGATCGAGCCGGATTCCGTGCACGGCAGAGATGCCGCGCAGGCGTTGGTGCAGGGCGGCGCGCAGACGCCCGCCCGAACGGCCATGGATGAAGCGCAGTTCGGCGTGACCCGCCAGCAGCGCCGCGTCGAGTGCGGCGTCGATTCGCGCCAGCGCCTCGTCCACGCGCAGCCCGTGCAGGTCGACCTCCACCGCCGCGTGGCGCGGCGTCCCGGCCGGCGCATCGTCGGCCGAGGCCGCAGGCGCGGGGATCGGGGAGGCCGCCGTGGGCGTCACGACAGTCGCGGCCACGACCACCATCCGAGCCTGGATCTGCACCAGTAGGCGGCCGTTGTTGCGCACCTCGCGCACCACACCCTTGCCCTGCGGCGTCTGCACTGCGTCGCCGGCCGTGAACCTAGTCGCCATCGCCGTCGCTACGATACCTCCGCGCGGTGCAACGGCGCCGAGGCCCTGGTGTCAGTGCAATCAGTGGCGCGGTTCGACCACCGCACGCAGGCAGCGGTAGCCGTCGGACGCCTCGGCGAAACGCCGCGCCAGCGCCGCGCGTTCGCTGACGCCGGCATCGCCGTGCCGGTCGGGGTGATAGCGCTGCGCCAGGCGGCGATATTCGCGCCGGAGTTGGTCGGCGCTGAAGTCGCCGGCCAGCGTGGCGCCGAGCCTGGTGAGCAGATCGAAGGCGCGCTGCTGCAGGTCGGTCAAACGATGGGCCTCCCGACGGGGTCTGGCGCCTGGCAGGGGGAACCAGCGAGGCGCCGCCGTCGCGGCCCGGGCGAAGAGCAGCGGGCTGGCCAGCCCCGGCAGCGGCGCCGCCGCCCAGGCACGCGGGGCTGCCCCGCCGCCGACGCCCTCAGCGCCGCGCAGGGCCTCATCCAGCAGGTCGGCAAATGAGGGGGCCCGCACGAGCCCTGAATCGGCCGCCGGCGGCGTGGCTTGACCGCGGCGTCGCGGGGCCCTGCGCACCGCAGGCGTTCATGCCGCGAACTGGCGCCGCGCCCGCGGAGCGTTTCAGTCGGCGAACGGCTCCATGCCGAAGTAGCGGATGCGCACCGCGTCCACGGTGTTGAGGCGTACCAGGTGTGCCAGCGCGTGCAGTTTGTCGTGGAGGCGGTACCACGCGCGGCTCACGACGCTGACGCCGCGCTCCTGGTGGGTGCTCGCGTATCCGAACCGGGCGAGGGTGCTGGCCGCGACGTGCTCGAACAGCCGGATCTCCGCGGCGGTGAGGCGGGCCTTCCACTTGTCGCGGTTGCCCGGGCGGACCGAATCGAGGAGCGGCCGCAGCGCCGCTTCGGGACAGGGCTCCTCGAGGAACGCGTAGACCCGCGCCACGACCGCCCGCGGGTCATCGAGAAGGTCCTCGTACCGCAGCTCGCACAGCCGCCCCCGGGCGCGCAGGCGTGCCAGGGCCGGCGTTTCGGCGTGGCAGGCCTTCCAGTACTGCGCGCACGCGTAGAGGTTGCCCGGGCCCCAGGGCTTCTCGAGCAGCGACAACGCCACGTCGCGCCCGTCGCGCACGATGACGACGAACCTGGCGTCGGGGAACAGCGCGTCGAGACGCGACACGTCGAGGATGTAGTGTGGGGTCTTGTCGCCCCACGACGACTTGCCCATGGGCGCTGTGCGCAGCAGGCAGATGTCGTGGACGATCCCGGCGTACGACCGCTCGCCATGCGCCGCCCACAACGCCTCACGGTCCACCTCCAGCCGCCACTGCATGACCGGCCGCTCGGCAAGGATGTCGTTCACGAGCCGGTCGAAGTTCCCGCGGACGGACAAGTCGCCGTAGGTCGTCTCCAGCCTGGCGTATTTGGTGATGAAGTGCGTTTCGACCGGCGCTCCGTACCTGGTCGGCGCCAGGAACTCGGCCAGCAGCGTGGTGCCCGACCTTGGACATCCGAGGACGAACACGGGAGGTGTGATCACGGTCTGCTCCGTCACGTGCGGGGGTGGCCCACGAGCGGTGACGCCAGGAGCATCACCAGCTCCGAGCGTAGGCGGGGCGTGCAACGGCGGCGCGACCCGGTGGTGGCAACCACGTAAATTGCGCCGGACGCGGGCCCGGCGCGGTGGTCCAGCGCGGGTGCGCGGCAGGGGCGGCCGGCGTATTGATGCCCTGACAGGCGGCGCCTTGGTGAAGAATTGATCCGTGAGTGCCCGACCCGAGCCTGACATCTCCGCGCGGCTGAAATCCGCCATCGACCTGCTGGAGGCGGTGGCCGCCGACCGGGCGTTGCTGGCCGGACTGTCCGACCACGAACGCAACCGGCTGGTGCGGGCGGCCGGCGACATCTTCTGTCCGGCCGTGCCGGAACGGCGCCGGCTGGTGAAGGCGCGGGTGCGACAGCGCAGCGCCGAGAAGGTGCAGCGCGACCAGGCGATGCTGGCCGGCACCGGCATTCGCACGCTGCGCCGCAAGCCGGTATTCACGACGCCCAACGTCTTTCCTCCGGCCAACCTCGCGCAGGAGGACGGCGACGGCAATCCGGAGCTACGAGACACCGTGGCCCCGCAGCCTTCTCCTTCACGCCACCGATCTCGAGCACTCGTCCGCGCAGCGTCACCTCACCCGTCACCGCAACATCGCGTCGCACCGGACGGCGGCTCATCACACTCGCGATCGCCAGCGTGACCGCCACACCGGCACTCGGCCCGTCCTTCGGCACCGAGCCCGCAGGGAAGTGCACATGCAGATCGCTCGACCGCATCTCCGGGTCGGCGACGCGGAGCGCCTTGGCGCGCGACCGCACGTACGAACTCGCGGCGTCGACCGACTCGCGCATCACGTCGCCGAGCTGACCGGTGACGATGAGCTTGCCGGTGCCCGGCATGAGCAACGCCTCGATGGTCATGAGTTCGCCACCGTTCGCCGTCCACGCGAGCCCGGTGACGGTGCCGACCTCGGGCTCCTGTTCAGCGGCCTCAGGCGCCCAACGCGGCGGGCCCAGCACATCCTCGATGCGCGCTTGGTCAACGATCCACGCGCCCTCCTCACCCTCGGCCTTCCGCTTGGCGCGCTTGCGCATGAGTGCCGCGATGTGCCGCTCGAACGTGCGCAGTCCCGCTTCGCGGGCGTAGCGATTGGCCACCAGCGAGAGCGACTCGTCGGTGAACTGCAGGTCGAGGTCGGTGATCCCGTGTTCGTCAAAGAGTCGCGGCAGCAAGTAGCGCCACGCGATCTCGACCTTCTCCTCGACCGTGTAGCCGGCAATGCGGATCACCTCGAGACGATCGCGCAGTGCGTGCGGGATGTCGAAGAGGTTGTTCGCGGTGCAGATGAAGAGCACGCCCGAGAGGTCGAACGGCAGGTTGAGATAGTGATCGG
>JANNIB010000488.1:0-28300 GCA_031404695.1 Acidobacteriota bacterium
AGATCAGCGGCCTTGCCTGGTCGGGTGGCGGCGCTATCAGGAAGGTAGAGGTGTCGACCGACGGCGGCAACCGCTGGAACATCGCCGAGATCAAGGGAACCGCGCAGCGCATGGCGCACACGCGGTTCGGCTACATGTGGACCTGGGACGGACAAGAGACCGAGCTCCAGTCGCGCTGCACGGACGAACTCGGTCAGGTTCAACCGTCGCGAGCACAGATCGCCAAGTACTGGAACAAGCCCTTCGACGCGACATTCAGCGTGCCTGGACTGGACAACAGCATTCAGCCGTGGAAGATTGCCAGCGATGGGAGCATCGCCAATGGCTTCGCTTAAGGTTCTCGCGTTCGCCATGCTCATGGGCGCCTCCGTGCTGGCACAGTCGCCCACGTACGGTGTCGGGCGCACGCCGAGCGCGGAGGAAATCCGCGCCTGGGACATCTCCATCGGTCCGACCGGAGAGGAACTCCCGCCGGGGCGCGGAACCGTCAAGGAGGGCGCGTTGGTGTATCGCGCGAAGGGCTGCGCGGGATGCCACGGGGCGGAAGCCATCGACGGCAAGGCTCCCATTCTGAAAAGCAAATCCGGCCCGGACGTCGACCTCTGGGCGCGGGGACGAATACTCGCGCTCCGCGCGCCCCATGCGACAACGGTCTGGGACTACATCAATCGCGCCATGCCCCTCAACAGAGAGGGAACGCTCACCGCAGATGAAGTGTACGCACTGACGGCGTATTTGCTTTTCATCAATGACGTCATCAAAGAGGGCGAGGTACTCGACGCCACGAGTCTGCCGAAGGTAAAGATGCCAATTGGGGACAACTACGCCGCCCTGCCTGAGTGGAGGCCCAGAACGCCGAGGCTCAAAGGTTACCCGCACTAGAGTGGCAGTCGTCACAGGAGGCACAGATGGCGGTTCCGACATGGCAGCTTCAAGGGCAATATTACGAAACCTGCAACTGCGACTTCCTGTGCCCGTGCGTCCCGGCGCAGATGGCCGTCATGCCGACCAGGGGCACGTGCATCTTCGCCATGGCCTTTCAGATTGAGAAGGGCCGCTACGGCAGCCTCCCCCTCGACGGCCTGGGCTTCATCGTCGTCGGGTCCACCCCCGCCGAGATGGGCAAGGGGAACTGGTCGGTCGGCGTGGTCGTGGATGAACGCGCCTCGTCCGAGCAGCGGGACGCGATTGCGGGTATCGCGAGCGGCGCCGCCGGAGGCCCGATGGCGGCGCTGTCGGGGCTCGTAAGCACGATGCTCGGCATCGAGTCCTCGCCCATCCAGTTCACCAGCGACGGCGTGTCGTGGTCCGTGAACGCTTCGACCCTGGTGCGCATGGCGGCTCAGGGCGCGAGGGGGCTCAATCCCGCCGGGCCGCCGCTGCAGTTGGTCCACACCGGGCATCCAGCCGCCGATACCTTCTCGCTCGCCCGCGCGTCGAGCAGCCACGTGTCGGCGCTGGGGATTTCGTGGGACGACCCCAGCGGCAAGAACAACGGGCAGTACGCGCCGTTTGCCTGGCAGAACGCATAAGCGCCGCCGGTCAACGCGCCGCCATCCACGCCGCGAGCGCCAGCAGCGCGAACCCGCTGGCTTTTGCCGTCCGTCCCCCAAACGGCGCCAGCTTCTCCGCCAGGACCCAGGCGGTGAGCGCGACGATGACGACCAGGTTCATCACCCCTCCCGCGAAGAGCAGCAGCATCATCGCCCAGCAGCAGCCCAGGCAGTGCAGGCCGTGGCCGATGCCCATCCGGAACGCCGACGCCGTGTCGCCGGCTCGCCATTGCTGTAGCAGGTATGCGAGCGGCGAGCGGCAGGCGCGCAGGCACGCGCCCTTGAGCGGCGTCAACTGATACAGCCCGGCGGCCGCGAGGATCGCAGCGGCGACCCACGGAGCGGCGGGCTCCATCATCGGCGTCAGCACCAGCGCTGAGGACAGCACGCGCTGCAGGGCCGTGGCCCCGGCGCTGAAGACTGCCCAGACCAGCACGTAGCCGGCGGCCAGGGCGTAGATGCGCCGGCCGCTGTGCCCGACTCCTCGGGTGCGCAGCGCGCCGGCGTAGAGCAGGATGAGGGGCGAGGCCGATGGCAGCATCATCGCCGTCATCATCACGGCCCACATGGCCCAGAGCAGGACCAGGTGCGTCGCATCCCAGTTCCCGGTCATCATCCATGCTGAGGATCCCGTCATCGACCCGTACATGTCACGGGCCATGAGGGCAATCCAGGCCCAGCACGCAAGCGGGATGAGCACGAGCAGCGTCGCGGTGACCCGACGCTCGTGCTGCACCGCAGCTTCAACCAGCGTGCGAGCCTCGGGCGGCGAGGTGGGCATGCGGGAGGAGCAACGAACGACGAGGCGGACTACCGCGTCACGCCGAGGTCGTCTATGCCCACGTTCAGGAGGTGGTTCACGCGGATGCCCCAGATGCCATCTGTCGTCAGGCCGGCCTTCGGCGACGATCCCACCACCGCGCCGTTGACGGCGTAGTCCACCTTGTCGGCGAGCACGCGCACCTCGAGCACGTTGACGGACTTGCCGGTGGCGTCGGGCTTCTTGATCGCGGCATGCGGCGTCTTGGCCACCACATCGTCTGTCTTGGCATCGCCGGCGCGTCGCTTGACGAGGAACGAGCCGTCCTGCGCAATGAGGAAATACACGTATTCCTGGGCCGGTCCCTCGAGGTTGCTCCCGCCGAACGTCAGCCCGTAGTAGTTGTTGTGGTTGCTCGGCTCGTTGAGCGTGAAGGTGCCCTTCACCGTGAACGCGCCCTTCGCCGTATTCGCCGGGTTCCAGTACACCGCGGCCTGGGGGTTGATGGCATGGAAGCCCTTGCCCATAGCCATGAACTGAATCTTGCCGGCGCCGTCGGGATCCGTTGCGCTGGTGCTGCGATCGGCACGCACCTTCCACCCGGTAGTGGACTGCGCCGCCAGCGGCGTCAGGGCAAGGGACACGAGGATCGCAAACGACATCAATCGCTTCATGTGAGCTCCTTTCAGGCAAACCAGACGCGAGTATATCAAGGGCGGACTCATGCGAATCCGCGGCCGATCGGTGTCGGGCAGTGTCACCGACAATGTTGGGTGCCGGCTCGATTCCTTCCGCGCTCCCCTAAGACCCAGCCCAATGCCCGAAGACCGTTCCATCGCGAGCGCGAAGACGAGCGCAGCCGCTTCGGCAAAGGAGGTCCGACCCCCGCTCCATCGAGAACGACGCTCTTCCGCTCGTTCGGAATCCGACGAGGACGGCGCTCGTGCGGGGTCAGTCGGCGGGCCGAGGCACGCGGTCCGCCGCTGACCGCAGGCTGCAGCCGCCGCGGTTTGCCGATGTCAAGGGTGCGATGCGCGCGGGCGGCGCCGGACTACAATCAGCGGACCGCTGCCGGCGCGCCTGAGCGTGCCCGGCGAACCATCGAGAGGCTGCTGCAATGTCCGCCCATTTCTCCGGTATCCGCTCCGTCCTCCCGCCCGTCAACGAGCCCATCAAGTCGTACGCCCCGGGGTCACCCGAAAAGGCGTCGCTCAAGGCGCGTCTCGCGTCGATGGCCGCCGAGACGATCGACATCCCGCTCATCATCGGCGGCCGCGAAATCCGCACCGGCGATCTCGGCAAGGCCGTGATGCCGCACCAGCACGGCCACGTGCTGGCCACCTGGCACCACGCCCGGCCGAAAGACGTGCACGCGGCCATTGCCGCCGCGCAGTCGGCCAAGGCCGAGTGGGCGAGCTGGCCGTGGGAAGACCGCGCCGCCGTGTTCCTCAAGGCGGCCGACCTGCTGGCGACCACCTGGCGCGACACCCTCAATGCCGCCACCATGCTCAATCAGTCGAAGACGGTCTACCAGTCGGAGATCGACGCCGCCTGTGAGCTCATCGACTTCTGGCGCTACAACGTCGCCTTCGGCGCTGACATCCTGCGCGAACAGCCGGTCTCGACTTCGGCGATGTGGAACCAGACCGACTACCGGCCGCTCGAGGGCTTCGTCTACGCGGTGTCGCCGTTCAACTTCACCGCCATCGGCGGCAACCTCACGTCGACGCCGGCGCTCATGGGCAACACCGTGCTGTGGAAGCCGGCCGGCTCGGCGATGCTCGGCGCCTACTACACGATGAAGCTGCTCGAGGCGGCGGGCCTGCCGCCCGGGGTCATCAACTTCGTGCCTGGCGACCCGGTGATGATCAGCTCCATCGCGATGGGCTCGCCCGATCTCGGGGGCATCCACTTCACCGGCAGCACCGGCGTGTTCCAGGGCATGTGGGACCACGTCGGCACCAACATCCGCAAGTACAAGTCGTACCCGCGTCTGGTGGGCGAGACCGGCGGCAAAGATTTCATCATGGTGCACCCGTCGGCCGACCCGCAGGAAGTCGCGGTGGCGATGGTGCGCGGCGCCTACGAATACCAGGGGCAGAAGTGCTCGGCCGCCAGCCGTGTCTACGTTCCCAAGTCGCTGTGGCCGTCGGTGCGCGACCGCGCCGTCGCGATGATGCGCGACATCAAGATGGGCGATACGCGCGACTTCCGCAACTTCATGGGCGCCGTCATCGACAAGAAGGCGTTCACGAAGATCGGCAGCTACATCGAACACGCGAAGCGCAACGCGAAGATCGTACAGGGCGGCGGCAGCAACGGCCGCACCGGCTACTTCATCGAGCCGACGCTGGTCCAGACCGACAACCCCGGCTACAAGCTGCTGTGCGAGGAGATCTTCGGACCGGTGCTCACCGCGCACGCCTACGCCGATTCGAAGTTCGCCGAGATGCTGCAGGTAGTGGACCAGACCTCGCCCTATGCGCTCACCGGCTCGATCTTCGCGCACGACCGGGCGGTCATCCGTCAGGCCTCAGCGGCGCTCAGGAACGCGGCCGGCAACTTCTACATCAACGACAAGCCTACCGGCGCCACCGTCGGCCAGCAGCCGTTCGGCGGCGCGCGGGCGTCGGGCACCAACGACAAGGCCGGGTCGAAGCTGAACCTGCTGCGCTGGGTCAGCGCGCGGTCGATCAAGGAAACCTACAACCCGCCCAAGGACTACACCTACCCCTTCATGGGCGAAGAGTAGCCCCCGCGGCGCTCCACGAGCGCCCAACCGGCACCAGCGATGGTGGGCTTGGTTAGCCCGACCAGGCGGAGCATCGTCATGCGTGACGCAGATCACACCGACCCTCGCAACGTGGGGCGCATCGTCGGATTCGTTCTGCTTACCTTCGCGTTTACCTGGACGGCATGGCTTGTACCGGCGGCCCTGACGGCGCCAAGCCACGCCGGATTCTTCGGCCCAGGCGGTCCGATCTTCCTGCTGGGCGTCTTCGCGCCAGCGTTGGTGGCGCTCGCGCTCACCGCGTACTGCGAAGGTCGCGCCGGCGTTGCCGGCCTGCTGGCGCGCATCGGCAGGTGGCAGGTGAGCGCGCGCTTGTATCTGTTCGCGATCGGCTACATGGCGGCTACCAAGCTGCTCGCCGCTTTGATACATCGAATGGCCGTGGGCGCGTGGCCGGCGTTCGGCGACACTCCAGTGCCCCTGATGCTCGGAGCGATCCTGGTTTCGACCTGGGTGCAAGCTGGCGAGGAGGTGGGATGGAGGGGATATGCACTCCCGCGTCTTGCAACGCGCATGGGTCTCGGCGGCGCCAGCGTTCTCCTTGGCGTCGTCTGGGCGCTTTGGCACCTGCCGCTCTTTTTCCTGCCGGGCAGCGGAAGTGACGGCCAGTCGTTCCCGATCTACCTGGTGCACGTGACGGCGCTGTCGGTGGCGATGTCCTGGCTCTACTGGAGGGCCCAGGGCAGTCTGCTGCTCGTGATGCTGATGCACGCCTCCGTGAACAACACGACTGGCATCGTTCCCGCGGCCGTGCCAAATGCACTACACCCCATGTCGCTCGAGGGCTCACTGGTGGCCTGGGCGACCGTTGGCGTGTCATCAGTGGTCGCGGCGTTGCTGCTGCTCCGGATGCATGGGGCCGAGATCGGTGCGATGCTGAACTCAGGATCTTACCCGCCTCAGCCTGGTCAGCCGGGTGTGCGGTAACCGGTTCTACTGGCGACTGCCGGCAGCATCGGGCGCGGGCCAACAACCGATTGCAGCGGACGGTCCGCTGGGCGGCAGCGCCAATTGCCTCGCTCGGCCATGGGAACCGCACAACATCGACGGGACAGCAGGACGCGCACTCCTGTTTCTGCAGTCGTGGATCGAGGAGTACTACACCCGCACGGGTCCGACGCCGACCCGGAAAATTCTCACGGGTAGGCCTCGGCGTTACGGCGACCGTGGTTGGCGGTTGTGGCATCATCGCGGCGCCGGGCCGCTGCGCGCGACCTACGGCGGGGCGAGTACCCGCGGCCAGCACCAGCGGAGTTGACGTGGAATTCACCAAGGAGACGGGAATGGGACCACGGTGGGTCTTCCTGGCGGCGTTTGCACTCGTGTTCTACGGTACTGGCGCAGCCGTCAGCGCCAGTGCGCCGAGGACCGACAGGAAGAAGCGCAGCCGCAGCGGCTCGACGACGGCAGCGGCCACCACCGCGTCGAGTGTGGTGACGCGGGCCAGCGCGACGCGGCTGTCGGCCTCGCGCACGGCAGCGCGGATGGCGGGCAGCGGTGGCGCGCCTCCGGCACCTTTCACCACAAGCACTGGGCCCTCCGGCGCCTCTGATTGCGCCAGCGGCACGTAGAGCACCACGCCCCGGCCTCGACGAGTCGGGCCACGCCGCGCGACAGCCGCATCAAGCAGACGGCGGCGCCCCCTGAAAGGTTGCGTCGGCAGGGCGCGATCAGTCGAGCTCGAGGTCGGCGCGGATGGCGGAGAAGAACGTCTCGGCGATGAGCGCGTAGCCGGCCGCCGTCGGGTGCAGCCCGTCCACGCCGATCCACGCGTCGGCGTGCGGGAGGAAGGCGGCGTAAAGGTCCACCAGCACCGCACCTTCGCCAAGGGCGAGGGTACGGATCTCGTCGTTGTAGGCGAGGATGGCTGACGGCTCGAGCGATCGGGAGCGCCCGGGAACACCGGGCGTCAGCGTCGCGAGAAACAGCCGCGCGCCGTAACCACGGACGTCCTTCGCCATCCGTTCCATCGCCGCCACCGCTCGCAGCCGCCGCGCCGACGACCCGAGGTCGTTGTATCCCATCAGCAGCAGGACGGCATCGGGCCGGTCGGTCAATAGCGCCTGCAGCAGCCGCGGTTCCGCGTCGCCCGCGGATTCGCCCGACCGCCCTTCGTTCCTGACAAACGGCTGCTGGGCGATGTAGCGGCCCGCCATCATGCCTGCGAGCACCGTCGGGTAGGCCGACGACGGCACGAGCACCTGGCGGTACAGCGGCGCGTTGCCAGCGCCGGCCCGTATTGTGAGCGGCACCGTGATCTCACCGGCAGTGATGCTGTCGCCGAAGGCCATGAAGTGCGATCGCGACAGCTCGGGCGGCGGCGGCACGGTGACCTGGAAGGTGCAGCTCGCCGTGGCGGCTGCCGCATCGGTGGCCGTGCAGGCGACCGGCGTCGTGCCGACCGCAAAGGCCTGTCCCGAACCCGGCGCGCACGCGATCGCGATTGGCAGGCGTCCGCCATTGGTGGCGGCGAGCGGATAGTGCACGACCGAGCCACTGGCGGAGGTGGCTGGTGTCGTCAGCGCCGGCGGACAGATCGCCGCCAGCGGACCATCGGTGCGAGGCGGGGTCGGCGCCGTGGGCCCGCCGCACGCCGCGGCCGCGAGGGCCAACGCTACGGCCAGCGAGAGGCTGACTCGTTCCTGGAAAATCCGCAGAATTCGTCGGCCTCCGGTGCGGGCGGAGAATAGCAGCCGGGCCTGCCGCGGTCGATTTAGTCGGGACTAATTCGCGCCTACCAGCGGAAGAGCTTCGTGAGCTTCACGACCACCGAGCGATTTTGTATTTCGGGGAACCAGTGTGGGCGCTCTGGCACCGTTGTACGCCCATCGCTGTAAACGACGAAGAGCTCGCTGCCGAGCTGATACTCCCACCTGAAGCGCAGGTTGGTCGACACCGACTGGAACCGCGACTGGTACTGCACCAGGGCGGCCACGAACATCCGCGGCGTGACGGTGTAGGTCAAGCGTGAGCTCACGAGGTTCGAGTTGGCATCGCCGAACGGGCCCTCGACACGGTTGTACGACAGCGACGGCTCGAGGTACAGCTGGGGCGTGAACTCGACGCGGCCGCGCCACGTTGCCTCGGTCAGGGTGCCGTCGTAGAAGCCACCGCGGCTAAACGTCAGGCCGCCGCTGATCCGGCGCTGCAGGCCCATCTGGTACGACACCCGGGCCTGATTGAAGCGATAGCCGCCGACGGGAACCGTGACCCCCCGCGCCACCTCGAACGGCGTCACGATGCCTTCGAATGCCTGGGTGACCTCGGCGTTCAGGAAATCGCCGTTGTTCAGCTCGGCGCTGAACTGACCCTGGTACTCCTCCGTCTCGACGAGACCCGTGGCGGCTCCCGTGATGCGGTCGGCGCTCAACTGGTAGGTCAGCTTGCGGACGCCGTGAAGCGCCTTCGGCCGCGGGCTGAAGCGCAGCTGCACGTTGTTGCGGCGGAATCGCTGGCGCCGGAGGAACCCCACCTCGGGATTGAAGCCGT
This sequence comes from Acidobacteriota bacterium, assembly GCA_031404695.1. GTDB lineage: Bacteria > Acidobacteriota > Vicinamibacteria > Vicinamibacterales > UBA2999 > CADEFD01. Next base: position 8,594 of record JANNIB010000488.1, read on the forward strand.
CGCCGACGAAGAGATGCTCGACGTTGACGCCGTAGCGGTCGGCGTTCCAGTCGAAGCGGCCGCGGTAGCTGTGGCCGCGGTAGGCGCTGGTTGTCGCCGACTTGGCTGCGGTTTCGGAGCCTGCCCAGTAGGCGTTGATGAAGAAATCGCTCTTGAAGTTGAAGGCAGCGTCGAGACCGCCCGAGTAGTTGGTGCCGAAGGCCCCGAGGGGGTTCTTGCTGCTGGCCACCATGCCGATGCGACTGCGGCTCAGCACGTCGCGATTGACGCGCAGCACCGAGAAGTTCGTCATTGGCAGGTCGGCCGTCGGCGCCTCGTCGGTTTCGATCGACAAGGTCCCCACCTGCCACGGACCACTGCGCCCGAGCACACGGGCACCGCCGATGATTGGCACGGCGCCACTCGAGCCGAGTCCGATGCGACGACTGTAGAACAGGATCGGCGTCAGACCGCCGCCGCCCCCGCCGAAGCCGCCGCCCCCCCCACCGCCCCCGCCACCCCCCCCACCGCTGCCCCCCCCACCGCCGACCCCGCCGAAGGCGAACGCGTCCTGGCCTTCGAGGAAGAAGTCGCGACGCTCCGGGAAGAACAGCGAGAAGCGTGTGAGGTTGACCTGCGCCTCGTCGTCCTCGACTTGCGCGAAGTCGGTGTTGTAAGTCAGGTCGGCGACGAACTGCTGCGTGACGCCCCACTTGGCGTCGACGCCGAAGTTGGCGTCACCGCGGTTGTTGAAGGCCGGCGTGGCCGTGCGGTTGGTGAGCACCGACCCGAGTGCGTAAGGCTTGACGTCGAGATTGATCGACTTTCGCGGCGTCTGCAGACCGGTGAGGGCCGCCGCATCTGACAGCTTGTTGAGGCCGCGTCGGCTCCACGAGCGCGGCACCTGCATCAGATACGAGACCTCGTTCTTCCACCGCACCATGCGGCGTAGGTTGACGTTCCACACGTCGCCGCCTTCCTTGAAGCGGATCGAGCGGAACGGCACCCGGATCTCGATCGTCCAGCCGCCGTCGAAGTCCTGCGCCTTCGACTGCCAGAGCCCGTTCCAGTTGGGGCTTGGCTGCTCGTTGGTGGCGGTCCAGTCGAACATGCCGCCAAGGCGGTTGGCCGAGAACCCGAAGCCGTTGCGATGGTCGTTGAAGGTGTCGAACAGGACCGCGATGTGGTCGTTGTTGAACATGTTGAACGAGTCGCGCCGCATCTCGCTGGCGACGCGGCGCGTCGGCTCCGATTCGTGCATCCGCGCGGCGATGTAGATGTTCCGATCGTCGTAGAAGATCCAGGCCTCGGTCTTCTCCGTGGCCGGCTGGCCTTCGATCGGTTCCTGCTGCACGAAGTCGCCGAGCGGCGCGACGGTCGAGTAGATCTCTTCGCTGAGCGTGCCGTCCAGCGTGAAGTCGCCGGTGAGACGCACGGCCCGGACGGTGGCCTTGCCCGACGCCTCGCGCGTCATCACGATGACGGGCTGCTCCGGCGTGCCGGGCGAGGCGGACCCGGGCTGGATCGTCGTCAGCGCGGACTCAGTGACGAGTTGCGCTCGCACCGGTGACGTCCACAGCACGAGCAGTGCGAGGAGTCCGGTCCAACGGCCCCAGGGGCGACGGGACAGGAAAGACGCAATCACGGGAAGTCATCATTGGACCACACGCCCTCGAGCTTGCGCCAGCGATCGCCGTCGCGCGGGGCCTCTCAATCGCTGTCGGGCGTGACATCCGGAGACGAACGCAAGGCTTTTCGTGCAATCACGAACAGCGAAACGGCCGGACTGCGCCAAGGCAGCCCGGCCGTCGGGGAGGGGAGAGCCGGCTGGTTCTAGTGCACCTTCGGGTCGCGCGCTGTGCGCGCGGCCTTCCAGTCGTCGGCGAGAATCGTCCACAGGTGCTGGTCGTAGTGCTGACCGTGCCGTGCGAACGACTGCCGCAGCACCGCTTCGCGCACCGCGCCGACTTTGGCGAGCGCGCCGTTGCCGCGTCCGTTCAACACCGCCGTACGGGCTTCGAGCCGCCGCACGCCGATCCAGTCGATGGCGAACTCGACCACCATCGGCGCGGCGTCGGCGAAGATGCCGGTGCCCCAGTGGGCCGAGCCCATCACGAAGCCCCACTCCGCGGTGTCGAACGCGGCGTCGAGCTGGCGCACCTGGAAGATGCCCACCGCGGTATCGGTGCCGGCCGGCACCACCGCGAAGCAGGCGTAGCGGCCCGCGGCCTGTTCGTGGCCCGCCCACTCGATGAAGCGGCGGAAGCCCTCCACCGTGCTGGGCGGCGGCGAGATGAAGCGCGCCACTTCCTCGGTGGTCAGCAGTTCGAAGAGCGATTCGGCGTCATCCGCGCGAAGCCCCCGCAGGGTGACCGCACCGGCCGCGAGCACCGGCAGCTGCTGCCGCCAGTCGGTCGAGGTCGTGTCGTGGGCGGCCGGGTATTCCATCGCCGGCAGCGTCGCGTGCAGGGCCTCGGAGAACGGCATCTTCTCCATTAGAGGCCGCCTTCCAGGCCCGTAATCGGCCCTTCGGCCAGTTCGGGGTTGTTTACCGTGTCCCAGGCGATCGGGTCGAAGCCGAGCACTTCGAGCGTCTCGTCGCCGTAGAAGTGGCCCTCGGTGCCCGAGCTGCCCCACGACGCATCGGGGTCGGTGCTCTCACCCCACACGATGTTCAGGCCCCAGACGATGTTGTTGCCCCAGGCGACGTTGAGCCCCTCCGAGAGGCCCCACACGATGTTCAGCCCCAGCGCCCCGGTGTTGTTCCCCCACACCGTGGCCGGGCAGTTGGCGCCGCCGCAGTCGAGGCCCCACACGATGTTGTCGTCGCCGAGGCCCCACACGATGTTCTCGCCCCAGACGATGTTCTGGCCCTGGGTGAGCCCCCAGACGATGTTGTCGTCGAGGCCCCACACGATGTTCTCGCCCCAGACGATGTTCTGAGTCTGGGCCAGCCCCCACACGATGTTCTGTCCCCACAGCACGTTGTTGCAGGAGCCGGCGCAGTTCTCACCCCAGACGATGTTTTCGCCCCAGACGATGTTCTCGCCCCAGACGATGTTGACGCCCCAGGCGTTGGCGCCCGGCGTGATGACGCCGCCGGTCACGAGGCGGTTGCCCCACACGAGGCGCTTGCTCCAGCTCGAGGACAGCGGATACCGGCTGCCGGGCTTGGCGTCCTTGAAGTACTTGGCCAGCGTGACGGCGCCGCGCGCGTCGAGGAAGCCCGCGCCCTGCGTCAGCACGTCGACGCTCTGCTTGGCCTCCGCCGTGTACTGCAGCACCGCCTTCACGAGGTTGGGCGTGAGGTTGGGGTTGGCCTGCAGCATGAGCGCCACCGTGCCGGCGACGGCCGGCGCGGCCATGCTCGTGCCGCTCAGCGTCAGGTACGGCTTGTAGGCCGTGGAGCGCGTGCCGCTCGACAGGTACTCCGGCTTCTCGAGATACATCTTGCTGTTCGGCGAGGCCAGCGACGTAATCGCCGTGCCGGGCGCGACCAGGTCGGGCTTGGCGAGGAAGTCGTGCGCCGTCGGACCGCGCGAGCTGTAGAGGGCGACGGCGTCGTCGCGGCGATCGAGGTTGCCCTTGCTGTCGGCCGCACCCACCGTGAGCACCCAGGGGGCGTTGCCGGGCGCCGTAATGGCGCCGTACTGCGGCTGGCCGGCGGCGTTCTTGCCGATGTTACCGGCCGCTGCCACCACCACGATGCCGGCGTCGACCGCGCGCTTGGCGGCCACAGTCAGCGGGTCGGTGTTGTAGGACTCGAACACGCCGGCGCCGAGCGACATGTTGACGACGCGGATGTTGTAGGCGGCCCGGTTGGCCACCACCCAGTCGAGCGCGGCGATGATCGAGCTGATGCGGCCGCGACCATCGCGGTCGAGCGCCTTGAGGGCGACGAGCGTCGCCTTGGGCGCGATCCCGGTGCGGGCGCCGTCGCTGTCGTAGCCGTTGCCGGCGATGATGCCGGCCACGTGCGTGCCGTGGCCCCAGTCGTCGTAGGCGCTGGTCGCGGTGCCGACGAAGTCGACGAACTTCGTGATGCGCTGCGACGTGGTTCCCGCGTAGCGCAAGTCATCGTGCGCGGGGGCGATCCCCGAGTCGATGACCGCCACGCCGATGCCCTGGCCCGTGTAGCCGAACTTCTGATGGACCGTCTTGGCGCCGACGGCCGCCGTCGTGCGCCCGACGAGCGCTTCGACCGGACGGTCGTAGTGCACGCGCTTGATGGCGCCGTGGCGGGCCAGGCGCCGCAGCATCCGCTTGTTCATGCGGGTGGTGCGTCCGCGCATGCTGCCGAGGCGCTTGCCCTTGCGGCCGCCCTCTTCCTGAATCAGCTTGTCGGCGTCCTTCTCGTCGTTGAACTCGACAATCACCGGCACTTCCGAGTCGTCGGCTTCGACGTCGCGGAGGAGCTTGTCGAACTTGACCTCGTCCGATCGGACGGGGCGTTCGCGGCGTTGCGCGGAGGCGTCGGAGGCGAAAAATCCGACGACCACGGCAACCGCCAGGGCGCAGATCGGCAGGCGCCTGAGCTGAGAACTCAGGATGCCGGGAGGCGAAAGAGACGGAGCAGTCATGCCGCCCTCTTTCGCAAGCCGGCTGCCACTTCTGAAAGCCTGTCACACGGCATCCGCGCGCGTGAGTATTACGGCGCGATCTCGGTGGTTGTGACCCGCGCCTGCCCGCGCCTGCACGGGGTGCCCCGATCGCGTTGACTCAGGCCGCAGCTGCGCTGTCGAGGCACATCGGAGCTGATCTGGCAGCCTGGAGCAGCAGTTAACCCTTTCTGAGTCAACAACTTAGTGCGTGTTTGTGCCGTTGCGGTACACGCTGCTCAGAATCTGCACACGTCAAACAGCGAAATCGTTACAGATTCTGCCAACCCGCAGCGCTGACCAGATGTGTCGCGCTCCTGGTCGTCAACGTGGCGGGGGCGCCGCCGGTGTGCAGGAACACCACCGTGTCGGCGGGCGAGAGCTCCCCGGAGCGGACGTGCGCGATGAGCGCGGCGAGCGCCTTCGACGTGTAGGTCGGGTCGAGCACCAGGGCCTCGCTCCGCGCGGCCAGCAGCATCGCCTCGAGGCCGGCGGCGGTGGGCAGGCCGTAGCCATCGCCGATGAAGCCCTGGTCGGTGAAGAAGCGCGCCTCGCGCACCGACGCGTCGGCGCCGAGCAGTGCCGCGGTCTCGGTAGCGACGCGCCGCGCGCGCTCGATCTTCTCGGGCTCGCCGCCGCTCACTGCCACCCCGTGCAGCTCGTAGGAGACGCCGAGCAGATGCGCGCCGAGGGTGAGTCCGGCCTGCGTACCGCGCGAGCCGCTGCCGAAGTAGAGCCGCCGCGGTTCGACGCCCAGGGCGGCGAGCTGGCCGGCGAGTTCGACCGTGCCGGCGACATAGCCGAGTGCGCCCACCCCGCTCGAGCCGCCCACCGCGATCACGTACGGGCGGCCGCCGCGTTCGACCAGCGACTCGGCGACCTGGCGCACCACCGCGTCGTCATGGCCCACCGCCAGCATCGGATCGACGGCCGGCACCATGTGCACCCGGGCACCGAAGAGATGATCGAGCAGGAGGTTGCCCTCGAGCGGCGCCGGGTCGTCGGCGGTAGTCAGCACCAGATCGACGTCGAGGCCGGCGCGACGCGCGGCCGCCGCCGTCATGCGCGCGTGGTTCGACTGCGCGGCGCCGGTCGTGATGACGGAGGTGGCGCCTTTCGAGAGCGCATCGCCCAGCAGGAAGTCGAGCTTGCGGGCTTTGTTGCCGCCGAGGCCGAGGCCGGTGAGGTCGTCGCGTTTCACCAGGATGCGAGGGCAGCGCGCGCGGCCACCGAGTGCCTCGCGCAGACGCGTGGCGTCGTCGAGCGGCGTTGGCAGCACGGCCAGACGGCGCGCGGGCAGGGCGGCGAGACGGCGGGTGAGATCGTGGGCGGTCACGGACGCGGCCCCGAGGCCGCGCCGATTATGCCACCCTCCGCCGGGTTGTCACGTCGCACGGCGAGTCGTGTTCCGCGCCCCGACCGCAGGTTCGACCCCGGCTGCGCGGACCAGCGCCGAGAGGTCGTCGGGGAGCGGCGCTTCAAGTTCGATCACTTCGCCGGACGAGGGCAGCCGCAGTCGGATCCGCCATGCGTGGAGCGCCTGGCGGCCGAAGTTGCGGGCCTGGCGATCGAGCGCGATCGAGGCGAGGCGGCGCCGCGGCAGGTGGCCGTAGGTCGGGTCGCCGACGATCGGCCAGCCGCGGTCGGCCAGATGCACGCGGATCTGGTGCGTGCGTCCGCTCCCGAGACGGCAGCGCACGAGGCTCAGTCCGGGCGCCGCGCCGGCGGTGTGCGCCAGCACCGCGTAGGTGGTGAGCGACGGCGATCCGGCCTCGCGCACCATCATGCGGCGGCGGTCGAGCGGATCGCGCCCGAGCGACCCGTCGATGACGCCCTGGCGCGGCGAGGGACGGCCCCAGACGACCGCGAGATAGTCCTTCACGATGTCGTCGCGGCGGCGCTGCAGCGCCGCATGGACGGCGCTTGAACGGGCGACGATCATCAGGCCCGACGTGCCCTTGTCGAGCCGTTGCACCAGGCGTGGCGCCCACGCGTCGCCCGCCTCGCCGCGCGCGCGGCCGAGCACGGCGTTCACCACCGTGCCGGTGCGCTGGGCCGAGGTCGGGTGCGCCACCATGCCGGCCGGCTTGCACACGACGAGCAGGTCGTCGTCCTCAAAGATGACGTCGAGCGGCAGCGACTCCGCCGCCGGCGGCGCCGGCGGCGTGGCGGCGACCGCGTCGAGGGCGACCAGGTCCCCGGCCGCCAGGCGTTGGGCGGGACGCCGCGCCGGCGTTCCGTTGACCAGGATGCGGCCGGCGGCGACGAGCTTCTGGATGCCCGAACGCGACAGCCCGAACGCCGCGGGCAGGTGGCGCTGCACGGCCTGATCGAGGCGGTGGGCGACGTCGCCGCGATCGGCCACGAACGTCGCGCCCGGCGAACGCGGCGCGCTAATCGCGATAGGAGATGAGCTCCACGTCGAACACGAGCATGCCCGACGGCACGCCGGCCTGGCCCTTGTAGGCGAGCTTCTCGGGAATCCAGAAGCGCATCGTCTCGCCCACCACCATCAGCTGCACGCCTTCGGTCCAGCCTTCGATGACGTCGCCGAGGCCGAAGGTCGCCGGCTGGCCGCGCATGACCGAGCTGTCGAACAGCTTGCCGCTGGTCTGCCAGCCGGAATAGTGCACGGTGACGCGGCTGCTCTTCTTCGGGTGTTCGGTGCCGGTGCCGGCCTTGATCGACTTGTAGGCGAGTCCCGACGGGGTCACCTTGGCGTCGGCGGGCGCCGCGGCCACGTCCGGTGGCGGGGTCGTGGGCGCTGCCTTGAACTCGAGCAGCTCGATGTCGAACACCAGCATGCCCGCCGGCCGCCCCGCCTGGCCTTTGTAAGCGAGCGCCTCGGGAATCCACAGCCGGCGCTTCTCGCCGGCGGCCATGAGCTGCACGCCTTCGCCCCAGACCTTGATCACCCGGTCGAGCGGGAAGGTGCTCGGCGCCTTGCGCGCGACGGAGCTGTCGAACATCTTCCCGTCGGTCGTCCAGCCGGTGTAGTGCACCGTGACCATGTCGGTGGCGCCCGGCTTGGCAGCGCCGCTGCCAGGCGTCAAGACTTTGGAGGCCAGTCCGGAAGGCAGCGTGTCGGCGTCTTTCGGCGGCGCCGCCACGTCGGGCGGCGGTGGAATCGGCGCCGGTGGCGGGCCTTGAATGGCCGAAGCCAGCGGCAGCAGTGTCGTCGCGAGCAGGACCGTGAAGAGGGTGATCAGGCTGAGTCGCATGGGCCCTATCGTGAACCAGCCCCCGCCATCGTGCAACCGGTCATCGCACGCCGCCAACTGTCAATTCACCGACGCACCGCGCAGGTCCTTTACGATTGTGTTGACGCTCAGCTGTGGCATTCAGTGAATCAGTGCAAATTGTGGCGATAATTCGCTAAGTTTGAGTTGGCGCGATCCTTGATATAGCAGTCGCCGTGAACAGCCCAGGCTCCGACCGCGCGCCGGTCCTCCTCGTAGGCACCGCGGATAGTTCCTCGATGGCTCGCCACGACGCGCTGTCGCAGGCGGGATTCGTGGTGGTGCCGGTGAACGGGTTTCTCGCCGCCCGGCAGATCCTGTCGGAGCTGGAGCCGGAAGCCATCGTCACCGACGTGCACCTGGGCGACTACAACGGGCTGCACCTGGTGGCGATTGCGCAGGTCGAACATCCGCGCACGGCCTGTCTCGTGACCGGGCCGCGCGATCCGGCGCTGCAGACCGAGGCCTATCACCTCGGCGCCCGCTATCTCGTCGAACCGGTCAGTCTCGACCGCCTGCGGGCTGTGCTTGCCGAGCTCATCGCCAACCCCCGCCCGCAGCGCCGCTGGCCCCGCCGCCGCCCGGCGCGCGACGTGGTGTCGATTGTGGCCGGCGTCGATGCCCGCATCGTGGATGTCAGCTACGGCGGGGCGGGCATCGAGTTCTTCGGCACCGATATTCCACAGGACACCCTCGAGCTGGTGGTCCCGTCGACCGGCCTGACCGTACCCGTTGAACGGGTCTGGACGCGTCGCCCGGGCAAGGCGCAGCCGGTGGCGTGCGGCCTGGCGCTTCGCCGCGACAGCGCCGTGGACGCGCGGTGGCGGTTGTTCGTGGACGGCCTCGACCTGCTGCCAGGCATCCTGCCCGCCCCCGGCGGCAGCGGCCTGCCCGCCTGACCGGCTGGCCCTCCCTGTAGACAAATCAGCGGACCCGCGCCCACAAGTCTGGGTCTGGCTTGCCATGGCATTGCATTACTGAGAGAATGCCGGCGCTCGAGCTTGGCCGTCCGTTTGCAAAAGTCATCTCGCCAGCCCCCCATGAGCATGACATCAGACATCCTCGTCGTCAGCGCCGATGCGGCGGTACTATCGGGTCGCGTCACCGCGCTTCGCCGTTCCGGCTTCTCTGCCCGTGCGAGTGCGAGTTTTCCAGACGCGCGCCGCACGCTCGAAGACGGACCGCCCCCCGAGGTTCTGGTGACGGATGTGCGGCTCGGACCGTACAACGGCCTGCACCTGGTGGCGGTGGCCCGCGTCGAGTTCCCCCGCACGGTCGCCATCGTCATCGGCGGCCAGGACCACGTGCTCGAGGTGGAGGCTGCCGGACTCGGCGCCCGCTACCTGCTGGCGCCGGTCACGCCGCGTGAGCTCGAGCTGACGATCGGCGAGCTGCTCGCCGTGCCGCGTCCGAAGCGCCGCTGGCCGCGCAAGCGCCTCGATGCCGAGGTGGCGGCGCTGGTCGGCGGGCTGCCCGGACGTCTGCTCGATGTCAGCTACGGCGGGGTCTGCCTGGAAGTCTTCGGCACCGCGCCTCCGGGCGATACGGTGCAGGTCGTGATTCCCGAACTCGGCATCGACCTGAGTGGTCAGCGCGTGTGGGCCCACCGCCCCGATCCGCTGCAGCCGGTGAGCTGCGGGGTGGCGTTCGTGGCGCCGGAGAACCCGCGCTGGCAGTCGTACGTCGACGCTGTCAACGCGGCTTAGATATCGGGAATCGGGTGATCTCGTGATCGATTGATCGGGTGATCGATCGTCGCGATGACCCGCGCTCTATCTATTCAAGCTCTCGCCCGGGTGCCATCCGGAAGCGCTGGAACGGCATGTGACACCCGTACTTGCGCAGGAAGTTCAGGAACCGCTTGTAGTCCTGCGGATCCATGTTGAACAACTGCACGAGCGCCTTGTAGTTGCCGCGCGTCTGCTCGAGCCCGACGCGCACCAGATGCCGCACGTCCTCGCGCGTGAGGTCGCGGGCCATGAACGGCTCGTAGGCTACGTCCCAGAACGACTCGCCCTTGAGCAGGATGCGATCGAGCAGGGCCTGCGCCGGCGCGGGTGACGCCGGCTTGGACGATGAGGTGTCGGCAACCGGCGAGCCGGTGCGCACTTCGAGCGGCAGGTCGATGGCGGAAATCACACCGCCCGGGCAGCGGCACGTCAGGCGCTCGGCGATGTTGCGCAGTTCGCGCACGTTGCCGGGCCAGTCGTAGGCTTCGAGCGCGGCTATCGCGTCGGTCGAGCACTGCGGCAGGGGCACGCCATGTTCCACGGCGAAGAGCCGCAGGAAGTGGTCGAGCAGCGGCGTCACGTCGTCCTTGCGTTCGCGCAGGGGCGGGATCGTGATGTGGATGACGTTCAGCCGGTAGTAGAGGTCTTCGCGGAATTCGCCGGCCGCGATGCGCTCAGGCAGGCGGCGGTTGGTGGCCGCAATCACCCGCACGTTGGCGTTGACGCGGTTGCGCTCGTCGCCGACGCGCTGGATCTCGCCGGTTTCGAGGAAGCGGAGCAGCAGCGCCTGCATGCGCAGCGACATCTCGCCCACTTCGTCCATGAACACGGTACCGCTGTTGGCTGCTTCGAACAGCCCGCGCTTGTCGCGATACGCGTCGGTGAAGCTGCCGCGCGCGTGGCCGAAGAGTTCCGACTCGAGCAGCGTGTCGGGCATCGCCGCGCAGTTGATGGTCAGCATCGGCGCGTGGCGGCGGCGGCTGCGCTGGTGAATCAGGTGCGCGACCACTTCCTTGCCCACGCCGCTGGCGCCGGTGATGAGCACCTTGGCGTCGGACCTGGCGGCGTATTCGACTTCCTGATGAACGACCTTGAGGGCCTGACTTCTCCCAATGAGGGTAGGACCCTTGGGCTGAGGGGGGAGGGCGTCGCCTGAAACGTCGGCCGGCAGCATGCAGTGGCCGTGAATTCACGGCAAGACGTCAATAATATCAGCAGATTCGGGACAAGAACGGAAAGTTGGCGACAATCACTCGACCTCGTGAAGAATAAAGTCAAGCCAACGTGAACCGCAGGGCGCCATGGAGCGCAGGAGTGCCCAATACTGGAATGCCGCGTAACATGTGAAGTTCGGGGCCTTGAAAGTCTTGGCCGGTGTAGAGAATCATCCCTCGATCGCCACCCTGCGATCCTCGTTTTGGCCACGAATCGGGTGCCGGAGACAGAAAAGCGACGAATTCGCAGCAACCCTACTCTGTTGAACATGGCATTCCGATTGCTATGAAGAGAGCTAGTCGCGACTCACTGGTTCCCACGGGGAAACGCGGTGTCTCGCAGTGAAAAGGATGAGTGTCTTGTTCAAGACAATGTCGGTTTCCCGGTTCGTGACGGCAGCGGCGATGGCAGCGGGTGTGCTCACGGTGAGCGCGGCGCGCACTGAGGCGGCGCCTCTCGGCTTCTCCTGCATCACCAACAACGCGGCCTCGAGCTGCGCGATCGGCCAGGCACAGCTGACGGCCGAGCTGACCGACCTCGGCGGCGGCCAGGTCGAGTTCATCTTCAAGAACACGGGTCTGGCCAATTCTTCGGTCACCCAGATCTACTTCGACCAGCCCAACCCGCTGCTGATGAGCCCGAACAACAACCAGATGACGTCGTCGAACGGCGTGTCGTTCTCGACGCTGGGGGGCAATCGCAACCTGCCGGGCAGCCAGGGCCTGTCGTTCCAGGCGACCAACGGCTACGGCTCGCGCCCGCCGGTGGCGCAGAACGGCATCAACCCGAACGAGTGGCTGAAGCTCGTCTTCACGCTCAACTCCGGCTCGACCTTCGCCAGCCTGCTGACGAACCTCGCCACCGGTGACCTCCGCATCGGCATGCACGTGCAGTCGATTGGCGCCTGGGGCAACTCGGAGTCGTTCGTCAACCAGGCCACGGTGGTGCCGGAACCGGCGAGCCTCATCCTGCTCGGCACCGGTCTGGCCGGCGCGGTGGCTGCCCGCCGTCGGCGCAAGCAGCAGACCGCCCGCTCTTAGCGTCTCTCCGGGCGCCTGCCCGACAACCATCCGACGGCGGGGCGGCATACGCTCCGCCGTTGGCATTTTCACGAGGGTTTCGCGCGATTCCGCCCTACCTCACCATCCCTGATCAACCGATACTTGTTCGTGGAATGACTTGCCAGGATCCCCCGTCGTGACGCGCCCGCTGGCAGCGGCCGTGCTGGCGGCCCTGAGCTTCGCGGCGCTGTTTTTCGACGTGGGCCGGAAGCTGGTGTCCGACTGGGCGACCGACGACAACTACTCGCACGGCTTCCTGGTGGTTCCGGTGGCGCTCTTCCTTGCCTGGGAACGCCGCCAGACGCTCATCGCCGCCGCCCGTCGGCCGAGCGTGCTCGGCCTGGTCGTCATCGTCGGCAGCCTGGCCGTGCTGACCGCCGGCACCCTCGGCGCCGAACTGTTCCTGACGCGGGTGGCGACCATCGGCGTGCTCGTCGGGCTGGTGCTCTTCGCCTTCGGCTGGGAACACCTGCGCCTGTTGGCCTTTCCGCTCGCCTTCCTCCTGCTGATGATTCCGCTGCCGGCGATCGTGTTCAACCAGATCGCGCTGCCGCTGCAGCTGCTGGCCTCGCAGGTGGGCGAAGCCGGGCTGCGCCTGTTCGGCGTGCCGGTGCTGCGCGAAGGCAATGTGATGGTGCTCGCCAGCACCACCCTCGAAGTGGCCGAAGCCTGCAGCGGCATCCGCTCGCTCATCTCGCTGCTCACGCTCGGCATCGTCTACGGCTACTTCATGGACTCGCGAGCGTGGGTCCGCTGGGTGCTCGCCCTGGCGACTGTGCCGATTGCGGTCTTCACCAACGGGCTGCGCGTCGCCGGCACCGGCATCGCCGCGCACCACTACGGGCCGGAGGCAGCCGAAGGGTTCCTGCACACCTTCTCCGGGTGGCTGGTGTTCGTGTCGGCGCTGGCCCTGCTCTTCGTGTTGCGCGAGCTGCTCTCGCGCGTGCTGCCCGACCCCGAATTGACCGCGCTGCCGGTTGGCCGCGTGCCGTCGTGATATCCATGAATCTGACCGCCCGTCTGCTCGTCGTCGCCCTCACGCTCGGCGCCGCCGCCGTGGCGCTCACCGCCGCCGAACGTCCCGATGCCAGCGCCCCGCGCGATCTGCTCCCCGGCTTTCCGCTGTCGCTCGACCAGTGGCGCGGCGTCGATGCGGCGCCGCTCGATCTCGACACCATGCGCGTGCTCGGCGTCGACGACTACGTGCTGCGCGCCTATGCGGCGGGGAGCCAGGAGGTCGGGCTCTACATCGGCTACTACCGGAGCCAGCGCCAGGGCGACGCCATCCACTCGCCGATGAACTGCCTCCCGGGTGCCGGCTGGGTGCCGGTGGAGGCCGGTCGCCTTCGGTTGGCGTCGGCCGGCGGCGCCGAAGTGAATCGCTACCTGATCCAGAAAGGCGAGAATCGCCAGATCGCCCTCTACTGGTACCAGGGCCGCGGGCGCACGATCGCCAGCGAGTACGTGAGCAAGGCGCTTCTCGTGTGGGACGCTGCCAGCCGCAACCGCACCGACGGCGCGCTGGTCAGGATCCTCAGTCCCGTGGGCCGCGACGAGACGCCTGCCGACGCCGAACGACGCGCTGTGGCGTTTGCCGACCAGTTGTTCCCGAAGCTCGCGACGTACATTCCGGAGTAGGAGCGACGACCGTCATGCCGAAACGAATTTCATCCCGCGCCCGCCTGGCGGCGTGGACGGCCGCGATGGCGGTGACGGTGGCTGCCTGCGGCGGTGATCCGGCCACCGAAAAGGTCGCCCACGTCGCCCGCGCCGATGCCTACGTGGCTGCGGGCAAGCTGCCCGAAGCGATCATCGAATACCGCGCCGCCGTGCAGATCGACGCTGCCTACGGCGAAGCCCGCTACAAGTTGGGCGAGGCATACGCCCAATCGAACAACCCCGAGGCGGCCTACCCCGAGTACGTGCGCGCCGCCGACCTGCTGCCCGACGATCCCAAGGTGCAGCTCACCGCCGGCCAGTACCTGCTGCTGGCGACCCGCTACGAAGACGCGCGTTCGCGGGCCCGGAAGGTCATCGAGCGCGATCCGAAAAACGTCGCCGCACACGTCCTGCTCGGCAACGCCCTTGCCGGCCTCAAGGACTACGACGCCGCCACGCAGTCGCTCGAACGGGCCATCGAGTTCGATCCCAATCGCGGCCTGTCGTACGCCACGCTGGGGGCGATCCAGTCGGTGCGCGGCCGCACCCCCGAGGCCGAGGCGGCCTACGCCCGCGCCATCGACGTCGATCCGAAGTCGCCCGAAGCCCGGCTCGCGCTGGGCAGCTATCGCCTGCAGGCCGGCGACACCGCCGGCGCCGAGGAGGCGTTTCTCGCCGCGCTCGCCATCGAACCCAGGAACGCGCTGGCGCTGCGATCGCTGGCCTCGATGTTCGTGAACCTGAGCGATGCCGGCAAGGCCGAACCGCATCTGCGCACGCTGGCCGATGAGTTGAAGGACCCGGCGGCCGGCTTCATGCTCTCGGAAGTGCTGCTCGTCACCGGCCGTGAGAAGGAGGCCATCGATCGCCTCACGGCGCTGGCCGCCGAGCCCCGCCATTTCGCCGACGCCACGCTCCGCCTCGCCACGGTGGACTTCGTGGCCGGGCGCCGCGACAACGCGATGGCGCACCTCGAAGATCTCCTGAAGCAGCAGCCCCGCTCGGCCCGGGCGCTGGCGCTGCGCGGCCGCTTCCGCCTCGAGATGGGCCGCACCGACGACGCCCTCACGGATCTGCAGGCGGCCGTCTCGACCGACAGCAGATACGACGCCGGCCACTTCTGGCTGGCACAGGCCCTGTTGCAGCGGCGGCGGGCCGGCGAAGCGCGAGTCGCGCTGACTGCGGCGCTGCGCCTCAACCCCAGCTACGTGCCGGCGCAGGTGGAGCTGTCGCGCGTGCACCTGGGCGCCCGCGAGTTCGACCAGGCAATTGCCGTGGCGCAGGAAGCCGTGCGCAACGCCCCCTCGCACCTCGAGGCCCGGCTGGCCCTGGTGCGCGCGTTCCTCGGCGCCGGGCGTCTCGAGGACGCCACCGAGGCCCTGCGCATCGTGGCCGCGCAGTTGCCGAAGGAGCCGCGCGTGCAGACGCTCGACGGCCAGATCCGGCTGGCCCGTCGCGACCCGAAGGGCGCCGAGCAGCGCTTCGCGGCAGCGCTCGAGGCCGAGCCGTCGTCGTACGAGGCGCTCGGCGGGCTGGTGGCCAGCCGGCTCGCCGCCGGCAACGTCGATGGCGCCCTGGCCGTCGCCAACGCCGCGGTGGACAAGGCGCCGGGTGACGCGCGCTCGCTGGTCGTGGCGGCGCGCGCCTACGGCGACACCCGCGACTACAAGGCTGCCGAAGCGCTGCTGAAGCGCGCCATCGAAGCCGATCCCTCGATCCTCGAGGCCTATTCGATGCTCGGTCAGCTCTACGTGGCCGACCAGCGGCTCGACGAGGCGATGCGTGAGTTCGAGCGTCTGGCGACCCTGCAACCCACCGCCGTCGGCCCGAAGACCGTCGTCGCCGTGCTGCACCACATGGCCAATCGCCGCGCCGAAGCCAAGCGGGCCTATGAAGCCGTGCTGCGCGTGGACTCGTCGGCGGTGGTGGACAACAACAACCTCGCCTGGATGAAGGTCGAGGACGGCGAGAACCTCGACATGGCCCTGCAGCTGGCACAGGCCGCCAAGGCGCGGGCGCCGCAGGCGCCCGAGGTGAGCGACACGCTCGGGTTCATCTACTACAAGCGCGGCCTCTTCGCGTTCTCGGTGGCGGCCTACGAAGACGCGGTCAAGCTCGATCCGAAGAACCCGGAGCACCGCTACCACCTGGGCCTGGCGCTGGCGAAGAACAACCAGCCGCGGCTGGCACGCGAGGCGTTCACGTCGGCGCTGGCGCTCAGCCGGTCGTTTGCGGGGGCCGCCGACGCCAGGGCGCAGCTGGCGGTCCTGCCGGCGCGCTAGCCGCTAGCCCAGCCGCCGTTGCGGCCGCGGTGACGACGTCGACGAACTGCTGACGCGGGCCGCGCCACGAGTGAGGCGCGAGGTCCACGCGGGCCACGTGCGCGCGCCGCGCCTCGGGCGTGAACGCCAGGCGCTCGACGATGGCATCGGCGAAGGCGGCCGCGTCGTCGGCCACCGCGCACGCCGGGGCGATGGCATCCGGCAGCCCGCCGCGCACGGCCCCCGTGGTCACGACGGGCACACCCGCCGCGAGGGCCTCGAGCACCTTGTTCTGCAGTCCGCGGGCGGTGTGCAGCGGCGCCACGGCGACGGCGGCGTTCCACAGATAGTCGCGGGTGTGCGGCACCGAGCCGGTGACCGTGACGGCGGATCCGGCCAGCGCCCGCACCGCCGACGACGGGCTGCTGCCCACCAGTTCGAGCCGCGCGTCCGGGCGTCGCGCGACGACCCGCGGCCACACCTCCCGCACGAGCCACACGGCCCCCGCTTCGTTGGGCGCGTAGTTCATGACACCGCAGAACACCACCGTGGCCGACGGCGCCGGCGGACCTGGCGGCGTGAAGTCGTCGAGGTCGATGCCGTTGGGGAGGATCCGGACATCAGCGCGAGGCGCGAGGCGCTGCAGGGCCTCGCGTTCCTTGTCGTTCACGACCAGCACCGTGGCTGCCCGTTCTGAGGCCGTGCGCTCGAAGGCGGCGAGCACGCGCGCCTCGCGTCGATACACCCACGACTTCGGCGGCGCGGCGAGCGCGGCGAGGGCGCGCCACTTCTCCGAGTCCACGTCCACCATGTCGAGCACGCAGGGAAAGCGGTCGAGCGGCGCCCGCAGCGCGTACTTCGCCATGCCGCTGCCGAGCGCCACCACCACGTCGGGCCGCGCGCGCGAGGTCGCGGCGTCGATGAGCGGGCCGAGTGCCGGCGCATCGAGCAGGGCGTGCGTCACCGGCTCGCTGCCAGGAAGCGCCGTCACTGCCCGCACCCAGCGTGCGAGGCCGCCGACACGCGCCGTCGTGACCGTCATGCCGCGAGCCGTCAGGTCGCCGGTGTGCGCGGCTTCCTCGTCGTCGTGCACCAGCGAGACGACGCTCACCTCGGCCTCGCGGCGCAGGCCCTCCAGCAGGTGAAATGAGCGGATGCGGTCGCCGCGATTGGGCGCGTAGGGCAGACGGTGCGAAAGATACAGCACCTTCACGGCGTGGCCTCGTCGCGCCGCGATCTGATTATCTGCGCCGGGACGCCGCCGACGATCGCGTAGTCGGGCACCGGCCTGGTCACGACCGCGCCGGCGGCCACGACGGCGTGCCGCCCGACGTCGGCGAGCACGATCGCGCCGTTGCCGATCCAGGCGCCTTCGCGCACGTGCACACAGACGGCCACCCCCGGCTGATCGCGCATCGGGATGTCGAGCCGAGCGATGCCGTGGGTGCGCGGGCCGCTCGGGATCTGCACGCCGGCGGCGATCATCACGTCACGCTCGACGTGAATCCAGCCGAAGTTGCCGTTGGGCCCGAGGTAGGCGTTACCCTCGACGCGGACGTCGGCCGACGCGAAGTGGCACCCCATGCCAATGACCGTGTCGGGACCGCAGCCGGCGGTGGTGGCGCTCAGGAAGGCGCGGCGCAGGTACTGCCCGGGGGCGCCGGGCACCAGCGACAGCCACTCGCACGATGCCTGAAACGCGCGATCGCGCCCGAGCAGCCGGCTGCGCACGGCCAGCGACAGGCGCATCGGCAGCACGGCCAGGCCGGCGAGGCCGCGCACCACGGCCTTGGCGGCGCTCATGCGCGGCCCTTCCCGGCCTCGGCCATCAGCTGCTCGTAGATCCGTTCCACCTTGGCGACTCGAGTGGCGAAGGCGAGCTCGGTTTCGACCCGCTGGCGGGCGGCGGCGGCCAGGTGGCGAGCCCGCGCCGGGTCGTCGCTCAGCTCGGCCATCGCCGCGATGAGCGCCTCGCGATCGCCGCAGTCGACCAGCCGGCCGTGCACCCCGTCGAAGGCGATCTCGGCGGTGCCGCCGGCCCGCGTCGCCACCAGCGGCGTGCCAAGCGCCATCGCTTCGAGCACCGCGTTGGGCGTGCCTTCGTAGTCGGACGACTGCACGAACACGTCGAACGCATGGTGCAGCTGCGGCACATCGGTGCGGTGGCCCAGCAGATGCACGCGCGCGCCGAGCACGCCGAGCCCCTCCACCTGGCGCCGCAGCGCCGGCAGGCAGGAGCCGTCGCCGGCGATGACCAGATGCAGCCGGGGCCGCTCGACGGCCAGCCGCGCGAAGGCCCCGACCAGCAGGTCGAAGCGCTTCTGCGGTTCGGCGCGCCCGACCGCGCCGAGCACGATCGCCTCGGCCGGCAGGCCGAGGGCCTGCCGCGCCAGCGGTTCCTTCGCGGCCTCACGGTGGAACCTGCCGGGGTCGATCGAGTTGAGCACCGTGGTCACCCGCGCGGGTGTCGCGCCAGCGCGGATGAGCACCTGGCGGATCTCCTCGGAGACCGCGATCACCCGCGGATACCGGGAGAGCAGCCACCGGTCGGCCGGGTAGTACAGATAGCGTTCCTTCGACGAATGGCCGGTCCAGCCGTGCGCGGTCGACAGCGGGATGATGCCTTCCAGTTTCGCCACCAGCAGCGCCAGCAGGTCGGTCTTGTATTCGTGCGCGTGCACGATGTCGATCCGTCGCTCGCGGACGATCGCCCGCAGCTTGCGCACCACCGCCGGATCGAGCGAATGGCGCTCGGTGACCTCAATATAGGGAATGCCGAGCGAGCGCGACCACTCGTCGATGGCGAAGACGCCGTCGCGGGCATCGCGGATGTAACAGACGGTCACGTCGAAGCGCGTCCGGTCGGTGAGCGCCGTGCCGAGCAGAATCGTCTTCTCGGGGCCGCCGCCGGTGCCGAAGACGCTGCGCAGTTCGAGCACGCGGATACGGCGGTCGTTGGTTGCCGGGGCCTGGCTCATCGCGCCGGTGCCTCCCGGCGCCTGCCGTGGCCGACGCCCACGAAGACCGCGGCCGCGCGGCCGAGATCGTACGCGAGTGCCACGCGCACGGCCGCCCAGAGGCCGGCCGGCAGACGCCCGCCGGCGTTGGCGCGCATGGCGCCAACGCGCAGCGCCAGCAGGCCGAACACGCCGGCGGCGCCCGCGGCCGAGACGAGCAGACCTGCCGGCGCGCCGGCCATCCAGCCAAACAGCGCCGCCACCACCGCCGCCGCGTAGGCGACCGGCATGGCGGCCGATGCCAGGGTGCGCGCCGATTTGGGCCCCCGCAGCGTCACCCGCAGGTTGTCGCGGCCGCGCCACAGTTCACCCCAGAACACATTCGACAGGCGAGCAGGATCGCCGTGATGCACGCTGCGCATCCCGGGCACGGCGAGCAGGCGCCAGCCGGCCATCGCCACCTTCGCGCAGAGATCGACGTCTTCGCAGGTCTCGAGCCGCTCGTCGAAGCCGCGCGCCGCCACGAAGGCGTCGCGTCGCACCACCATGTTGCCGGCGCCCATCCACTCGGTGGGTTCCTCGGCGGCTGGATGCCGGCGCAGCGCATCGTAGGTCCGCTGCACCCAGGTGCCGTGCGGTGGCGGATGATAGGGCGCGCCGGCCATGCCGACGTCCGGCGATGCGCACGAGGTCAGGGCCGCGCTCAGCCAGCCCTCGGCCACCTCGTTGTCGGCGTCGATGAAGGCGATGAGCGGCGCCGACGTCTGGGCGGCGCCGTGGTTGCGCAGCGCCGCGACGTTGCCGCCGGCGCGTGTGATCACCCTCGCGCCGGCGTCGCGCGCCACCTCGGCGGACCGATCGCGCGAACCGTGATCGAGCACGAGCAGGTCGTGAGGGGTGCCGGCCGCGGCGGCTTGCAGGCTGGCGAGACAGGTGCGGAGGCGTTCGGCGTCATTGCGCACCGGGATGACGAACGCGATGACGGCGGATTCCGCATGAGGCATGGAG
>JANNIB010000489.1:0-20325 GCA_031404695.1 Acidobacteriota bacterium
CCGCGGTCTCCGTGGCCGTGATGACGACCCGCCCGCGGGCGGCCAGGACATCGAGGAACGGCGCGCTGGCTTCAGTGGTGTTCACGATGACCTGACGGCCGGGCAGGGCGCCGAGCATCACGGCCCAGTCGGCGGCCGTCAGATCGGGCCCCACGAGATTGAACTTCGCCGCCTGGCCATCGAAGGTGCCATGGCCCAGCAGGACGATGAGCACGAGGTCGTCCTTCCCCACCCGACCGCGCAGGGTCGCAAACGCCTGGCGGACGTTCTCGGCCGTCGCTGGCGTGCCCGAGGCGCGGGCCGTCTCGTCCACGAGCTGGACGATCTGGGCCGGCGCGAAGCCGAATCGCGTCGTGAGCGCGGCGTGGATCGCCTGCCGCCACGTGGCGAGCTGCTCGGCATACGCGGCCCCGCCGGAGGCGCCGCTCACGACAATCGCCCAGCGGCCGTCGCTCGGGGCCGCCGCAGCGGCGGGCGCCTGCGCCGCGGCCACGGCCGGCCACAGCAGCGCCAGTGCAACGATGATCGATCCGGCACGTCGTGTCATGCGAGCCCCACTCGGCGCCGTAACGTCCATTCGGCGGCCAGTACACCGATGACAACCACGAGGCTCCACGCCCCGTGCCACAGATCCCGCAGTTCGGGCGGACCATCCACTGCCGCCGTCGTCTGCAGCCGTGGACCAATCCGTCCGACCTCGGCGGGCCGCACGTAGAGGCCGCCGGTCTGGGCGGCCAGCCGCTGCAGCACCGCTTCGTTCAGGCGCGGATCGGCCATCTCCGGATCGGCGCCGCCGGCCAGCACGATCCGCTCGCCCGCGCCCAGCCGCTCGGCGCCGCGACGCGCGTCGACCGCGAGACGATAGACCCCGGCATCGGCAAAGCGCACCGGGGCATCGTAGCGGCCATCGGCGGCGTCCGCCAGCGTCGCGGTGACGCGCGTGTCGTCGCCGCCGGGGGCGGTCACGACCAGCTGCACCTCGGCGTCGCCGACCGGCACGAAGTCGCGATCGCGGACCAGCACCGACACCGACTCGGCCGTGCCAGGCGACGGGTTGCCGAGGGCCACGACCGAGACCGGTTCGAGCGCGCCGCGGGCGAGCCACCGCGACATCTGACGCCAGATGGTCTCGTAGGTGGTGTCGGCGGCCGGCCGCATCATCCGCCATCGCCACGAAGCCTCGCCGGCAAACACCATCGCCCGGCCCTGCCCGTAGCGCTGCACCGCCACCAGCGGCCGGGCGTCGGCGGCGCCGCCGGTGGTCGCCAGCACTTGTGCACCCGCCCGCGGGCCGCCCACCATCGCGACCGACGCCAGCGCCGGCAGTGCCGCCCACAGACGGCGCGCCTCATCGGCCGAAGCGCCGATCCGCGTGGCCGGATGTGAGGTGCCATCGCCGGTGAGCTGCACCGCGGAGGTGGCGGTGAGCTCGCCGGCCACACGTGACACGGTGCTGCGCCGGTCGGACATGTCCACCGGCAGGACCTCATCGAGCGGCGAGCCGGCCAGCCCTTCCCGTTCGAACGAGCGGGCGCCGAGCACCAGTAGGCCGCCGCCGCGCGCCGAGACGAAGTCGGCCGTGGCGTCGAGCTGCTCGCGCGTGAAGAACGACGCGTCGACGTTGCCGAAAAGCACCGCGTCGTAGACGAAGAGCTCAGCCCGGGTGCGCGGATAGCCGGCCGCCAGCGCCGCCGCGCGTGACGCGGCCGCCTGCACGAAAAACGTCGGCTGGCCGTCGTCGGTCTGGCCCTTGCGGATGACCGAATCCACATCGAGGCTGCTGTCGCGGGCCAGCGCCCGTTTCAGGAACGTGTGCTCGTAGCCCGGAGCGCCCTCGACCAGCAGCAGGCGGCGCGGCCGGCCGGGTGGTTCGACCAGCACGCTGCGGGTGTTGTTCTCCGAGGCGATCTCGCCCGGCGCCACCGGGACCTCGACGCGGTAGACGGTCGGCACGGCCGGATCCGGCGAGACGGTGAAGACGGCGCTCACCGGACCGCCGTCGGTCACCGGCACGCGGCGCACGTCCACCGGTCGGCCGTTGGCGGTCAGCGTCAGTTCGAGGGGCTGCGTGCCGAAACCGGTCGAGACCGCGGAGACGTGGACGTCGACGGTCGAATCGGCCAGCCGCGGCTCGCCGGCCGACAGCGCCACGATCTCGCGGTCGCGCGTGATCTTCGGCTCGCCGACGCCGACCGTGAAGACCGGCACCGGCAGATCGGCGGGCACCTCCGCCGCCGAGGTGTCGCCGCCGTCGGAGACGACGACGATGCCGCCCAGCGGGCGCCCGCGATAGTGATCGGCCACCGCGCGCAGCGCACCGCTCAGATCGGAACGTCCGGCCGAGGCCTGCATGTCGTCGAGCGAGGCGCGCGTCACGCCGTCACCAAAGGCCCACACCTCGGTGCGCACCGACGACTCGAGCGCGGTCACGAGATCGCCGGCCGCGGCGCGGGCCCGCTGCATGCGGGCCGGCCCCTGGGCATCGGCCACGCGCATGCTGCGCGACACGTCCACGAGCACCGGCACAATGCGGTCGCGCGCCGCCGAGGGCGGCAGCACGCGCACCGGCCGCAGCACCGCTGCCACGAGCAGCAGCAAGGCCACGGCCCGCAGCGCCGTGAGCACGGCACGGCGCGACGGCTGCAGACGCGCGCCGGCGTAGGTGTAGACCGCCAGCGCGAGCGCCGCACCGAAGACGAGCGCATAGCCCCACCAGGGCAGGGCGACGGCAAATCGCATGCGTTCAGCGCCCCGGCCGCCGCGGCGTCGCCAGCGACCGGTAGTACTTGTCGACCAGGCGGCGGTAGTCGTCGGGCACGGCGTCGGAGGCGCCGGCGTTGAGGCGGTCGCGGGATTCCTGCTGCCGCAGCTGGTCGGCCAGGCCGCGCTCGACCTTCTCGAGCGCGACCAGCAGGCTCTGTTTCAGCGACTCCCAGCGCGCGAAGTCCTGCTTGAAGGCTTCGGTGCCAGGGGCGGAGACGCTGGGCTGCCACGCTTCGGGCGTGGACGGGCCGCGCATGTCGGGCGCGCCGCGGCCGAGCGCCTCGACCTGCGCGCGCGCCTGGCGCATCTCGTCGGCGAGCTGCTGCTGCAGGCGCGCGATCTCGCCCTCTGACCCGCGGCCGTCACGGCCCTCACGGGCCGGCGTGCCGGGCTGGCGCGCATCGGGCGGGGTGTTGCCGGACGGCTCGGCCGTGCCCCGGGCGCGGTTGCTGCCTTCGTGCGCCCGCAGCTGTTCGAGCGATCGCTCGACCGACTCGAGCTGCTCGCGGAGCTGCCGCGTCTTCGACAGATCGTCGGACAGGCGCGTGCCGGCGGCGTTGTCGCCGCTGCGCCGCCCGTCGAGCCGTTCGGCCACGCGGTCGAGCGCGCGGGCCGCATCGGCGCCCAGGCGCGCCGCTTGTTCGGTGGTCTGGCGCGGCGTCGTGCCGGCGGCCCCAGGACGCTCGCTCGACGTGCTCGTCGAGCCGCCCTCACCAGCGGCATTCGGGCGCGCCGGTTTCGCGCCGGCGCCTTCGGCAACCAGCGTCCGCGCCGCCTCGCGCATGAGTTCCGACGTCCGTCCGGCTTCCATCTCGCGACCGGCCTGGTCGAGCGTGGCGCGGCCGTCGTCGCCGCGGGCCTGTCGGGCCAGATCGCGCATCCGCTGGCGCAACCGATCGGCGCGTCCCGCCAGGCGCTGCTGCTCGGCCGCCTGGCGCGCGCGCGCCGACGTTGACGGGTCGCCCGCGGCACCGGCCTGCTGCAGTTCCTCGCTCAGACGGCGCTGCGCCTCGGCGAGCTGACGCGCTTCGAGCTGCACGTCACCGAGCCGGCGACGCATGTCGTCGGCCGTCGACCCGCGCATCGCTTCTTCGGCGCGCCGCATCCCCTCGAGGGCGCGGCCGGCGCTCTCGCTGGCACGCGCGGCATCCTGTTCGCGCAGGCCCGACGACGCCTGACGCATCTCCTGCACGGCGTCTCGCACGGCCTGCTGCTCATCCTGCGACTGCCCGGTGCCAGCCGGCTCACCGGCCTGTCCCGGCTGACCACCCTGCGAAGCCTGCTGCCCGCGCTGGCCGGAGGCCTGCTGCTGCCCTTGCTGGCCTTGCCCCTGTTGGCCTTGCTGGCCCTGTTGGCTCTGCTGACCCTTGGAGCCCTGCGGCTGGTCCGGTTGTGACGGCTGCGCGCTCGCCTGCTGCCCCTGGTTGCGCGGCGGCATCTCGCGCGCGAGCTGTTCGAGCTCGCGGCGCAGCTCTTCTTGATCGCGCGTGAGCCGCTCGAGGCGGCGCTTCAGTGCCTCGGCTTCGAGGCCTTGCTGGCTGCGTGCCAGGTCCTGCTGCTCGCGGCTCAGCGCTTCCTGGCGCCGCGCCAGTTCACGCAGCCGCTCGAGCGGATCGGCTTCCTGGCGGGTGTCTTCGCGCGTCTCGGAGGACGCCGGCGTCTCGTAGTTGGTCTGCTGCTGCTTGCGCAGCTCCTGGTCGAAGAGGGCCGACAGGTCCGGCGTCTCGCGGTTGCCGCCGCCGCCACCGCCGCTCTGCTGGCGCGCGATCTGCCGGCGCTGCACATCGGCCTCCGCGCGCAGGAGCTGGTTGAGCGCTTCCATCTCGTGCGGCACCGCGGTGCCGGTGGACAGCTTGTCGAGTTCCACGGTGGCCTTGCGCATCGCCTCGATCGCCAGCCCCATCGGATCCTCGCCCACGGTGCTGAGCGTGGCCCGGCCGCGGCGCCGCCGCGGCGACCCGGGCGCGGGGCCGCCAGCCTGCATCTGATTGCCGGCTTCTTTCGCCGCCCGCTGCTCGAGCGCGCGCTGCGCGTCCGCGATCGCCTTGATGTCGCGCGCCGAGCCGGCGCGGTTGGCGCGCTTGCCACGGCTGTCGAGCTTCCAGGTCGCGACCACGATCTCCTTCTGCGCGGCCGCCAGGTCCTGCACGCCCTGCGACTGCCCGCCGGCCGCCATCGCCTGGCTCTGGGCCGCGACGAACTCGTCGTTGAACGCCTTCACCTCGAGGAAGTAAATGTCGCTGCGCGATTCCGAGGACGGCTTGCCGCGCCCGATGTCGCGCGCCCGCACGAAGTAGCTGACGATGTCGCCGGGCACCACCTCGAGGTCCTCGAGGTACAACGTGTGCGCGCCGTTCACCGTGAGGCCGGAGGCGTTGCCCTGGAGCGGCACCACGACCTCCGCATCGCCGGGCTTCTGCAGCACCAGGTCGAAGCTGCGCACGCCGAAGTCGTCATCGGCGCGCGCCTCGATGAGCACTTCTTCGAGCGGCGACACCTGCTTGTCGCCCGCCGGCCGCAGCACCCGCACGTCGGGCGGCCGATCGAGCAGCGTGCGGATGTAGTACTCGGTGTCGTCGGGCATCTCGACGCCGTCGTCATCGACGAAGGCGATGCGGTAGGAGCCGTCGACGGCAACGGTGAGCTGCCCGGTCGACAGCGTCCCGTTCACCCCGAGCGGAAGACGCGTGCCGTCTGCGATCACCAGTGCACTGGCGCCCACCGGCCGGTCGGCGGTGATGCGCAGCGTGACGGCCGTGCCTTCCGGCGCGTAGATGTCACCGCCGCCTTCCTCGCGGCGCGGCTCGAGGCCGAGGGCTTTCGGATAGGCGTAGTCGAGATCGATGCGCTCGACGCGGGCCGGGTGCACGACGGTCACGGTATAGGCGTCGGAACGGCGGGCGCCGGCCACCACGTAATACGGGAAGCCCGCGGTGACGTCCGGCACCACCACCTCGAAGGCGCCGTCGGCGGCGGAGGTCATCGCCAGCGGCACGACATCGGCGCCGTCGCCGGCCACCAGCGCCGGCGTGAGCGCCGCGCTGCCCGACACGCGGGCGCGAATGGTGACCGCGCGGCCGGCCCGCACGCGGATGTCGCCGGGTTCGACGACGATGGTGAGCCGCGACGGCACCACATAGGCGCCGGCGAGTTCCACCGCGTCCTTGAGCGTACCGGCCATCAAGGCCAGCGCGACGGTGAGCGCGGCGCCGGCGCCGATCGCACGCCGTCCGGCCCGCTGCACGGCCGCGCCCGGCACGACCGCGTCGGCGCCGTCGGCGCCCACGGCGCGCAGCGCGGCGGCGGCCAGCCGATCGGCCATCGGCGCGCTGTGGTCAGGACGGGCCGCGTAGTCGACCGCGGTGACGACGACGTCGTCCTTGCCGCCGAGCCGCTCTTCGAGCAGGCGCGCCAGCTGCACCGGGGTCGAGACCACGCGCGCGGCCGCCAGCGCCACCACGACCGCCGCCACGGCGACGGCCACGCCCAGCGCGACGAGGGCCACGAAGGCGCCGCCGGTGGGTGCGAACGCCAGCACGCCGAGACGGGCGGCGGCGAGGGCCGCCGCGGCGACCAGCGCGCCCGTGACCCATCCACGACGCCACGCCAGCGTGGTTCGCCGGCGCGCGATGTCATCGAGAACTGCCCTGAGCGTCGTGAGCTCGTCGGCCATGAAGACTCGCTGTTTCTATCCTACCCGCTCCGGGCGTCCCGGCGGGGCCGCATCACGCGTCCCACCAGGCTCTCGACGACCAGCATCGCCAGCATCGCGGCCAGCCCGAACTGCCACAGCCGCTGCTGCTCTTCGCGGGCCCGCGCCTCGTCATTTCGCCGTGGCGAGGCGGAGAGGTCGGAGGCGTGCACGCGCGACGCGAACGCGTCGGCGGTGGTCGCCGTCGGATCGCTCTCGGCGGGATCGATGTTCACGACGTCGGTGGAGGCCGGATGGCCGGGTGTCGCCGCGCGCTCATGGACCCCGGGCGTGGCTGGAACGGCAGAGGGCAGGTCAGGCAGGACAAACGACGACGCCGTGCGGGCGTCGCGCGTCAGGTACTGCGCCGTCTCGGCCATGAACGGAGCGAAGCCCGGTTCGAGCGGAAAGCGGTTCCAGCGGTTGTCGAGGTCCGATGCAAAGAGCAGCAACGTGCCCTGCGACACCGTGCGCTCGGCAAACGCGACGGCGCCGCCGGCAAATCGCGCCAGCACCTCCCAGTCGCTGTCGTCGAGCACCTGCCGATAGCGGTCGATCGGCAGGCGACCCAGCGCCGATCGCGAGCCGGCGAGCTGACGCCAAACCGGATGCCGGCGATCCGACGGGATGATGGCGGCCTCGTCGGCGGGGGGCACGACCGGGTCCGGCAGCAGACGGATACTGACACCGAGCGCCTCGGCGAGCGTCGGCACATCGACGTCGGGGCCGAGCGACAACAGCACCCGGCCGCCGTCGCGCAGGTAGGCCGAGAGGCGTCCGCGGCCGCGCCGATCGAGCGTGCGGGTGCCGATGACGACCAGCGCATCGGGCGGCTCGCCGCCGGTCGCGGCCGAATAGCGCCGGCCGTCTTCGACCACCACGCGCATCGGCCAGGTCTCGGCGGCCGCCTCGAGCGCGCGTTGGACGTAGAGGCCGGTGGTGGCGGATTCGGGCGGATCGGCCGTCAGCACGAGCACGGTCACCGGACGCGCCGGCTCGAGCAGCCAGTAGC
Source organism: Acidobacteriota bacterium (assembly GCA_031404695.1). Taxonomy (GTDB): domain Bacteria; phylum Acidobacteriota; class Vicinamibacteria; order Vicinamibacterales; family UBA2999; genus CADEFD01. The sequence continues at coordinate 7,467 of JANNIB010000489.1, forward strand.
GGGCGTTGTCGCCCTGAAAACCGTCGGGGTCGTCGATGACGACATCAGCCACGCCGCGTGCCGGCAGCACTGCGGTGAACCGCACGTCGGAGGCCGCCAGCGGCGCCAGCGCCACGGTGCTGCGGGCCACCTCGGCGCCGTTCACGCGCAGACGCGCCGTGACCGACCGCGGGCCCGACGCGTAGTTCTGCACGACCGCCGTCAGCGCTTCGTCGCGGCGCAGCGCCGTCACCGCGAGGTTCGCCGACGCCGCGGGCACCGGCGCCACCGACACCTCGACGCCGCTCGGCACGTCGATGCGTTCGACGCCGCTCCAGCCGCGCTGCTGCAGGTCGGTCACGACCACGATCCGCCCGCGCCCGCCCTGCAGGGCCTCGACCGCCGCGCCGATACCGGCCGCAAAGCGAGTGCCGCCGGCACCTGGCACCAGCGCAGCCACCGCCGCCCGCGCCTCGGCGCGTGCGGCCGCCGGCGTCACGACCACGCGACCGCGATCGTCGAACGTCACCAGGCCCACGAGGTCTGCAGCCGGCGCGTCATCGACGGCCTGCGCGGCGCGCCGTTGCACCTCGGCCCAGGTGGCCGGCGCCGAGGTGCTCAGCGAGACATCCACGGCCACGATGGTGGCGCCGCCGCCCACCGCGGCGTCGCTGCCCGCGATGTAGGGCCGGGCGAACGACACGGCCAGCAGCACCAACGCCCCGACCCGCAACGCCAGCAGCAGCAGATCGCGCAGCCGGCGACGCTGCTGGCGGGCCACCGGCGCCTGCGGCAGCATCTGCACCGCCGGGAAGTCGATCACCTTGTCGGTGCGCCGGCGGTAGAGGTGCAACGCGATCGGCACCGCCACCGCGAGCAGGCCGGCAAGAAACGCGGGGGCGAGGAAGCCGAGGCCGAACATCAGCCGCGACCCCGCGCCTTGAGGTACGACACCAACGCCAGGTCGAGCGGCTTCGAGGTGTCGAGCAGGTGGTAATCGATGCCGGCGCCGCCCAGTTCGCGCTTATAGGTGTCGAGGAAGCCGCCGACCGCCTTCAGGTAGTCGCCGCGCACGGCCGCCGGATCCGCGAACACCTCGCTCGACGACTCGACATCGCGGAAGCGCGCCACGTCATCGAAGGTGAAGGTGAGTTCCTGCGGGTCGAGCACGTGGAACACGATGACGTCGGTGCCCCGCTGGCGGAAGTGTCGCAGGCCCTGGATGACCCCGGCCGGCTCGTCGAGCAGATCCGAGATGACCACGACCAGGCCGCGCTTGGCCAGCACCTTGGCCAGGTCAGCCAGCGGCCGGGCCACGTTGGTCTTCGAGCCGCGCGGCATCCGCTCGAGGGCGAGCAGGACGGTGCGCAGGTGAGAGGCGCGCGCCGACGGCGGCAGGCGCTGCACGATCCGGTCGTCGAAGGCGATGAGGCCGACGCCGTCACGCTGCCGGTGCATCAGGTAGGCCAGCGACGCCGCCAGGTAGCACGCGTAGTCGCGCTTGGTGACGTCGTGTGAGCCGTAGCCCATCGAGCCGCTGATGTCGAGCAGGAGATGGCACTCGAGGTTGGTGTCTTCCTCGAACTTCTTGATGTAGTGCCGGTCGGAGCGGGCGTAGACCTTCCAGTCGATCATCGACAGCGCATCGCCCGGCAGGTACTGCCGGTATTCGGCGAACTCTACGCTGTAACCGCGCTTCGGGCTGCGATGCAACCCGCTCAGCACGCCCTCGACGACGGTCTTGGCCTTCAGGTCGAGCGCGCCGATCCGCGCCAGCACCGCGGGGTCGAGGAAGCGAGCGGGACCAGCCATCGGCTCACAGCCCGCTCGCCGGCGGCGGCACGGCGCCGAGCAGGCGGTCGACCAGGATGTCGGAGGTGATGCCTTCGGCTTCGCCGTAGAAGTTCGGGATGACCCGGTGGCGCAGGATCGGCTTGGCGAGCGCCTGGATGTCCTTGACCGACACGTGGTAGCGCCCGTGAATGAGCGCGCGGGCCTTGGAGCCGAGGATGAGCGCCTGCGAGGCGCGCAGGCCGGCGCCCCACTTGACCCACTTCTCGACGAAGTCGAGTTTCGGGCCGCGGCCCGGCCGCGAGGCGTCCACCAGGCGCACCGCGTAGCGCGCGACGTCTTCGGCGACGATCACTTCACGCACGTACTCCTGGAAGGTGAGGATGTCCTCGCCGCCGAGCACGTGCACCGGGACCGGCCGTCGGGTGCCGGTCGTCTCGGTCACCACCTTCACCTCGTCGTCCTCGGAGAGATACGACATCGTGACGTTGAACATGAAGCGGTCAAGCTGCGCTTCGGGCAACGGATAGGTGCCCTCGAGCTCGATCGGGTTCTGGGTCGCGAGCACGAAGAACGGCCGGTCCAGCGCATAGGTGCGGCCGGCCGCCGTGACGTGGAACTCCTGCATCGCCTCGAGCAGCGCCGCCTGCGTCTTGGGCGGCGTGCGGTTGATCTCGTCGGCCAGCAGGATCTGCGCAAACACCGGACCACGCACGAAGCGCAGCGCCCGCACGCCTTCCGACTCGTCGAGGATCTCGGTGCCGGTGATGTCGGCCGGCATCAGGTCGGGGGTGAACTGGATGCGCTTGAAGCTGAGGTCGAGGATGCCGGCGAGGGTCTTGATGAGCAGCGTCTTGGCCAGCCCGGGGACGCCCGTGAGCAGGCAGTGTCCGCCGGTGAAGAGCGCGATGAGCACCTGATCGACGACCTCATCCTGCCCGACGATGACCAGCCGCAACTGCTCGAGAATCTTCTCGCGCCCCGCCGCGACGCGTCCCGCCAGGTCTTCGCCGTGTGCCTCAGTCGTCCGGTTCATTCGCGTCCATCGGCGTGCATCGTGCGCCGTTCATCGGATTCCGGGAATCGGGAGCCCCAGCCCCCAGCCCCCAGCCCCCAGCCCCTAGTGCGTCAGCGTGTAGACGACCTCGTTGATCATCATCTGATACGCCACCGTGGTCCACTTCAAATAGCCGGGATACTCTTCGGCGTTCGACCACTCCCAGCCGTCGCCCATGTCGGTGTTCCAGTTGGCCAGCACCATCGGCCGGCCGGTGTCGTCGAGAATCGCGCGCAGGCGGGCGGTGTAGCCGCCCTTCTCCCAGGTGCGGCCGTTGAAGAACGAGCCGAGCCCGGGCACCTGCGGATAGCGATCGAACTGGTAGAACGAGGAGTAGATCGGATGCGGCGGCGACAGGTCCACGAACTCGCGATCGGGGAACACCCGCGCCAGCAGGCGGACGGTCAGATCCCACTCGAACGAGCCGTGGAAATCGTCGAGGGTCAGCGTGCCGCCGCGCAGCAGGAACTCACGCAGCGTCGCCGCTTCGTCGTCGCTGAAGATGGCGTTGCTCGGCTCGACCAGGTACAGCCACGGGTATTGGAACAGGCGCGGGTCGTCGAGCGCGATCACCAGCGGCTCGCCGACTTCGATCGAAGTCGCGGTCTGCACGCGGCGCGACAGATTCTGTTCGGCCGCCGGGGCGTCGATGGCCCACGGATCGTCCCAGAAGCCGAAGCGCGTGCGCATCGCGAGGTCGCCCTGGGTGGGCGTGTATTTGACGCGCACGAAGGTCCACTGCAGGCCGGCGAAGCGGTCTTCCTTGAAGACACCCGACTGCGCGGCCGCGTCGCGCACCAGTCCCGACAGGGCCGGCACGACGAAGGTCAACAGGCCGACCGCAGCGGCTGCCAGCGGCGCCTGACGAGCAGCGCGGCGCCAGGCGCCAGGCGCGGCCGGGCCGGGGTTCACTGCGGCGGCTCCACCAGCCGCAGCAGCAGCTCCTGCGCCCGCACGTAGCTGGGCGCGACCTCGAGCGCCATCAGCGCCTGGCGTTTGGCGTCGTCCTTGGCGCCCGACTTCTCGAGCGCCTCGCCGAGGTCGGCATGGGCGCCGGCGCGGTCCTGCGCGCCGGCGGCCACGGCGACACGAAACGCCTGCAGTGCCGCCGGCAACTGGCCAGCGGCGAGGGCGAAGCGACCGAGTTCGGAATGAGCCGAGGCATCGAACGGATCGACGGCCACCACTTTGGCGAGCGCCGCCCGGCGGCGGGGCCCGTCGGTGCCGGCATCGAGCAGCCCGACCAGCGTCCGGGCGGATGCGACAGCCGTGTGATCGGCAGTGGTGAGCGCTTCGAGCGCCGCGGCAGCGCCGGCTTTGTCACCCTTGGCGGTGAGCAGCGCCGCGATGCGCGCCTGCGGACTCTCGTCGCCGGTGGCCAGCGGCACCAGCGCCGCCGCCTTTCGGTAGACGGCCAACGCGGCGTCAGGTTCCTTTTCTTCGAGTGCGCGCGCCAGGGCGAGCTGCACCGGGAAGCTGCCGGCATGGGCCTCGGCCAGCGTGCGCAGGCGGTCGAGCGGCGCGTCGGGCGCGAAGCCCTCCGGCGTCACGAGCGCCTTGCGCAAGCCGCCGAAGCGCTGGTCGAGGAACCGATCGAAAGTCGTCTGCACGTCGTCGATGCTCACCTTGAGCACGCGCGTCGTCGCCGCTTCGGTATCCAGGTCGTCGGAGAACACCCGCACCAGTTCACGCAGCGACGGCTCGCCGAAGCGGGCGACGATGTGTTCCACCAGCAGCGACGCCTCGTAGTAAGCCAGCGAGATGAGTTCGGGATTGCTGAAGCCGGAGTTGAGCTCGCGCAGCTTCATCACCTGCCCGCGGTTGAGCGCTCCGGCAAAGGTGACTTCCATCTCGCGGCCCCAGGCCGGGCGGGCCCGCGTCTCTTCCCACACCGAGATGCCTTCGGTGAGCCACCGCGGCACCCGCTGGTTCGACAACTGCAGCGTGATCACGTGCGCGATCTCGTGCCACAGCGTGGCGCCCCAGTTGAAGTCGCCGGGAGGCCGCGCCTTCGGGGAATCGAGCGTCACCACCTTGCCGAAGCAGGCGCCGAGCGCGCCGATCATGCCGGGCAGCCCCAGCGTGCGCACGGCGAAGTCGTCGTGGCGCGGGAACATCTCGATGAGGATGGGGCCCGTGGGCGTGAAGTTCCAGCGCTTCGACAGGGCGTTGAGCGCTTCGCGAGCGAGCGCCGGCACGTATTCCCGCATCACGGCCGCTTCGTCGGGATGCAGCCGGATGACCAGGTCGCCGTCGCGGATGGTCTCGAAGCCGTCGAGCGTGTCGAGCAGCGCCAGCAGGTTGTAGGTGACGCGGTCGAACGGGTCGGCCCGGAACGCCGTCTCGAGCGCCCGGCGGGCGGCCCGCTCATCGCCGGTGCGCATCAGATGCGCGCCGAGGTCGGCGTAGGCGCGCACGTTCTCCCGATCGACCGTGAGGGCCCGCCGCGTCAATTCCGCCGCTTCCTCGAACCGGTACTGCCGCGCGGCCACGCCGCCCACCACACGGTAGACCTCACCGAAGGTGGGGTTGAGCTTGAGCAGCGCGTCGGTGGTGGCGGTGTAGTCGTCGTTGCGCTTGTCGAGCCAGGCGATGGCGGCCTTGAGCGACAGCGCCTCGAAGTGGTTCGGATTGACCGCCAGCGCCTTGTCGACCTCGGCAGCGGCGTCAGTCCGCTTGATCTCGTCGAGCGCGAGTTCGGCCAGCAGCACGCGCGCACCGGTGTGGCGGGGGTTGATGCCAAGCACCTGCGCCGCGAGCTTCTTCGCCAGCGGCGGGTTGTCTTCCGACACCGTGCGCGCCAGACCGATGAGGGCCTCCGGGTGCTCGGCCTCGGTGCGCAGGGCCGCCTGGAACGACCGCGCCGCTTCGCCGCGCTCGTGGGCCTCGAGAAACAGCTCGCCCCACGCCACGTTGACGGCGACATCAGTGGGCGCCTGGGCGTTGGCCTGACGGAAGAAGCCGTTGGCGTCCTGGAAGCGGCGCAGCGCCCGGGCCGCGCGGCCGGCCCGCAGGTACTCGGGCGCCGAGGCGGCGACGATGTCGCGCGAGAGGATGAGCGACAGCGTGCGCAGGGCCTCGCGCTTGCCGAGCATCCGTTGCAGGATGCCGAGTTCGACGGCGCCGTCGCCAATCGGATTTTCGGCCACCGCCGGCAGCAGCACCTTCTCGGCCTCGGCGTATTGCCCCACGGCCACGTAGGCGCGGGCGCGCAGCACCGCTGCCGGGGTGTCGTCGTCGAGACCCTTCAGCAGGGTGTGGACGTCGGCGTAGTTACCGCTGCCGAGCGCGCGGCTGGCGGCCACGCGCGGGTTCGCCGGCGACGTCTGCGCCGACGCCAGGTCGGCCGCCGCAAGGATGCACGCCACGGCGAGCGGGGCGGCGAGGACGCAGAACATGCGGCGCACCAGCGGGATGAGGGTCATGGACGGCCCGACGAGGTCAGTATACGGCCTCGTCACAGATGGCGGTACAGACGGTGGCCGCGGCCGGATGGCCGGGGGCGTTGGTCAGAACAGCGGCCGCCAGGTGAAGAAGAGCACGGCGGCGAAGGCCTGCAGCGCGGCGAAGGCGCCGATCCAGATCATGCGGTGGCGCATCGGCACGACATCCGCCAGCCAGAGGAACACCGGAAAGAGCACCGACGTGGCCCGTCCCACCGAGAGCCAGCCGCCGCTGGCGAGCGACGGCAGCAGGTTCACGGCCAGCAGTACCGCCGCCGGCGCGCCGAACCCGCGCCACACCGGCACCACGCTGGCGGCCACCAGCAGCGCGGCCAGCGCGTTCAGCAGATCCGGGACGTTGCCGGTCGCGTAGCCGTAGGCACCCTGCTCGCCCACCGAACGCACCTCGCCCGCCAGGAACGAGACGACGCCGACGTTCTCGCGTCCCCATGCCGCCTGCAGCCGGATCCACATGAAGGGATCGCCGGTGAGGTCGTAGATGTAGGCCGAATACGCCAGCATCCCCAGCCCGGGCGCCGCCGCCACTACCAGGCGATCGGACAGGCTGAGCCAGCCGCCGGCCGGACGATTGAAGCGGCCGTGCCGCCAGAGTGGCGCGACCACCAGGAGCGCCAGCGGCACCGAGAGCAGGCAGCCGTTGGGACGCGTAAGCCCGGCGAGGAAGCCCCAGGCAAACGCCGCCCACCGCTCGTCCCGGCGCAGGTGCCACCAGGCGCCCAACATCCCCAGCAGGAACACGCCTTCGGTGTAGGGCGCGCTGAAGAACACCGCAAACGGATACGCCGCCAGCAACGTCACGGCGACGACGGCGCGTTCTTCGTCCATCATGTCGCGCGCCAGGCGGTAGAGGTAGCGCATCGCCCACGCGAAGGCGATGATCGAGACAACCGCGCCGCTCCAGACCACCTGCCGCGCCAGCAGCAGCGACAGCCACGCCATCAGGGTCGGGAACGCGGGGAAGAAGACCAGGTTCTGCTGACGGTCGAAGCGGTTCGGCAGGTAGTCGTAGCCCTCGGTTGCGATGCTCAGGTACCACCCGGCATCGAAGCGGGCCGGCAGGTTCGCCACTTCGCCGACCGCAACGCGAATCGGCGCCCGCCCCTGCGGATAGCCGATGGCGTAAACGGCGAGCAGCCCGAGCACCAGCACGCCGATGCGACTGGTGGCGACGATCGGCCAGGTCGCGCGTGTCACCGGATCGCGTCGCCAGGCGGTGAGGCCCTCCCAGGCGCGGGTGAGCATCGACGGCGACCGCTGCCACGCATGGCGCGCCGCCAGGACAATGAGAGTCACGACGGCCACGCGCGACCACGAGGTGGCCGACACGCGCACGCCGAGCACCTCGGCGCGGAAGCCTCCCGTGATGAGCGTCGAGGTGGTCAGGAGCACGAGCACCGCGGCCACGCCGTCGACGAGCGCCACCGCGCGGGGCACGGTGGACACGGGGCGGACGGGGGCGCGCGACGCGGTCATCGACGGCATCTTACCGGCCGCGCTCAGCCACGGCGCCCGAGGGCCCGGTCTTCGATGCCAATCCGGCGACGCATGAGCCAGCCGAAGCCGACAAACGCCAGCACGCCGGTGACCGGGGCGCCGACGATGAGCGCGACGCCGGCGATTTCACCGCCCACCGCGACGTAGTTCGGATGATTGAGCAGCCGGTACGGGCCGGCCGCAATCGGTGGCTCCCCCGGCGGCACCAGCACGCGGAACGACCAGCGGGTGCCGAGCGTCGAGATCGCCCACGCCTTCAAGGCCTTGGCGAGGCCCAACACGCCGAGCCCCACGGCGAGCGCCGTCTGTGGCGACGGGCCAGTGACGGCGCCTTCGAGGGCCATGGCGACAAACGCCGCGGGATACGCCCACTGCATCGTGCGGTAGACATCATCGGGCGGCTCGATGGCGCCGCGCGCCTTCAGCAGCGAGGCGTTGAAGGCCGACAATACCGCCTCCCCGCCCATCACGGCGACGACTGCGGCGAGCGTGCCCAGGCTGATGATGGCGGCAATCGGCATCGTGGTCCTTACGCGGCGCGGCCGGCGTCGCCCGCATAGCGCACCATCGCTTCGAACGCCGCCGGCCAGGCCCGAGCGGCCCACGTCGCGGCGCGCACCATGGTCGGCGCATCGACCAGCGCGCGCAGACTGCGATTGAAACGCCACTTGGCGGCAAACGCCGCGCGCCGGCGGGCGTCGAGAAGCGCGGGGGCCCCTGCCGCCGAGACCCGCCCGTCGAGCACCTCGGCGGCCATCGCCGCCGCCAGCAGCGCGCCGTCGATGGCCAGGCGCAGGCCGTCGCCCGTCATCGGATCGACGAATCCCGACGCATCGCCGGCCAGCAGGAGGCCCGGGGCCCCGGCGCGCTCGACATCCACGGCCATCGGACCGAGCACGACCGGCGCCGCCGCAAGGCGAGCATGCGCGAAACGACCGCGTAGCAGAACGTCGCCAGCCACGGCCTCGCGGATCGCCTCCCAGGGGGCGGTCACGGCTCCAGCCGCTCGCGGGCGCGGCAGCACCAGGCACACGTTGGCAAGACCGCCGCTGACCGGGGCGATGCCCAGGTAACTGCCATCGCGCACGTGCATCTCGCCGAAGGTGGCCTGCACGTCGTCGACGTCGTGAACGTAGGCGCCGAAGGCCCAGCGCCGCGGCGACGCCGGCGTGCGCGCGACGCCGCAGGCGCGCGCCAGCACCGAGGCGCGGCCGTCGCAGCCGATGACCAGGCGCGACGGATGCGTGCGCTCGCCGGCCGGGGTCGCGATCCGCACGCCCTGGACGTGGCCGCCGGTCAGGAACGGTCCGCGTACGACCACGCCGTCTTCCACCGTCACGCCGGCGGCACGCGCGGCCTCGAGCAGCCAGGCGTCGAGCACCATGCGCGTGACCGAGAGGCCCGAGGTGCCGTCGGGATACCGGCCCACCACCGACACCCCGCCCGGTCCCGACAACCGCATGCCCGCCAGCGGCAGCCCCTGCACGCGCAGCGTCGCCAGGTCGAGATGCGCGGCCAGCGACGCGAGGGCGCCGGGATTGAGCGTGTCGCCGCACAGTTTCGGGCGTGGACACCTGGCGCGTTCGACCAGCCGCACCCGCCGGCCCTGCCGCGCCAGCACCAGCGCCGCCAGCGTTCCGGCCGGCCCGGCGCCGACGACCGTCACGTCGTCGATCGGACGGCCCGCGCTCACGACACCGCCCCCAGCACGAGCGCGCTGTTCTTCGATCCGAAGCCGAGGCAGTTGCAGAGCGCCGCCTCGACCGAGGCCGCGCGGCCGGTCACCGGCAGGAAGTCGAGGTCACAGGCCGGATCCGGGTCGGTGAGGTTGATGGTGGGCGGCAGGAACCCGCGCGAGAGGGCCAGCGCGGTCGTGACGACGCCGGCCGCGCCGCTGGCGCCCTGCGGATGCCCGATCATCGACTTGGTGGAGGACCCGGGGAGGCGATCGGCGTGCGGGCCGAAGGTGCGCCGCGTGCAGCGCGCTTCCACGGCATCGTTCAACTGCGTGCCGGTGCCGTGGTAGTTCACATAGCCGATGGCGTCTTTAGCGCGGCCAGCCTTGGCGATCGCCGTCTCCATGCAGCGCACGATCTCAGTGCCGTCGGGATCCATCTGCACGCGGTGATAGGCATCGCAGGTGGAGGCATAGCCATCGACGCTGGCATAGATGCGGGCGCCGCGGGCCCGGGCCCGGTCTTCGCGCTCGAGCACCAGCATCCAGGCGCCTTCGCCGAGCACGAAGCCGTCACGGCCGCGATCGAACGGCCGCGACGCTTCACCCGGCCGGTCGTTGTAGCGGGTCGAGACGGCGCGCATTCGCCCGAAGCCGAACATCATGCCTTGCAGCACGCAGCCGTCGGTGCCGCCGGTGAGCAGGACGTCGGCGTCTCCGGCCCGCAGCAGCGCCGTCGCGTAGCCGATGGCGTCGGTGGACGAGGTGCAACCGGTCGAGAGCACGTGGCTGACGCCGCGCAGGCCGAGCGAGATCGAGATCTCGCTCGACACCATGCCGCAGATGCCGATCGCGATCGCGTACGGCGTCACCTGCTTGCCGCCGTTGGTGAAGAACTCGCGGTACTGCTTCTCGCCCACATCGATGCCGCCGCCGCCGCTGCCGATGATGACTCCGGCGCCGGGCGTGCCGACGCCGAGCCCGGCATCGTGCCAGGCCTCGCGTCCGGCGACGACGCCGTAGAGGGCGGCGCGCGAATACCGTCGCGGATCGGCGCGCGATTCCCAGTCGGCCGCGGCCTCCCCGTCGAGCGCGCACGCCGACGACATGTCGACCGGCGGGACCGCCGCCGCGACCTGTGACGGATAGCCGGTCACGTCGAAGTCGGTAATCGCGCGCGTCCCGCTGACGCCGCGCGAGACGTGATCCCAGAAGCGCTCGCGTCCCACGCCGAAGGTGGAGACGACGCCGATGCCGGAGATGACGATGCGCGGTGTGCTCACGGTGGTGGTGGCCACGCGAGGCGCGCGCGGGAATCTCTATAATACGTGCGCGCCGCAATCGCGTGCCGCGCGCCGTCAATCGCCGATGTCCGCCGTCTCCGCCACCTCGCCGTTCGCACGCGCCGTCGCCTGGCTCGGTGGCGCCTGCTTCGTCGTGGCCCTCGCCGCTGGCGGGTGGTTCTTCGGGGTGGTGCTAGCCGCGCCGGGCCCTGGCGACGGCGTCCGCCCGCGCGCCGTCCTCTGGAACATCCTCGCGTTCACCATCTTCGCCGGTCACCACAGCCTGATGGCGCGCACCCGCGCCAAGGCCTGGATGCAGAGCGTGGTGCCGGCGGCGCTCGAGCGATCGACCTACGTGTGGGTGGCGTCGCTGCTCTTCCTCGCGCTGTGCGCGAGCTGGCAGCGGGTGCCGGGCGTGCTCTACACGGCCTCAGGATGGCTGGGCTGGGTGCTGGTGGTGGTTCAGGGCGCGGGAGTCGTCATCACCGTGGCCGGCGCGCGGGTGCTCGATGGGCTCGACCTGGCAGGGATCCGCCAGGTCACGCGGCCCGAGCGCCCCGCCGACATTCGCGTGGTCTGGCCCTTCACGCTCGTGCGGCACCCGATCTATCTCGGCTGGGTGCTCATCGTGTTCGGGGCGTCGCCGATGACCGTCGATCGGGCCGTGTGGGCGCTCGTGAGCACCGCCTACCTCGTCATCGCCATGCCTTGGGAGGAGCGTAGCCTTTCCGCTGCCGCGGGGCCGGCGTACTCGGCGTATTGCCGGCGGGTGCGCTGGCGCCTGGTGCCGGGGCTGTACTAGTCCCGGTCCCCGAGCCCCGGGCCCCGAGCCCCGGTTCTTCCTCCTCGTCGTCCACCTTCGGCAGGCCGTCGAGCTGGTCCACGAACACCAGTGAGTGCATCGACGGAATCTCGAAACGCTTGCCGCACGTCTTACAGGTGAGTTCGTCGTCGACGCGAATCAGGTGGTCGCGCAGCTTGAGGAACTTGGCGCGGTCGCTCTCGTCGGCGTTGCCGGGGGGGCGCTCCTTCCTGGTGCGGCGCACCCACCGCATCTGGTAGTCGTTGGTGCGCTTGCAGCGCGGGCACGCGTAGCGCCCGTTGCGCTGCTCGGGCCGTTCATTGAAGAAGGCGCGTTCGTCGAGTGCCATCGCTCGATCTTAACAGGTCGCGCCGGCTGGCGGCGCCGCGTATGATCCTCGGAGACGCCGCCCGGATGCGGTGCCCGTGACCCATGCCCGATTCACAGACGCCGGCCATTCCGTCCTCGCTGCCCGTGCTGCCCCTGCGCCGCACGGTGGCGTTCCCGCTCACCCTGCAGCCGCTCGCAGTCAACCGCCCGGCCTCGATCGAATCGGTCAACAAGGCGCTGACCACCGACCGCATGCTGCTGCTGGTGGTGCAGAAAGACGACGCCGACGAGCCGGATCCCGACCAGCTCGAGTCGGTGGGCACCATCTGCATCGTCCGGCAGATGGCGCGCAGCGACCACGGCCTGAACATCATCTTCGAGGGCGTCGCCCGCGTGCGCGTGCTCACGGTGAGCAAGACCGGCACGACGATCACGGCCAACATCGAACCGCTGCCCGAACGGCTCGAGCGCAGCGTCGAGACAGAAGCCTACGAACGCCGCATTCGGGAGCTGGCCGAGAAGGCGGTCGGTCTCGCCGCCGGCGCCTCCGCCGAAGTGCGTCAGCTGGTGCTCGGCATCGACGACCCGTTGCGCCTGGCCTACCTGCTCGGCTCGATGCTCGATGCGACGGCCGCCGAGAAGCAGAACATCCTGGCCGCCGATCCGCTGCTCAAGAAGCTCGAACTCGTGCATGCGATGCTGGCGCGCGAGGTCTCGGTGCTCGAGCTCAAGGGCAAGATCGAGTCGCAGGCGCAGGCCGAGATGTCGGAATCGCAGCGGCACTACTACCTGCGCCAGCAGCTCAAGGCCATCCAGGAGGAACTGGGCGAAGGCGAAAGCACCGACCTCGGCGACCTGCGCAAGAAGGTGGACGGCGCCCACCTCCCCGAGCCGGTGCTCACGCAGGTGAACCGCGAGCTCGACCGGCTGGGCCGGATGGGCAACAGCGGCGGCGCCGAATCGCAGATGATCCGCACCTACCTC
>JANNIB010000490.1:0-16558 GCA_031404695.1 Acidobacteriota bacterium
ATTCGCCTAGGGGCATGGTGCGGATTGTGAGCCCAGCACCGGGGCGCGCGGCAGGGCGTGCCGACAGGCGTTGTCGCGCTCTCAAGAATCATCGAACACAAGCGGCCCCATCGCCAAACCGGAGACATCACCCAGAACCTGTCTATTCTACCGTGACGCTCTTCGCCAGATTCCTGGGCTGATCGACGTCGCAGCCGCGGCGCACGGCGATGTGGTACGACAGCAGTTGCAGCGGCACCGTGATGACGATCGGCGCCAGGAAGTGCGACATCGCAGGAACTGCCACGATCGAGTCGCTGTTGCGATCGAGCAGCCGCCACAACGTGTCGTCGCCGGCGGTGGTGATGGCGATGACGGAGCCGCCGCGGGCCTTTGCTTCCTGGATGTTGCCCTGCATCTTCTCGAACACGTGGTCGTGCGGCGCAATCGCCACCACCGGCATCTGCTCGTCGATGAGCGCGATCGGGCCGTGTTTCATCTCGCCGGCGGGATAGCCCTCGGCGTGGATGTAGGAGATCTCCTTCAGCTTGAGCGCCCCCTCGAGGGCAATCGGGTAGTTGATGCCGCGTCCGAGGTAGAGGAAGTCGGTGCGGTTGTAGAACCGCGAGGCGATGTCCTCGATCTGCGGCGCGCACTTCAGCACCTGCTCGATCTGCTGCGGCAGCTGCAGCAGATCCGCGATGTGGGTCTTGCGCTCCTCGACGGTGAGGGTCTTGCGCGCCTGGCCCAGATGGAGCGCCAGCAGGTAGAGTGCCACCAGCTGCGCGGTGAAGGCCTTGGTCGAGGCGACGCCGATCTCGGGGCCGGCGTGCGTGTAGATGGTGCCGTCGCACTCGCGCGTGGCCATGCTGCCCACGACGTTGCAGATGGCGAGGCTCTTGGCCCCCTGGCGCTTGGCTTCGCGCAGCGCCGCCAGCGTGTCGGCCGTCTCGCCCGACTGGGTGATGGCGACGGCGAGCGTGTTCGGTCCCGACAGCGGCTTGCGGTAGCGGTACTCGGAGCCGTAGTCCACTTCCACCGGCACCCGCGCCAACTCCTCGATCAGGAACTTGCCGACCAGCGCCGCGTGCCACGAGGTGCCGCAGGCGATGAGCGTGATGCGGTCCAGCGACGACAGGACCTCGTCCGAGAGCCCGGTCTCGTCCGGGAAGATGGTGCCGGTCTCGAGCGAGACGCGGCCGAGGATGGTGTCGCGCACGGCTGCCGGCTGCTCGAAGATCTCCTTCAGCATGAAGTGCATGTAGCCGGCCTTTTCCGCAGCGATGGGATCCCAGGTGACGCGGGTGGGCGTCTAGGCGATGACCGTGCCGGTGAAATCGGAGAACACGGCGCCGGCCTGCGTGACGACAGCCATCTCCTGGTCGCCAAGGAACACGACGTTGCGCGTGTACTGCAGGATGGCGGGGATGTCCGAGGCGACGAAGTACTCCCCATCGCCGAGCCCGACCACGACCGGCGGGCCGTTGCGCACGGCGACCAGCTTCTGCGGGTCGTCGGCCGAGAGCAGCACCAGCGCGAAGAGGCCGCGCAGCCGGGTCATGGCACGGCGCACGGCGCCGTCGAGACCATCGTCTTTCCACTCGCGCTCGACCAGGTGCGCGACCACCTCGGTATCGGTTTCGGTGACGAAGGTGTGGCCCTGCGACTGCAGTTCGCGCTTCAGCTCGAGGTAGTTCTCGATGATGCCGTTGTGGACGACCACGATCCGGCCCGTGCAGTCGCGGTGCGGGTGGGCGTTCTCTTCGGTGGGACGTCCGTGCGTGGCCCAGCGCGTGTGGCCCAGGCCGTAGTCGCCGGTCAGCGGCTCCTTGGCCAGCACCGCCTCGAGGTTACCGAGCTTGCCGGCGCTCCGGCGGACGGTCAGCTCACCGTGTGACACGACGGCGATGCCGGCCGAGTCGTAACCGCGGTATTCGAGCTTCCGCAGGCCCTCGATGATGACCGGCACGACTTGCCGTTGTCCGATGTAGCCGATGATTCCGCACATGTGAGTGTCCTGCCCGTCCGCGTGGACTAGTGGCCCGCCGGGTCGCCCTTCGACGCCCGCGCCGCCACCCATCCGGTCTTGTTGGTCTGCCGGCCGCGGGCGATGCCCAGCGCGCCGTCCGGCACGTCGTCGGTAATGGCCGATCCGGCCGCCACGTAGGCGCCCTCGCCCACCTGCACCGGGGCCACGAGGGTGGAGTGGCTGCCCACGAACGCGCCGTCGCCAATCACCGTGCGGTGTTTCTTCCGGCCATCGTAGTTGCAGGTGATGGTGCCGGCGCCCACGTTCACTCCGGCGCCTACTGTCGCGTCACCAACATAGGTGAGATGACCAACTTTAGTGCCCTTGCCGAGCGTCGACTTCTTGATCTCGACGAAGTTCCCGACGTGCACGTCGGGCCCAATCGCTGATTCTGGACGAATTCTGGCAAATGGCCCAAGACGTGCGCCGCCCGCCACGGTTGAGGCTTCGACGACCGAGTGGTTGAGCACCGTGACCCCGTCTCCGAGCGTCGAGCCGGAGATTCTGGTGCCGGCGTGGAGTTCGCAGCCGGCCCCCACCGAGGTCCTGCCATCGAGGATCACGAAGGGATGCAGGGTGGTGTCCTGGCCGATCCGGACGTCGGGCCCGATGTAGGCCGTGGCCGGATCCACGAGCGTGACTCCCTCCGCCATGTGCCCGGCGTTGATGCGGGCCTGGAGCACGCGGCCCACCTCCGCCAGCTCGGCGCGGGTGTTGATGCCGCGGATCTCGTCGGCGTCGTCGAGCTTCACCGCCTCGACCACGCGGCCGTCGCGACGATTGATGTCGATGAGGTCTGGCAGGTAGTACTCGCCCTGGGCGTTGGCGGAACCGAGGCGTGCCAGCGCCGCGAAGAGCGGCGCCAGCTCGAAGACGTAGACGCCGCTGTTGATCTCGCGCACCTTCCGTTCGGCGGCGGTGGCGTCCTTGTGTTCGACGATGCGCACGGGCGCCCCGTGGTCGCGGATCATACGGCCGTAGCCGCTGGGATCCGCCACCTCGGCGGTGGCCACGACCACCGCCGCCTGTCGCGCGTGTTGCACCTCGAGCACCCGCGCCACGCTGGCGGCGCTCAGCAGCGGCACATCCCCCGAGAGCAGCAGCACGCGACCGGTGGCGCCCGCGAGCGCCGGCTTCGCCTGCAGCAACGCGTGTCCGGTACCGAGCTGCGGTTCCTGAATGACACACCGCACGTCCGCCGCTTCGACCGCGGCGCGCACCGCGTCGGCGCCGTGGCCGAGCACGACCGTGATCGAGGCCGGGTCGAGCGACCGCGCCAGCCGCAACACCCACTCGATGAGCGGGAGCCCGGCGGCCTGGTGCAACACCTTCGGCAGACCCGACTTCATGCGGGTGCCCTTGCCGGCGGCCAGCACCACGATATGGAGGTCGTTCACCATGCTCTTGGGATCTCGGTCACAGCCGCCCCTGCCGTCAGGTCTTCGCCTTCCGGACGATTTCGTAGACGTCGTTGGCCGACAGGCCCACGGCGGCGGCCACCTGACGCGCGGCGTCACGACCCTTTTTGTCTGTTATTTGACCGAATATCTCGAGCACAGCCTCGTCCGTTGGTCGGATCTTCGGGCCCGTTGCGTCCACCTTGCGGGGAACGATGAGCGTGAACTCGCCTGCGACCACCGTCAACTGAGCCAGGACTTCGGCAATCGAGCCACGATAAGCCGACTCGTGGAGCTTGGTAATCTCCCGGAACACCAATATTTGGTCGAATGATAGAATAGCCAGGTGTTGAAGTGTGGATTTCACCCGGTGCGGCGCCTCGAAGAACACGATCGGGGCGTCTTCCACAGCTCGACCCAACCTGTGGAACCACAATTCTCGGTCTTTACCCCTAGCCGGCGGGAATCCCAAGAACGTGAACCCGACATCCGCCAGCCCCGCGGCGGAGAGGGCGGCCATCACGGCACTCGCGCCGGGCACCGGTTCCACCCGGATGTCGGCCGCCACCGCCGCTCGCACGAGCTCGGCGCCGGGGTCGGACACGGCAGGCGTGCCGGCGTCTGAGACCAGGGCCACTGACTCACCGCGCCGCAGCCGGTCCACCAGACCTTGCGCCTTCAGGCCCTCGTTGTGGCTGTGCAGGCTGACCAGCCGGGTGGAAAGGCCAAAATGGCGCAGGAGCTGTCCCGTACGTCGGGTGTCCTCGGCGGCGACGACGGCCACTTCCCGCAGCACCCGGAGCGCGCGGAAGGTGATGTCTTCGAGGTTGCCGATCGGCGTTGCGACGACGAACAGCGTGCCAGCCATTGCGGCAGCTTTTTATTGTACCATCTGGAGATGCCCGCTCCCCGAGCGTGCCGACAGACACCCCGAACACCGTGGCAGAGCCCTTCCAGCATTTTGTCGACGACTACCTGGCCTACCTGTACGAAGCGCACCCGACCAGCGCGACGTTGGACGGCAACCATGTACATGACGACCTGCTCGACGACCTGAGCAGAACGTCGATCGACACCCACTCCGGCGCCCTTGCCGGGTTCGCCCGCCGTCTCGACGCCATTCCCGCCGCCCCCCTGGGCGCCGTGGATCAGGTCGAGCACAAGATCGTCCGGGCCAACATCGAGTCGCGCCAGTTCGACACCGACCGCGTGCGGTCGTGGGAGCGTGACCCGCACTTCTACGGCCAGATCCTGGCCACCAGCCTGGCGTCGCAGGCCATCTTCACCTTCGCGCCGGAAACCGACCGGGCGCGCCGCCTGTTGTCGAAGTTGCGTCAGGTGCCGCGGCTGGTGCAGGCCGCCCGCGACAACATCAAGGATCCGCCGGCCATCTTCGTGAAGACCGGCATCGACACCTTCAACGGCGTCGTCACCTTCATCGACACCGACCTGCCACGCGCCTTTTCCGGCATCGACGACATGCATCTGCTGGCCGATCTGGCCGATGCCTCCACCGAAGCCACCACCGCCCTGCAGGCCTACGCGCAATACCTCGAAACCGAGGTGCGGCCCAAGACCAAGGCCTCGTTCCGGCTCGGGCAGGAGAAGTTCGAGCGGAAGATGCTGGTGGACGAAGGCCTGCCGCACTCGTGCGAGCGCCTGCTGGCCATTGCCGAACGCGAACTGAGCCGGGTGCAGGAAGAGTTTCGCACCGTCGCCGGCAAGCTGGGGTTCAAGGACCCGCAGGAAGCCTGGCAGAAGGCCAAGAACGCCCATCCGGCGCCCGGCACTCTCATCACGACCGTTCGGGAACACGTCAACGAGCTGCGCACGTTCCTCGAACGCAGCGGCGTCGTGGCGGTGCCCAACGGCGATCAGGTGCACGTGGCCGCCTCGCCCGAGTTTCTGCGCTGGTCTACCGCCAGCATGTGGATGCCCGGCCCGTTCGAGACCCGCCAGACGCGCTCGACCTACTACCTGACCGACGCGCCGCGTTCGTGGCCCGAGGCTCGGCAGCTCGAGCACTTGCGCGACCTGAACCTGCCCACGCTGTGGAGCATCTCGATGCACGAGGTGTTCCCCGGGCACTTCCTGCACTTCCAGCATCTGCGCACGGTCGAGTCGAAAGTGCGCCGCTCGACGCTGCTGGCGCCGACCTCCTACATCGAGGGCTGGGCGCACTACGCCGAGCAGATGATGGTGGAAGCCGGCTTCGGCCGTGGCGGCGGCGACGTACATCTGGGCCAACTCGCCGAATCGCTGGTGCGCCTGGCGCGCATGGTGGTGGGCATCAAGCTGCACGCCGACGACTGGTCGGTGGAGCAGGGTGTGCGCTTCTTCCAGAACGAAGCGTACGTCGAGGAATCGCATGCCCGGCGCGAAGCCGAGCGGGGGACGTTCGATCCCAGTTACGTCGTGTACGCCGCGGGCAAGCTCATGCTCCTCAAGCTCCGACAGGACTGGCAGGACCAGCAGGGCGGCAAGCCCTCGCTGCGCGCCTTCCACGATGCCTTCCTGAGCCAGGGCTCCGCTCCCTTCTGGGCACTGCGCGCGCTGATGCTCGGCCAACACGCCGACGACGTCCTGGAGTAGTTCGATGCCCCTCTACGAATACGAGTGCGACAACTGCGGGCAAAGGTTCGAGGTCATCCAGAAGTTTTCGGATGCGCCGCCCGCGGTGTGCCGGAAGTGCGGCGGCGGCCCCGTGCGAAAGCTGCTGTCGTCGCCGGCGATCCAGTTCAAGGGCAGCGGCTTCTACCTCACCGACTACGGGCGCGGCACGAGCGCCAAGTCCGAGGGCGCGACACCCACTGCCGGCAAGACCGAAGGCGGCGCGTCGTCGGGCGAAGGCAGCGCCGCCAAGAGCGACAGTGGCAACAGCAGCAGCGGCAGTTCGGACTCGAAGGCCTCGACCAGCGACACCTCGAGCACCAAGTCCACGCCCGCCAAGAGCGAGTAGCGCCGCGGCGCCGGGGCCGCCCCGCCTCAGCGTGAGAAGCCGAGCGTCTTCAGGTAGGCCGTGAACGCCTCGGCCACATCCGGCCGCTTCAGGGCGAAATAGGCCGTGGCCTTCAGGAAGCCGAGCTTGTTGCCGGCATCGTGACGCACGCCGTCCACTTCGAGCGCATAGAACGGCCGCGACTTCAGCAGCTCGCGCATCCCGTTGGTGAGCTGGATCTCGCCCGACTTGTCGGACTTGGTCGCTTCGAGCGCGGGGAAGATATCCGGCGTGAGCAGATAGCGGCCGTTGCTGGCGTGGTTCGACGGCGCGTCAGCGCGCGACGGCTTCTCGACCATGTCGAGGATGCGGTGCACGCCCTTGCCGAACTCGGGGGCCGGTTCCACCGCCAGGATGCCGTAGCTCGAGACGTCGGCTTCGGGCACCCGCTCGACCGCAATCACGGGACTCTGCACCTTGTCGAAGACATCGATCATCTGCTTGAGCGCCGGCGGCGTCGCATCGAAGATGTCGTCGCCGAGCACCACCGCGAACGGCTCGTCGCCCACCAGGCCACGCGCCATCAGCACGGCGTGACCGAGGCCCAGCGGCTGCCCCTGGCGCACCGACGACACCGTGATGAGGCTCGAGACCTTCCGCACCTCCTCGAGCAGCGCGTGTTTGCCCTTGACCAGCAAGTGCGCCTCGAGTTCGCCGGAGATGTCGAAGTGGTCTTCGATCACGCTCTTGCCGCGGCTCGAGATGATGATGATGTCGGTCAGGCCGGAGTCGACCGCCTCCTCGACGCCGTACTGGATGATCGGCTTGTCGATGAGCGTCAGCATCTCCTTCGGCTGCACCTTGGTGGCGGGCAGGAAGCGCGTGCCGAGACCGGCAGCGGGGAAGACGGCCTTACGGATGGTCGAGGACATTCGTAATAGGATACACAGCAGAGTCTTCGTCCCATGCTGGATCCCGCCTTCGTCCGCGACAATCTTGAGACAGTGCGTGCAGGCTACGCCCACCGTGGACTCGACGCGACGGCCGAGCTCGAGCAGCTGGCCGGCCTCGAATCGCACCGCCGGCGCCTCATTCCGCACATCGAAGGCCTGAAACGCGACCAGAACGCCGCCGCCGCCGAGGTGGCGCAGGCCAAGAAGCAGGGGCGCGACGTCTCGCACATCTTCGAGGCCAACAAAGCGCGCGGCGCGCAGGTGAAGGAACTCGATGCCGAGCTGGAGCGCATCGAGTCCGCGCGTACGGCCATCCTGACCGCGCTGCCGAACCTGCCGCACCAGTCGGTGCCGATCGGGAAGAGCGCCGCCGACAATGTGGTCGTGCGCACCTGGGGCGAGCCGCGCGTGTTCGACTTCGAAGCGCAGGCGCACTGGGATCTGGGCCCGGCGCTTGGCATCATCGACTTCGAACGCGCCACCAAGATCGCCCGCGCCCGCTTCGCGGTGCTGCTGGGCGCCGGCGCGCAGCTCGAGCGCGCGCTCATCAACTTCATGTTGACGCTGCACGCGGGCGAACACGGCTACACCGAGATCGAGCCGCCGTTTCTCGTCAACAGCGCCAGCTTGTACGGCACCGGGAACCTGCCGAAATTCGAAACAGACCTCTTCAAAATCGGCGGCGACTGGGATCTCTATCTGATTCCCACCGCCGAAGTGCCGGTCACCAACCTCTACCGCGGTGAGATCCTCGACGGCCGCACGCTGCCGATCAAGTACACGTCGTACACGCCGTGCTTCCGCAGCGAAGCCGGCTCCCACGGCGCCGATGTGCGGGGACTCATCCGCCAGCACCAGTTCGACAAGGTCGAGCTCGTGAAGTTCACGACCGCCGAACAGTCGTACGACGAGCTCGAGGCGCTGACGGCGAACGCGGAAGAGGTCTTGAAGCGGCTCGAGCTGCCCTACCGCACGATGGCGCTGTGCACTGGCGACATGGGATTCTCGTCGGCGAAGACCTACGACATCGAAGTGTGGCTGCCAAGCCAGAAGACCTACCGCGAGATCTCATCGTGCTCGAACTGCGAGGCCTTCCAGGCGCGGCGGGCCAACATCAAGTACCGGCCGGGCGGCACCGGCAAGGCGGAGTACGTGCACACGCTGAACGGCTCGGGCCTCGCCGTGGGCCGCACGCTCATTGCGGTGCTCGAGAACTACCAGCAGAAGGACGGCTCGATCGCGATCCCGACGGCGCTGCGCCCGTTCATGGGCGGGCGCGAGGTCATCGCGAAGGCGTAAGCCGTGGCCAGGCGCGGCATCGACCGGGCACGGCAGGTGGCCGCGGAGGCCGCGCGCGTGCTGCCGGGCCGCCTGCGCGGCGAACTGCAGCGCGCCTTGTCGACCGGCACCGGCCCCGCCGATGAGAACACCTACCAACGGCTCTACGAAGCGCAGGGCCGCGAGATGTCACCGGCGGCCTCGATCGGCGCCGGCGACTTCGATCGCATCGGCCGACTCGAACTCGGCCTGTTGCAGATGGAAGGCCTCAGCCCCACCGACACGCTCGTCGACCTGGGGTGCGGCACCGGGCGGCTGGCCGTGCACGTCATCCCGGAGCTCACCGGCGGACGCTACGTGGGCATCGACATCGCCGCGTCGATGCTCGACCACGCGCGCGCGCTCGTCGGGCGCCGCCATCCTGCGCCGCCGTGCATGGTGAGCTGGCAGCGGCAGACCACCGAGGTCTTCGATCTGCCAGACGCCAGCGTGGACATGCTGTGCGCGTTTTCAGTCTTCACCCACATGGAACACGAGGACACGTTCCGTTACCTCGTGGCCGCGCGTCGTGTGCTGCGGCCCGGGGCACGCCTGCTGTTCTCGTGCCTGCCGATGTCGCTGGCGGCCGCCCGCGACATCTTTGCCGAGTCGGCGGCGCGCGACCTGGCCGGGCGCTGGGCCGTGGTGCGCAACGTCACGACGACCGTCGAGATGACGGAGACGCTGGCGACGATGGCTGGATGGCACGTGCGTCGCTGGTATGCGGGAGACGAACGCGTCATCGCCGCGCCCGGCGAGCCGCAGCCGTGCGCGCTCGGGCAGTCCACGTGCGTGCTGGAGCGTCCGGCTACGGCACGATGAGGGGTGTGGCCGTCGTGGGTGTGCCCGCGCCGGCACTGCTCGATGCGCGCACCCGCACGGCGTAGGCGCCCGACGGCACGCCCGCGGCCGTGAACGTCGTGCCCGACGTGCGGGCAACTGCGATAAACGATCCGCCAGCGATGCTCGCCTCGATCACGTAGTCCGTAGGCAGCGTGCCCGTGGACGGCGGTGTCCACGACAGCGTCACCGTACTGCCGGCGACGTTCACCGACAGCGCTTGCGGAGCCTCCGGCACCCCGGTCGTGCCGTCCACGACCAGCCGCGCGTCGGGCGAGGCCGCGCTCATCCCCCAGGCATTCCCGGCCCGCACGCGCACCCAGAAGGTGCCGGACGGCACCACGGCGGTGAACTGATTGGCGGGGATGTCGATCACCGCGAGGTCGGCCGCGCCGGAAGTCGAGCCGGCTTCGAGTCGATAGAAGGCGGCGCCCGGCACCGGTGCCCACCACAGCCCCGCCGTTTGCCCGGCCGACAGCGCCGAGATGGTCGAGGGTGCGGCCGGCGTGGCGGCGCCGGGGCCCGCGCAACTGAGGCGCGCGTCGGCCCAGTCCACCTCGTCGTTCACGTTGCCGTCGCCGGCGTCGATGACCACCAGGCCGAGTTCGGTGGCGCCGGTGACGTCCACCACGACTACCTCGGGCGACATGTCGCCGCCCATCCGCCCGCTGACCCACGCGACCCGGCCATCCACCAGCACCCCGGCGATGACGCTGCCGCCGCCCTGGACGTCGTCGTCGAGGCCCACGCGCGCGGAAAACGCCGTGCAGGCGCCGCCGAGTGCAATCCGCAGGCCGGACGGTGCGAGCACGCCAAGGCCCTTGGCGTAGGTGACGCCTCGAAGCGTGAGCGGCGGGCCGTCGCCGGACGCGGCGTCGCCATGACTGCGATCGCGTTCGATCGGACCGGCGCCGTTGGTCGCCGAGGTCCAGGAAAGATCGCTGACGTAGTGGACGTTCGGCGGCGGCGAGAAGCGCGCCGTGTCGACGACGTCGGTGGCGGCGATCGTGAGGACGTGCTGCTCCGGACGTCCGCTGGTCCAGCCGGTGAACGTCAGCGAGTGCTGCGGCGACAGCGTCGCGACGTTGATGTGACTGCCGACGACGGCCGCAAACGTGGCCGGCGACAGCCGGCGCGACTCGCCGAAGATCACCGGCAGACCCGGCGGCTCGGTGCGCAGCGTGACCGACACGAGACGCGGGCGGATCTCGCGTGACACGCTGCTCGTGCGGCCGCCGCTGTCGGTGGCGGTGAGCGTCAGGACCAGGAAGCTGTCGGCGCCGTGTTCGGGGGCGACCAGGGTGCCGCTGGATCCGCCCGGGGCGACCAGCGGGTGCGTGTGACAGACCCCGCCGGGACAATGGCGGACGCTGACTGTCCATTGCAAGGCGCCTGGCGGCAGCGCGCCGTCTTCGGCATCGATGGCGCTGCCCGCAAACGCCAGCACGTCACCCACGGCGAAGGTCGTTGCATCGCCCGGCGTCAGGATGACGGGGAGCGGCGCCTGATTCGTGGAGGGCGAGGTGGTGGTGAACGTCCACGAGACGAGTGTCGCGAGCGGATTGCCGGCCAGGTCCGCGATCGAACCCGCCGCGAGCGTGACGCGATACTGCGCGCCAGGCGCCCAGGCCGACTGCGGCGTGAAGGTCGGGCGCCGAGCCACGGCGTCGTAACCGACCGACCCGGCCACCGCGTTCGCGGTCGCGACATCTACGACCGCGATCGACGCCGGACCAACCGACGACGGTTGCAGGTCTTCCGAGACAATCACGTTCACAGACGCGTCCACCACGACATCTGTTGCCCCATTGGCCGGACTCGTGGTGACGACCACCGGCGGCACCGTGTCGCCGCCAGGACGCGAGCATTCGAGGCGAGCCTCGGCCCAGTCCGCGTGATCGCCAATCGATCCATCGCCGGCGGTGGTCACCACCAGCCGCAGCTCCTGCCGGCCGGTGATGTCGAGCGTGCCAGAGAGCGGTGCGCTGCCACCGCGGACGACCCCGGAGGCGACCACCCGCGCACCATCCAGCCACACCTCGAAGGTGACGCTGCCGGCGCCCTTCGTTTCGTCGTCGATGCCGGCGCTGGCGGTGAACGACGTGCAAACGCCGCCGAGTGCGACGCGGATATCCGAAGGCGCCAGCACGCCCAGCCCTTTCGCGAAGGTCTCGCCGCCGAGCCTTAGCGGACCGCCGTCGCCTGCCGGCAACGCGCCATGACTGCGATCGATTTCGATGGCGCCACCGCCGTTGGCGGCGAACGCGACCATCGACATCGCATCCGACAGATAGAACGTCTGTCGTGGTCCCGTGTCCGGCGCGTAGCGCACGCGTCGCAGTTCCCCGGCCGTCACCGACAGATACAGCAGCCCGGTGGCATCCGCCTGCACGTCGACCACGCCGTCGATGCCGGTGCCGAAGCCTTTGACCGGGCTGGCCACCGCGTCGCCGCCGTCGATCGAGACGTAGTGCAGCGTGCCGCGCGAGAAGTCGCCGAAGAAGTAGGCGCCGCGATAGAGATCCGGAAACGCGGTGCCGGTGTAGAACGCGCCGCCGGTGATGGAGGCAGTGCCAGCGCCGTGCGGATAGGTCACGAGCGGCGGCACGACCGCACCGGCGCCCTGCGCGTAGAGGGCCTGGCATTCCGCCAGCGCCTGATAACCGGCCTGCGGAGATGGACCTTCCATACAGGGCCAGCCGTGGTTGCCGCCGCGCACGACGGCGTTCACCTCTTCCCAGTCGTTGGCGCCGACGTCGGCGATGTAGGGCCGGTTCGAGCCCGGACGGAACGTGAGCCTGAACGGATTCCTGAAGCCGTAGGCATAGACCTTCGAGCGCGCAGCATCGCCGTCGCCGTTCCAGAACGGGTTGTCGGCGAGACCACGCCCATCCGTGCCCACACGCAGGAGCTTGCCGGCCAGCGAATCGAGCTGCTGCGTGCGCAGCGCGCGCACGTCCACGGCGTTGAACGACGAGGCATCGCCGGTCGTGATCCATAACGCGCCATCGGGCCCGAAGCGCATCGCGCCGCCGTCGTGCGACGGCGAATCCGCGGGGATGCCGCTGACGAGCACGACCTCGGTGGCGGGGTCTGCTTCGTCGCCCACGGCCGTGACGCGCACCACCCGCGACGTTTTCGGCCCGGTGTAGGCGAAGGGGTCGTCTTCGTGGACGTAGAACAGATACACGAAGCCGTTCTGCGCGAACGCGGGGTCTGCCGTTACGCCAAGGAGGCCGCGGTCCCAGTAGTCGTTGACGCGGCTTCGGAGGTCGATGAAGGCATCCGGCAGCACACGACCGCCGGAGATCATGCGCACCACGCCGGCCTTTTCGGCGACCAGCACGCGACCGTCGGGCAGCGTGGTGAAGGCCACCGGCAGCGTGAGGCCGCTGGTGACGGCTTCGTCCACGAAGCCGTGCAGCACGCCGTGGGCGGAGACGGGGCGTGGCGCTGCAACGATGGCGAGGAGGAGGAACAGGAGGCGCAGGACGGACGGCACGGAGGCTCTCTACCCTATCAGGACTCCGCGGTGCTCGCCGTCCACCGGAACAGTCAGCCACAGCAGCGCCGCGACGACACACGCGGCCGATCGTCTGACGTCTGCCGAGTCCCCGAGCGCTGATGGCGTATCTCGGCCTCGTGCCCAGTGAAGATTCGAGTGGCGATCGCCATCGGCGCGGTCGGATCACGAAGACCGGCACAGTCTGGTGCGCTGCGTGCTGGTCGAGGCCAGTTGGCACTATCAGCACCGCGCCGGCGTGGAGCCAGCGCTGGCGGCGCGGCGCACAGGCCAACCCCCGCGGGTGATCGCGATTGCCGACCAGGCGCAGCAGCGCCTCTGCCGCCGCTTCCGGCGCCCCACCGCGGAGAATAAGCCACCGCCCAAGGTCGTCGTGGCAGTGGCGCGGGAACTGGTCGGCTTCATCTGGGCGGCGTTGCAACCGGCCACCGCGGCCTGAGTGTCGAGACGAGCCGGAGCAGGAGACACGTCGTGATCGCGTCGCCAAGACGGCGGATGGACCTCGGCACATGGTGACTTGCGCCCCACTACCGCCGGGAGTAAGGTCCGCTGCACGACCATGGACACGCCGGTCTACCGCTTCCTGCGCGGCTACTCGCTCGACCCGGGCTTCTCGACGCGCCTGGACACTGCCGGCATCAACGAAGTGATCTACCGTGTGCCGTTCGAACCGCTGGAGCCCGGCCCCTGCGGCGCCTACGTCGACGTCGTCGACGTCGACCCGGCCAGCGGCTGCTGGTACGCGCCCGTCGACCTCTCCGACGAGCGCATCGCCTCCCAGCACGGGCTGGCGCCGAGCGAGGGCCACCCGCAGTTCCACCAGCAGTTCGTCTACGCCGTGGCGATGAAGACGGTGGGGCACTTCGAGCGGGCGCTGGGCCGCAAGGTGGTGTGGGCACGCCGTCCGCCGATGGACGAGCGGGCCGGCCGCCCGCGCCGCGCCCGCACGCCGGAGTACGAGTTGCGGCTCCGGCTCTACCCGCACGCGCTGCGCGACGCCAACGCCTATTACGATCCCGACAAGACGGCGGTCCTGTTCGGCTACTTCGACGCAGCCGACCAGGTGCAGGGCGCCAATTACCCCGGCGGCCTGGTGTTCACCTGCCTCAGTCCCGACATCGTCGCGCACGAAGTGACGCACGCGCTGCTCGACTCGGTGCACCGCCGCTACCTCGAGGACACCAACCCCGACGTTGCCGCCTTCCACGAGGGCTTCGCCGACATCGTGGCGCTTCTGCAGCGCTTCACGTTCCGCCAGCTGGTCGAGGATCGCCTCTGCGCGGCCGGCGGGCAGATAGACCAGCAAGCGTTCATCCTCGGCGAACTGGCCACCCAGTTCGGCGAGGCGCTCGAGGGCCACCGAGGCGCCCTGCGGAGCATGATCGGCGAGGTCGGCCCGCAGGGGACGTGGCGGCCGCGCACGCCGAGCCCGGCCGACTACGCCGCCAGCCACGAGGCGCACGACCGCGGCGCCGTGCTCGTCGCGACGATCTTCGACGCCTTCCAGCGGATCTACCGGCACCGGACGCAGGACCTCCTGCGCATCGCCACCAACGGCACCGGCATCCTGCCGGCC
The DNA here is from genome assembly GCA_031404695.1 of Acidobacteriota bacterium. Lineage (GTDB taxonomy): Bacteria > Acidobacteriota > Vicinamibacteria > Vicinamibacterales > UBA2999 > CADEFD01. The sequence continues at coordinate 14,553 of JANNIB010000490.1, forward strand.
GGCCGTCCCAGCCGCGACCTCGTGGGCCGCCTGGCCGCCGAGGCCGCCGAGATCGCCGAGCACCTCCTGCACATCTGCATCCGCGCGCTCGACTACTCGCCGCCCACCGACATCACCTTCGGCAGCTACCTGCGCGCGTTGATCACCGCCGACCTCGACATCGCGCCCGAGGACGAGCGTGGCTACCGCGTCGCCCTCATCGAGGCGTTTCGCGCCCGCGGCATCTTCCCGAGCCGGGTGACCACCCTGTCGGAGGACAGCCTCGTCTGGCAGCGGCCGCAGTTCACGCGCAAGCAGGACGAGGCGATGCAGTGGGTGGCGGCGCGCATGCAGACGCACATCCGCGGCCTCGTCGAGACCCGCGATCGGCGGCGCCTGGCGCAGCGCGCCGGGGATGCCTGCGCCGCCCTGCACGTGCTGCTTCAGACGCGCAAGTCCGGCTTTGGCGCCGTCGAGTGGGAGCGCTTCCTGAACGCCCTGGGGCTCACGTCGCGTCCCGTGTCGACGCTCTTTGGTGCCGCGTCGCGCGGCGTCCGCTTCCTCAACCGCGGGCGGCCCTCTTCGTCGCACGTGCCGCCACTCGAGGTCCACAGCATCCGGCCGGCCTTCCGCGCCGGGCGCGAAGGCCGCCAGGTCGAGCAGGTCGTCGTCACGCTGACGCAGACCGCCTGGGTCGACGCCGGCGGCGCCGGCGAGCGCCTGCCGATGGCCTTCCGCGGCGGGGCCTCGCTGGTGCTGACGCTCGGCGAGACGAGCACGGTCGACTACGCCGTGATCAAGAACATCCGCAGCCACGACCGCTTCCTCGACCAGGTGGCCTACGTCACCGGCCGGGCGCCCGGCGGGATCGCCGCGGCCTCCCCCTACGTAGATGACCGCCGTGGCCGCCGCCTCGATTTCACCCGCATGCACCGCGCCGGGAGCCACACATGAGCGCGCCGGTCACCGCCACCGTCCGCATGTACCGGCTCGACGAACTGGGCGACTGCTTCCTGCTGACCTTCCGCGCCGGCGAGTCGCGCACGCACGTGCTGATCGACTGCGGCTCGTTCCGCAACGGCGCGGCCTCTCGGGCACGGCTGCGGGCGGTCGTCGCGGCGATCGAGCGCGACCTCGACGGCGACCCCCTGCACGTCGTCGTCGGCACGCACCAGCACAACGATCACCTGAGCGGGTTCGTGCACTGCGAGGACGCCTTCCGCGCGCTGCACGTCGGGCAGGTGTGGCTGTCGTGGCTCGACGACCCCGACGACGCGCAGGCCCGCGCCATCGGGCGGCGCTTCGCGCGCGTGCGGGCGCAGGTCACCGCCGCGCGAGACGCGTTGCGCGCCGGGGCGGCGCGCCGCGGCAGCGGCACTCCCGCAAGGACCTTGCAGGCGATGGACGACCTGCTCGCCTTCTTTGGCGGCGGCCCGGCCGCCGCCCCGGCCCTGCCGGCAGCGGCCGTGGGCGTCCTGCGCACCCTCGGGTCGCAGGCGCCCCGCTACCTGCAGCCGGGACAGACGCTGCTCCTGCCCGGCCTGCCGGACGAAGCCGTGCGCGTCCACGTGCTCGGCCCGCCGCGCGACGACGCGCTGCTCTACCGGGTCGACCCGCGCTCGGGCGAGACCTACGACCCGCGCCTGGCGGCCGCAGCCGCCCTGGCGGGACGTTACCTGCAGGCCCTCGCGCCCGATGACGAGTCGACAGCCCGCGACCACGCCCACTACCCGTTCAACCAGCGATACAAGCACCGGCCGCCGGCGCGCGGCGGCACGGGCCCGTTCGCACCGGCCCTGCGCCGCTATCGCGACGCGGGCCAGGCGTGGCGCACCATCGACGACGACTGGCTGCAGCAGGGCGACGCGCTCGCCCTCTTCCTCGACACCTACACCAACAACTCGAGTGTCGCACTCGCCGTCGAGCTGGCGACCACTGGCAAGGTGCTGCTCTTCCCCGCCGATGCGCAGACGGGCAACTGGCGGAGCTGGGCGGACGTGGCGTGGCAGCGGCCCGGCGTCACCACG
>JANNIB010000491.1:0-8995 GCA_031404695.1 Acidobacteriota bacterium
AAGATCTGGCGGAACTCGGCCTTCGGATCCAGTTCCATGCGCAGCGTGGCGGTGAGGCGGCCGCTGCCGGCGTCGGGCACGCGTCCATCGGCATCCACGAGATGCAGGACGGGCGGTGTGGCCTCGCCTCCGCCTTCGGGCGCGGGCCGCGCGGGCGTGCGGTAGACGAGCTTCTTGCCATCCGCGCTCACGGCGAAATCACCGACGTTGGTGGCAAAGCCCACCGAGGTGCGCTCGCTCACGCGGTATCGCCGCAGCGTGCTGCCAAGGGTGGGCGGCGCGCCGCCGCGTTCGGCCAGCGGCGGCGCTTCGAGGTAGAAGACCGTGCCGGCGACGCCGGCGGCCAGGCGCGCGTACTGCCGCTCCGGCACGTTTGGCACGGCCACGACGCGCTGCTGCAGGCCGTCGAAGTCGATGGTGACCGGCTGGGTCGAGGCCGTCAGCGGCGTCGGCTCGACCTTGCTGCCGACACCGGCATCTTCATCGCTCTGCGGCAGCACCGGGCTCGGCTCGCCCTTGCGCAGCACCGCCACGTAGAGCCCGAACGTCTGCAGGCGCTCGTAGGAGGTCATGTCGAGCCACTGCGAGCGCAGGCCCAGGTCCGTGGAAGCGAGGAACCACAGATACTTGCCGCTGGCGTCCCACACCGGATACATGGCGTCGGCGAGACCGTCGGTGATCTGGCGCTGCTCGCCGGTGTCGGCATCGGCGACGACAATCGCGCGGTACATGGTGTCGAGCCGCGTCGCAAACGCCACCCAGCGGCTGTCGGGGCTCCACGACGGCGCCAGCGTGCGCGACGGCACCATCCACGGATCGCGGCCTACGACCTTCGCCTTGCCGCTCACGACGTCGAGCACCCACACGTTGAGGTTGGTGTCGGTGTAGAGCAGCTTCGTGCTGTCGGGCGACCACGCCGGCGTGTAGTAGCGGGTTGGCTTGTCGAGCGCGATCTCGCGCGGCGGCGTGAGGCCGTCCTGCGCTTCGACGACCAGCCGGTACTCCCCGCTGGCATCGCTGAAATACGACACGAATTTTCCGTCGGGCGACCACGCCGGCTCGCGCTCGGCGGCGCCGCTCGAGGCGGTGAGGTTGCGCACATCGCCCTTGTCGGCGGGAATCGTGAAGATTTCGCCGCGCGCCTCGACCACGACCCGGCGTCCGGTGGGCGACAGGCCGAGGCTGGTCATGCGCGCGGTGACGTCTTCCCAGTGCGGCATCATCCACGGGAAGTCGCCGGTTACGCGGATCGGCACCACCGCCGGCTTCCCCGCCTTCGGATCGAAGAGGTGCACGGCGCCGCCCTGCTCGAAGGTGAGCACGCCGCCGCCGGCGCCGAGGGTCTTGACGTCGAAGTCGGTGAAGCGGGTCACCTGCGCCAGCTGTTTGGTCGCCGGCACGAACGACCACACGTTCGACACGCCGTCGCGATCCGACAGAAAGTAGACGGTGTCGCCGAGCCACACCGGGTCCATCTCCTTCGAGCCGGTCCACGGCGGCGTCACCACGTCGTGAGTCGTCAGGTCCGCGATCCAGATCGCCTTGTTCTGGCCGCCCTTGTAGTTGCGCCGCTCCTCGTCCCACGAGGTGTTCATGCGGTAGGCGATGCGCTTGCCGTCGGGCGACAGCTTGCCCTGGTAGCCGCGTGGCAGGGCCAGCGGGGTCTCGGGGCCGCCGGCCACGGGCACCGTCCAGAAGCGCGGCGTGGGCGAGGGCGCGGCGCTGGCCCGCGTCGAGGTGAAGAGCACACGCCCGCCGTCGGGCGTCCAGCCCTGCACGAGATCGGCGCCGGGGTGCCAGGTGAGGCGCGTCGGCTCGCCGCCCTCGACCGGCACCACGTAGACGTCGGCGTTGCCGGCGTAGTCGGCACTGAAGGCGAGCTGACGGCCGTCTGGCGACAGCTGCGGATGGCTGGCCTGTCCCTGGAAGCTCGTGACCCGGCGCGCGGTGCCGCCGGCCCGCTCGACGATCCAGATATTGCTCGCGTAGGCAAACGCGAGGTGCGACCCGCTCACCGTGGGCATGCGCAGCAGCCGCGTCGAGGCGCCGGCGACCGGGTCGTCGCCCGGCGCGGCGGCGCGAAGCGCGGTACCCGTCAGCGCGAGTGCGACGACGGAGATGACGACACGGCGAAGGCCGGCAACACGCACACCCATGAACATCCTCCAGCCCCGCCGCCGGGGGCGGCCGGGCGGAGGTATGGTTCCACAGCCGGCCGGCGAAGACCAGCCGCCGCTGCACCCGTCAACGTGGGTCACAATGCACGCATGCCGCTGCTCTTCTCGTACGGAACGCTGCAGGACCCGGCTGTGCAGGTCGCCACCTTCGGCCGGCGTCTCGACGGCCGTCCGGATGCGCTGGCCGGCTTCGCGCGCGGGCGGGTGCCGGTGGTGGAACCCGACGTCCTCGCCAGCGGCCTGACGCACTACGAGAACGCGGTCGTCACCGGACGGGTCGACAGCCGCGTCGAGGGCATGGCGCTCGACGTGACCGACGCGGAGCTCATTGCCGCGGATGGCTACGAGGCGGCGGCCGACTACGTCCGCATCGCCGTCACGCTCGCCAGCGGTGCGCGCGCGTGGGTCTACGTGCACGGCCCGTCGCGGCCCGCTGAATGAACGAGGGACGCCGCCAGGGAACCAGGTCGATACACCCTGTCGCGGGACACGTTCTCGATCGGAGGCGACTACGCGGTCGTCGATCACACCGGCGCGACGGTGCTCACGGTTGACGGCAAACTCCGCTTCGCCGCCACCTTCGCCGTGCTCGCCGCTGACGGCCGGGAGCTCTTCACCGGCAAGGAGCACGTGCTCAGCCTCGATCAACGGTTCGAGTTCGAGCGCGACGGCGTGCCCTGCGCCACGATGCTGCGGGAAATGACGAGCGACCCCGGTCAGATCCTGGGCTCGGCCTCCTACCGCTACGTCGCCACGCTGCGGACCGGCGACCGCCTCACGACCGCAGGTTACGTGCTGACGCGCTGGACGATTGCGCGCGGCGGAGAGACGATCGCCCGCATCGAGAGCGACGGCTACGTCCACACCATCGACCTCGTCGACGGCACCGACGGCGCGTTCGTGATGGCGATGGTGATGGCAGTGGCCCGGCTCGACCAGCCGCCGGAGGGCGCATCGTCGACCGACTGACGCCAGCGGGCGACGGCGCCTATAATCGCCGCCATGTCCCACCGCCGGCCCAACCTGATCATCGTGCTCGCCCTGCTGGCGGGCGTGCGCGCGCACGGCCAGCCGCCAGCCGCCGTCTACGACGTGGTCATCAGAGGCGGGACCGTCATCGACGGCTCGGGTGCACCTCGCTACCGTGCTGACGTGGCCGTCAGCGCCGGATCGATCGCGCGGGTCGGCGACCTGCTCGGCGCGCGCGGCGCCATCGAGATCGATGCCACCGGACGATTCGTCACGCCGGGCTTCATCAACATCCACAGCCACGCGACGCCGGATGGCCTGACGTCCGCCGCGAACATGCTGACGCAGGGCGTGACGACGGAGCTCCTGAACGCCGACGGCGCCGGGCCGATCGACATCCGCTCCCAGCTGGCGACGGCCGAAGGGCGTGGCCTGGCCATCAACATCGCCGCCGCCATCGGCTTCAACAGCGTGTGGGCCGACGTGGTCGGCCTGGCCGATCGGCGGCCAACGGCGGCCGACGTGGTCCGGATGCGCGATCACGTCACCACCGGCCTCGATGCCGGCGCCTGGGGGCTGTCGGCCGGCCTCGACTACAAGCCCGGCTACTACGCCACGACCGAAGACGTGATCAAGGTCGTGGACGTCTCGCGCGGGTCGCGCACGTTCTTCACCAACCACGATCGGGTAACGCCTGAATCGAACTTCAGCTCGGTCGCCGGGATGGCCGAGACCATCGCGATCGGCGCCCGGTCGGGTCTCACCCCGGTCATCACGCACATGAAGGTGCAAGGCCGCGAGCAGGGCCGCGCCGCCGACATCCTGAAGCAGATGCGGGACGCGACCGATCGCGGCACCTACACTGCCGCCGACGTCTATCCGTACCTGGCCGGACAGACCGGCCTCGTCTCGCTCATCATCCCCGGCTGGGCCCAGGACGGCGGGCGCGAAGCGATGTTGACGCGCTTCGCCGATGCGAAGCTTCGCGCGCGCATCGTGCGCGAAGCCGAGGAGGCGATGACGGCGCGCTTCGGCGGCGCGGCCGGCGTCTATCTGCCGGCGACGAAGCAGGAGCTCACGGCGGTGATGCAGACGATGGGCGTGCCGGCCGGCGAAGCGGTGGTGCGCCTTCTGGAGCAGGGCAATCCCGGCATCATCGCGCGCTTCGGCGTCGAAGCCGACCTCGTCGCCATCCTGCAGCACCCGACCTCGTCGGTGGCGTGCGACTGCGGTGCGGTGCCAGGCGAGGCCTCGCATCCCCGCTACTACGGCTCGTTCCCGCGTCTGCTCGGACGTTACGTGCGCGAGCAGAAGGCGCTGACGTGGGAAGACGCGATCCGTAAGATGACGGGGCTGCCGGCGGCGACGATGGGCCTGGTTGATCGAGGCTGGCTCGCGGCCGGCATGGCGGCCGACATCGTGGTGTTCGATCCGGCAACCATCATCGACCACGCCACGTTCGAGGCGCCGACCCGACCGTCAGAGGGCGTGCAGACGGTGATTCTGAACGGCCAGGTGGTGCTCGACCGGGGCGCCGTCACCGGCACGAAAGCCGGACGGGCCCTGCGCCGCGGGCCGCACATGCCGACGCGGCCGATGACGCCGGGCGGACGGCGAACGATGTCGCACAAGGTGACGCTGGGCGAGGTGGTGGCGGCCATCGACGTCGCGCAGGCGGCCGGCGGCCGCGCCGCCACCGGCACCGTGCGGCTGCGCCGTCCGAGCGACGGCGTGGCCCTCGAGATGACGACCCTCGGTCAGATCCAGACCGCGCCGGGCTGGGCCAGCCTCACCGGCCGCGGCCGCGTGCGGCCGGCCGATCCCGAGGTCAGCATCGTCATCCTGAGCGACGGCGACACGCTGCACGTGCAGGCCGGCAGCTTCGAGTTCACGAATGCCCGCCGCTGAGGGCGGGCGCGGAAGGCGTCGTGGTCGGGACCTCAATCTGGCCCGACTCCTGGACCTATTAGACGTAGAATATGGTCCATGGCAACCATCTCGGTTCAAGATCTGAAGGCCCGGCTGTCGAGTGCCGTGGCTGAAGCCGAGGCTGGCGCCACGCTGGTCATTACCCGGCACAACGAGCCGGTCGCCCGGTTGATGCCCGTGGCCACCATGCACACGCACCGAGGCGCGCGGTTGGGCTCGGGCCGGCTTCGGCCCGCGATCAAGGGCGGACTCCGTGGACCCAAGGGGCTGCTTCTGGCGACACTGCTCGACGACCGAGGCGATCGGTGAGTCCGGCCCGGAAGCGGCGGGTCTACCTCGACACCTCGGCCTATCTGTCGTTGCTGCTCGACGAGGCGAACGCCCAGCAGGTCGCGGAGGCGACCGACGGCGCGATCTGTCTGTCGAGCGTGCTGCTGGTACTGGAAACCCGGCGCAACCTCGTCCGCTTCGCGCGGCAGGGCGCACTCGATGCCGGCAAGTACGAGGCGTGCCTGGCGCGCATGGCGGCCGATGTCGAGGTCTTCGAGCTCCGGGATCTCACCCTGGACCTCTGCGCGTCGCTGACGATGCCCGCGGTGGCGACTCCCCGCTCGCTCGACCTGGCGCACCTGCAGACGGCGCTCTGGTTCCATGCCACTGAGCCCCTCGACGCCTTCGTGACGATGGACACCGCGCTGGCTCAGGCGGCGCGCGAACTCGGTCTGCCCGCGTAGGGGGCGCGCGGCGCCGAGAGCATCGGGTAGCAGTCATGATTCTTGCCACCACCTCCTCGGTGCCAAGCCAGGTCCGATGAGAAGCGCCAGAAGTAACCGACCGGAACCGCCGTCTCGACCTGCTCCCCCGAACCCTGACGGGCCGGAGTTTCATGAACGGGCGCTTCTGGACACCGCGTCGCCACTCACCATAGTGTTGAACTCGACGCTGGAGTCTTGGGTCCTCGGAAGGAGCGCGCGATGATACGACGGATTCTCTGCACGGTCGTGATGCTGGGCGTCGGTGCGAGTGTGCTGGACGCGCAGGAGCGGCGTCCGGAGTGTGCGTCCCTCACGTCGCTGCGGCTACCCGACATCAGAATCAGCGACGCCGCCGCCGTCCCGGCCGCGACGACCGGCGTCGTGCGCGCGGCCCACTGCCGGGTCAATGGCATCGTCGGCACCGAGATCCGCTTCACGCTGCTGCTGCCCGACACGTGGAACGAGAAGTTCTTCATGGGCGGCGGCGGCGGCTTTGTGGGCAGCGTGCAGAACGCGGCGGCCGCCACGGTCAACGCCGGATACGCGACGGTGGGAACCGACACCGGCCACCAGGGCGGGGTCACCGACGCGACCTGGGCGCTCAACAACCTCGAGCGCCAGGTGAACTTCGGGTATCTGGCCGTGCACCGGACGGCGGCGGCGGCCAAGGCGATCGTCGCGCACTACTACGGGACGGCCGCGACCCGCAGCTACTTCACCGGGTGCTCGCGCGGCGGCGGGCAGGCGCTCATGGAAGCGCAGCGCTTCCCTGACGACTTCGACGGCATCATCGCGGGTGCGCCGGCCTACGACTGGACCGGGATTGCCGCTCAGATGATTGGCAACGCGCAGGCGGCGTTTCCCACGCGGGGGACCACCGCGTCGATGTTCACGGCCGAAGACCTCTCGGTGGTCGAGTCGTCCGTGCTGAACGCGTGCGACGGACGCGACGGCGTGAAGGACGGCGTCCTCGACGACCCGCGGCAGTGCGCGTTCGATGTCGACACGCTGCCACTCAGCGATGCGAAGAAGGCGACGCTCAGGGCACTCTATGCAGCCACCACGAATCGCGACGGCGAGATCCACCCGGGGCAGCCCTTCGGCGGCGAAGGACAGCGTGGCGGATGGGCAGCATGGATCGTCGGCGGCGCGCCCCAACCGCCCGGGCAGCAAGAGCCGAGCCTGCGCTTCGCGTTCGGCAACGGCATCATGAAGTACCTGGTCTTCAACGATCCGACGTGGGACTACATCACCTACGACCTGTCGAACTGGAGGAAGGACACAGCGCTGGCGGCCACGTTCCTCAACGCCACGAACCCGGATCTCTCCGCGTTCACGGCACGCGGCGGCAAGCTGGTGCTATGGCACGGCTGGGCCGACCCGGCGCTGACGCCGCTGGCGAGCATCAAATACCGCGACCAGGTGTTCGCGCGCGACGCCTCCGCCAGCGACTACCTCCGCACCTTCATGCTGCCAGGCGTGCTGCACTGCAATGGCGGCCCCGGGCCAGACACGGTGGACTGGCCGGCCGTGATCGCCGACTGGGTTGAGCACGGCAAAGCCCCCGATCGCGTCGTCGCGCGGAGGGTCGTTGACGGAACGGTGACCCGCAGCCGCCCGTTGTGCGTGTATCCGCAGAGGGCGGCCTATACGGGCACCGGCAGCACCGACGACGAATCGAACTTCGTCTGCCGGTAGACCTGCGTCGCGCCTGTGAGGGCGTGGTGTCTCCTGTTGACGGGACTGATGGCCAGCACGCCGAGACTGAGCACGCACCGCAGTGTTCGAGGTACCCCGCCAGCTCGTCAGCCGGTTCAAGCACGCGCCGTTCAACGAGGCCCGCTATCTGAAGCGCGTCATCAGCTTGTCGAGCTCGGCGCTCCCCGGGCACAGCGTCTCGAACGGCAGGTTCGTGAGCGGCCCGGGAATGATGTCGTTCTGATCAGCCATGTCGCGCGAGTCGGGCGAGATGTAGAGCAGCCCGGTGAGCACTTCGTGCTCCTTCTGGCGCTCGCGGATGAAGTTGTAGGCGCGGTCGCGATCGGTGGCGTCGTAGTTCTCCGCGACGCTCCGGAACGTCACCCAGCTGCCGTCGTGCATCATCACGCTCTGCGCACTGCCAGGCACCTGTTCGGCGGTGATCTCGTCGCGAAACGGCACGAAGTCGGCCTGCACGACTTCCACCTGGTGTTCGCGGGTGTAGGCGTAGCTCTTGGTCGAGCCTTCGTGATCGTTGAAGGTGACGCACGGCGAGATGACGTCGATGAAGGCAAAGCCCTTGTGCGCGAGGCCGGCCTTGAGCAGGGGCACCTGTTGCGCCTTGTCGCCCGAGAAGCTCCGGGCCACGAACGTGGCGCCGAGCGTCATCGCCAGCAGCACGCTGTCGATCGCTTCCATGGTGTTGGCGTCGCCCTTCTTGCTGGTCGAGCCGGGATCGGCCGAGGCCGAGAACTGGCCCTTGGTGAGGCCGTAGACGCCGTTGTTCTCGAGCACGTAGAGCATGTTCACGTTGCGGCGGATGGCGTGGCACAGCTGGCCGAGGCCGATCGACAGCGAGTCGCCGTCGCCCGACACGCCGATCATCGTCAGCGTCTGGTTGGCGGCGCCGGCGCCGGTCGCAATCGCCGGCATCCGGCCGTGCACGCTGTTGAAGCCATGCGCTTCCTTCAGGAAGTAGGCCGGTGTCTTCGACGAGCAGCCGATGCCCGACAGCTTCGCCACCGTGTGCGGCGCGATGTCGAGTTCCCAGAAGGCCTGGATGATGGCGGCGGTGATCGAGTCGTGGCCACAGCCGGCACAGAGCGTGGTCATCGCGCCTTCGTAGTCGCGGCGCGTCAGCCCGATCGCGTTCTTCTTCAGCGACGGGTGGTGCGCCTTGGGCTTTGCGATGTAGGTCATGCCGCCTTCTCCAGCTTCGCCTTCACGCCCGAGATCACGTGATGGGCACTCATCGGGAACCCGGCGTAGTAGCGCACCGACTCGAGCCGGTCCATCGACACGCCGGTGTCGAGCACCAGCAGGTTCCGCAATTGCCCGTCGCGGTTCTGCTCCACCACGAAGTTCACATCGTGCCCGTCGAGGAACGCGCGCACGTCGTCGCTGAACGGGAAGCCGCGCACGCGCAGGTAGTCGAGCGCGATGCCGTCCTTGGCCAGCAGGTCCATC
>JANNIB010000492.1:0-9956 GCA_031404695.1 Acidobacteriota bacterium
CGCCAGCGCCGTGGCCGAGCCCTTGGTGCTCTTCAGCAGCTCGTCGAGCGACTTGCGCGCGGCCACCAGGCGGTCTTGCACCTCGACGAACTCGTCGAGCCCCAGCACGGTGCTGAGCGCGTCGTAGAGCTTCGACGGGCCCTCATCGAGCATCGAGCCCAGCTCGTTGTAGGAGAGGAACGGCCGGAAGGTGGTGAGCGCCTGCGTCCAGCCCAGCGACGACAGCGGCGTCTCAGACTTGCCTTTCGCCTTCACCATCGACGCGCCGGCAGCAACGTCTGCCCCGGCGGGCCACGCGCGATGCACGCTGAGCGGCCCGCGCCCTTCCACCAGCAGATCGGCCGACACGGCAGTGGCATCCGGCTGATGCAGGTTGCGCCAGCCCAAACCCCACGCCTTCGAGCGGCCCTTCCAGCGCGGTAGATCACGCAGTGTCAGCGTGGGGCGGTTGACGCGAATGGCCGGAACCAATTACCATGGACGTGTTAATTAACATGGTCATGGTAATAACCAAGATCATGCGACGCAGAGGAGGCGGTCCGACATGAGTGCATCCCGGGGTGAACGCCTTGAACAGCGGGTCGTTGACCTGCTCCGCCGGGCTGGCTGGAAGGTCAAGCGGCCGCCGGCGGGCGGCGACCTTCGGCCCGACCTGCTGGCGCAGCGCGGAGGGCACTCGTACGCCATCGAGGTGAAGAGCGCACCTGAAGGTCGGCGTGACCGCCTGCTGCCGCTCCTGGCGCAGGCCATCCTGCAGGCCCGGGCGTTCGCTGCACGGAGCCCCGCATCCGTCGCGCCGCTGGCGATTGTCGGCGCTGAGCGGGTGAGCGAGGCCCTGGTCGGCGACCTGGAGCGGTTCGTCCAACAGTACGCGCCAGACGCCGCCGTGGGCCTGGTCGACATGGAAGGGTTTCAGTGGTTTCGTGGGCCCGGGCTCGACCCCTCGATGAACGCGCCGCGGGGGCGAGCCGAGCGGCGACTGCGGGTTCGCGCCAGGGAAGGTGCGGCGTCGCACCTGTTCTCGGACCTGAATCAGTGGATGCTCAAGGTGCTGCTGGCCCCGAAAATTGCGCCCGACCTGCTCCATGCTCCCCGCGGCGAGTATCGGAACGCGTCACAGCTGGCTGCCGCGGCGAACGTCTCCTTGATGAGTGCCTTCCGGTTCGTGCGGCAGCTTCGCCTGGACGGGTTTCTCGACGAATCGAGTTCCATTCTCAGTCTGGTCCGGCTCGACGATCTGCTCCGGCGCTGGCAGGCGGAGAGTTCGCGGCCCGCACGCGACATCCCTCTTCGTTGGATCCTCCGGGGGGATCCGGCTCGCCAGCTTCACGACGCCCTGCGCGCCAACGTGCCTTGCTGCCTTGGTCTCTTCGCGGCGGCCGACGCACTCGGCCTCGGGTTCGTGCATGGCGTCGCGCCCCTCGTCTACCTTGAACGGCTCGAGCCCGGCGTCCTCGACCGCCTTGGCCTGTCGCTCGAGGCTCCTGGCGACGTGCCGGACGTCTACGTCAGGGTGCCGGCCGCGAGAGAATCCGTGTTCCGGGCGGCGGTGCGCCGCAACGGCGTTCCGGTGTCTGATGCCGTGCAGGTCTGGCTGGATGCAAGCGCCTACCCGGCCCGTGGCGCCGAACAGGCCGACCTGATCTACCGGCGCGTGCTCCGACCCCTGCTGGAGAAGGCACGCCTATGACCGCCGACCGCGACGACGAGACGTTGGCCCGGCTGGTGGATGCGCTCGGTCCATACATCGACCGCGTCGTCATTGTCGGCGGATGGGCCCACCGCCTGTTTCGACACCACCCTCTGGCGCAGCCCCTGTCGTATGCGCCATTGACCACGCGCGACATGGATATCGCCGTGGCGCCTGGCATCCGCCCGGGCGAGCAGAGCCTGCGCGAACGACTGCTGGCACACGGCTTCCGTGAAGAATTTCTGGGCGACGACCGGCCGCCTGTGACCCACTACCATCTGGCCGGCAACGACGTGGGTTTCTATGTGGAGTTCCTGACGCCGCTCGTCGGCGGGGAGTTCACGCGGGCCGGTGAACGGGACGTGACGACGCCGATCGTCGGAGTGTCCGCGCAGAAGCTCCGCCACCTCGATATGCTCCTGATCTCGCCGTGGACCGTGAAGCTCCAGCCGAGAGCGGCACCATGCAGCGTGCTGATCGCGAATCCGGTCAGCTATCTTGCCCAGAAGCTGTTGATCAGCGCCGGGCGAAAGCCGGGCGAGCGCGCGAAGGACATCCTCTACATTCACGACACGTTGGCGCTCTTCGGCCGTTCTCTCACAGAACTCCACGACGTCTGGATCAACGACGTCACCGCCGTGATCGGCTCGCGCACCGCCGCACAAGTTCGACGCCACCGCGACCGGCTGTTCACGGATGTGACGGACGCAATCCGGCATGCGGTGACCATGGCACCCGGCAGGGGTCTGACACCGGAGGGGGTGCTGGAGGTGTGCCGCGAAGGCCTTGGACGCGTCTTGGATGGCCAACGAAGCCTGGTCGCGTCACCGTGAGCGGCGCCTTGGGCGAACATCGCTCGATCACGCCGCGACGAGATACGCGAGCCATCGACTTCTACGCCACGGTCGAAGTCGCGGCATAACGACGCCGAATCAGCCGCGCGCCAACAAGCCTCACACGGCGCGTCGGCTGCATTCGGACGTCAGCGCGCCTTCCGGCGCCCGGTCGTGCTGGCCTGCGTCATGAACGAGCGAAGCACCGCGTTGATGCGCGACTGGTATCTCGGCCCCTGGGCCTTGAACCAGTCGAGGACATCGGCGTCGACTCGTAGAGAAATGGGCTGCTTCGCAACTGGCTCGACGATCTGCGCCGAGGCCCAGAAGTCGTCGGGCAGGCCACGCAGTTCCCGGGGCGACGTGCGTTGAAGCGTTGCCTCGGAGACCCGTCGCAGCCGGGCCAGGCTGGCTCGACCTCGGCCAGGGCCGGCGTTGGATTGCTTGGTCGTACGCTTGACGCTCACTGCGACTACCTCATGCGGACAGCGTGGCAGCGCCATGATACACAGGCGCCTCCAGCACAGCTCCGAGCGAGGGGTGTTGGTCGCCGGTGGAGGTACGACCTGTAGATCCGGTGTCCTCGGCGCGCCGGTTTCGGCGGGTGCCTGAAAGCGCGTGACCGCCAGAACGACATCCCCTAAACTGAAGGCATAGAAGGTCGCCCTATGGCCGCGCTTGACTGGTCCCAATGCCCCGCAGTGGAGAGTGTGCCCGACCGGGTCGGCGGCGCGTGGGTATTCAAGGGTACCCGTCTGCCCGTCGCCACCGTCATCGAAAACCTCGAAGACCTCAGCGTCGACGAAGTCATGGAGCAGTTCGAGGTGTCGCGCGACCAGGTTGCGGCTGTCCTCGAGTTCGTGGCTGAGAGCCTTCGTACCGCCGCCCCCGCCAGTGCTCGTGCTGTTTGGCCACGGCACGCCGAAGGGTCTGGCCCAGGCGCTGCCGCTCTCGTCGTGCTGACGGGCAGCACGAAGTGGTCGCTGGTGCGGCAGCAAGCGGCCCGTATTGCCGCCGCCGTCTCTTCCGCGACCGCCGGCAGCTACGCCGAAGTCGACGTGCCGCTGCCGCCAAGGCCCCGCAGGAGCTGAACGCGGAAACCGGGCGGGCCCCACGTCCGGAGCCACTGCACCACGTGTGCCTGTGGCACCCGCGAGCCCGGTGTGGCCTCGGCCGCGGGGCGATCGAGGTCGGCGATTTCGTCGGCGTCCGCGTCACGCGAGGTGCCGTCGAGTGCCGCCAGCTCAGCGATCAGCTGCGGAACCGTCACGCCGAGTTCCGCCGCCCGCACCTGGAGCACGTCGGCGGTGTGCCGGTCGATGTCGATGCTCACGTTCGCAGCCATGACAGCCCGACAGCAGGCCGGCACGCAAGCGATTCGCTCGCGAAGGGTGCAGGATGCAGCGACGCGGCATCGTCGCGTCGCGCGGGCGGGCCGGTGCTAGCATGGTCACGTGGAAGCCCGCCGAAGGAGTGCACCAGCGAACGTCGATCCAAGAAACCATCCGGCCTATACGCTGGCCGAGGCGGCGCGGTATCTGCGCCTGGCTCCGGGCACCCTCCGCTCGTGGGTGGTGGGACGCCCATATCCAGCCGGGGGTGGCACGCGCACCTTCACCCCACTGATCCGACCCGCGCAGAAACACCCGCTCGTGTTGTCGTTCTGGGATCTCGTGGAGGCGCACGTCCTTCACGCGCTCCGCACCGAGCATGGTGTGCCCGTCGACAAGCTCCGCCGCGCACTGAAGTACGCCGAGACGGAACTGGACATCGAGCGGCTGTTGCTGCGACAAGACTTGCTGACGCATGCCGGCAGCGTGCTCATCGAGCGATATGGGAAGCTGATCGACCTTTCCGCATCCGGGCAGCTGGCCATGCGAAAGATGCTCGAGCGCCAACTCCGTCGCGTGGAATGGGACGCCGACAGGATGCCGCTCAGGCTCTTCCCGTTCGTCGCGTCCCTCGACGGCACGGATGAACGGCCGATCGCCATCGATCCCCACGTGGCATTCGGGCGTCCCGTGCTGCAGCGATCCGGCGTCTCAACGCTGACGATTGCGAGTCGCCTCGACGCCGGCGAGAGTGTGGCGGATCTGGCAGCCGACTACGACCTCACGACCACTGACATCGAGCAGGCCGCGGTGTACGAGCGCGCTGCGTGAGCCCGACGTTCTTCACGGATCGCGATCTGGGCAAGCAGTTCCCGGCGATTCTGAAGGACGCCGGTCTCACCGTTGAACGCCACGCCGATCACTTCGCGCCGAACGCCACCGACGAGGAGTGGCTCACGGTCATCGGCGGTCGAGGGTGGCTGGCCCTGACCCACGACGGCCGGATTCGCTACAAGCCCAATGAGTTGGCCGCGGTTGTGCGGCATCGTGTGGCACTGTTCGTGATCGTTGGCGAGGCCCCGTACCCGGAACTTGCCCGCAGTTTCGTCAGGACCGCCGCGCGCGTCGAGGCGTTTGCTGCCGGGCGGAAACGGCCCTACATCGCCAAGGTGTACCGACCGACACCCCACGAGGTGTTGAACGACCCCGACGCGCCCGGAACCGTGAGCCTCTGGTTTCCGAAGTAGTGCCCTCGGCATAGCCGGATGCCCGGGCCGTTGCGGCCGACCATCAGCGTGAGGCTCGGGCTTGGCAGCGGGCGGCAGGCAGGCGACCCGCTAGCGCTCTACATCTTCGCGATCAAGGGGTGGCTGCGGTAGCCGAATCCCAGCCCACGGCGATACACGACGGGCGCCCTGCACGAGAAGGCACGCCGATGACCGCCAACCGCGACGACCAGACGTGGGCCCAGCTGGTGGATGCGCTCGGGCCGCACGTCGACCGCGTATGGTGAGCCCAAGAGGCTAGAATGACAGGGATGTCACCTGCCGAGCGCAGTGCCGTGGCGCGAGCGGAAGAGCGTCGTTCTCGATGGAGCGGCGGTCGGGCATCCTTTGCGGACGCCGCGGCGCAGGACGTGGTGTTTTGGCAGCAGGTGCCGGGCGGCGAGCGCCTCGGCGCGGTCTTCGCTCTCGCGATGGAATGGTATGGACCAGCACCCGCCGAACCTGCCGCTGGACTTCGTCGATCTGCTGGCGGCGTTCGCCCACGCTGAGGTTCCCCGCACGAGCTGAACGCGGCCGCTTCGCGGCGCGTTCCGGTCCATCCTTGTTCGCCTGTCCCTGACTACCGTCGCTCGCGGCCGTGAAAAACGCGCAGCATCAGCACCGAGCTGCCGTCGTAGCGGTACTGGAGTGCGTACGTTCCGCCGAGTACCGTCAGCACGATCTCGCGGTACTCGTGGCGATTGCCGAGCGGGCGTCCCAGCTGCGGATGGCGCCGGAGCACGTCAGTTCGCGTTATCAGCTCGCCCGCAATGCGGGCTGCGAGTTCAGGGAATTGGTCGTGCAGGAAAGCGGCGAAGCGGTCAATATCCGCAAGCGCGTCAATCGACCAATCGACCTCTACTGGTCCTGCCACGGTCGGAACCCGGGCGTGCCCCACGTCCGGAGCCACTGCACCACGCGTTCCTGGGGAACCCGCGAGCCCGGCGTGGCCGCGGCCGCGCGGCGGTCGAGTTCGGCGATTTCGTCGGCGTCCGCGTCACGCGACGTGCTGTCGAGCGCCGCCAGTTCAGCGACCAGCTGCGGAACCGTCACGCCGAGTTCCGCGGCCCGCGCCTGAAGCACGTCGGCGGTGTGCCGGTCGATGTCGATGCTGACGTTCGCAGCCATGACGCCAGAATAGCCGATTCCAGGACTGAGGCAGGGCCCCGGTGCTGGGTAGGGGTGGCGCGACGGTGCGACGGGGCCGGACGCGCGCAGCGCTGTGCCGCGTCGGTCGCGACGCACGTCAGCCGCCACTTCGCGAACCACCTTCGTGGGCGTGGCCTTGCGCGAGTGGCACCTCTACAGCGCGAGGTCAGTGAGGAGCCGCCGCGAGGCAGTGTCCGTTGCGCCAACCGCCTCAAGCATGGTGGATGACGTCAGCGAACATCGGGCGTAGGACCTGATCTGTCGCAGACGGCAGATAGGCTTCCCCAGTGCAATGGTGCGTAACAGGTCAGCCACCGAATCATCCGTGCTACCGTCCACTTCTCCAGACCACCCGCCCCCTCGGAGTGCCATGGACCCGTTCGTAGAACAGTTGCGCCAGCTCTCGGTGGCGCACCCCACACGCTCGAAGTGGGTGTTCGTGCCCACGCACGCGCTTGGTCGCACCCTCGGCGATCGGCTCGCGCTCGAGGGCACCAACTGGGCCAACCTGCGCTTCGTCACGCCACTCGACATCGCCCTCCGCATGGGTGCGCCGTTCCTGGTCGATTGCGCCATCGATCCGTCCGAGGAGGAACTCGGCCCGGCGCTGATGATGCGCCTGCTGCTCGACCTGCCGCCTGACGGCGGCTACTTCCGTCCCCTGGCCGAGCACCCCACACTGGCGCAGGCGCTGTGGACCACGGTGCGCGAGCTGCGGATGGCGGGCATCCGCGCCGATCAGCTCACGCCCACCGCGTTCTCGTCACCGGCGAAGCACGCGGAGCTGGTGGCGCTGCTCACCGCCTACGAGCGCTTCCTGCACGACCGCCAGCGTGCCGACATGGCCACGGTCTACGAGGAAGCGGTGCGGCATCCCGACTGGTGCCCGATCCAGCCCGGGGACTGCTGGACCGAGCTGCCGGATGCGCACTGGACGCCACTGCAGCGCGCGCTGTTCGACCGCCTGCCCGGCGAGCGGATTGCGCCTCGCACGCTGGCGCTGCCCGGCGTCACCGTGCCTCGGCGACTCGCGTCCACCGCCGTGACGCGCCTGGCGCCCGAGCCGCGCACGAACCCGCTGGCGTTCCTGATGACGCCCGCGGCTGCCACGCCCGCGCCCGCCACACGCGCGGTCACCACGCCCGCCGCCACCACGGGCGCGCCAGTCACCACCACCAATGCGCCGGCGCCGGCCATCCACTTGTTCCACGCCGGTGGACGCGACGCAGAGGTCGAGGAAGTCTTTCGCCGCATCCTCGCCACCGGCGCCGCGCTCGACCAGGTGGAGGTCGCCTGCGCGTCTGAGACGCATCTCGCGCTGGTGTGGGAGAAAGCGCTTCGCCACGCCTGGCCGGTCACGCTCGGCGCCGGCATCCCGGCCACCTTCACCCGGCCGGGTCGCGCGCTGCTCGGTGTGTGCGATTGGATCGAGACAGACTTCGCCGCCGGACACCTGCGCCGGCTCCTGCAATCCGGCGATGTGCGCGTCAGCGATACCGACGGCTTTTCGGCCGGCCAGGCTGCCCGCGTGCTGGCCCGCGCCGAAGCCGGCTGGGGACGCGCCACCTACGACCTGGCCCTTGGACGGCTGCACACGAGCTACCTCGCGCGCGCCAACGATCCGGACGAAGACGACGCGGACCGCAAGGACGCACACGACAAGGCCACTCGCGTGCTGCAGGTACGCACCTGGATTACCCGCCTCATCACCGCGGTGCCGCTGCCTGGGCCCGACGGCTCCGTGCCGTTGCAGGAGGTCGTGACCGGCGTGCTCGACTTCCTCGACCACAGCGCCTCGCGCGCCAGCGCGCTCGACGAACGCGCCGCCGCCGCGCTGCACGACCACGTGGGCGAACTGCGGGCGCTGGGTGGCTTCGCGTGCGGCCTCCCGCAGGCGCTGCGCTTCATCCGCGAACGTGTGCAGTCGCTCACGGTGGCGCCCGAGCGTCCGCGGCCGGGGCATCTCTTCGCCTCCACGCTCGCGCACGCGGGCTACGCCGGACGTCCGCACCTGTTCGTGGTCGGGCTCGAAGAGGGCCGCGTGTTCTCGTCGTCCACCGAAGACGCCGTCCTGCTCGATGCCGAGCGCGCGGCCATCTTCCCGCACCTGCGCCTGTCGGCCGATCGCGTGGACGAAGCCGTGTTCGCGGTGCTGAGCCGGCTCGCCGCCAGCGGCGCCAGCGTCACGCTCAGCTACTCGTGCTGCGATACCCGCGAATACCGTGACACCTACGCTTCGTGGCTGCTGCTGCAGGCCTATCGCCTGCAACAGGCCAATGCCGCGCTGTCGTATCAGCAGATGAAGGCCGCCCTCGGCGAACCGCGCTCGGCCGTGCCCGAGACGCGCGAGGGGGCGATGTCGTCCACCGGTTGGTGGCTGCGCGGCGTCGTCGGCACGGGTGCAGACGGCGCGGCCACGCTGGCGCCGGCCTTCCCCGCAACTGCCCACGGCCGCCAGGCCGACGCCGAGCGGGCAGCGGAGCAGTTCAGCGACTACGACGGCTACGTGCCCGAGGCGGGCCCCGTGCTCGATCCGTGCGCGACCGGCAACATCTACTCCGTGACCGAGCTGGAACGCGCCGCCGGCTGCGCCTTCCGTTTCTTCCTCAAGCGCGGCCTCGGCGTGCGCCCGCCCGGCGAACGGGAGCGCGACAAAGACGTGTGGCTCGACCCGCTCACCCGCGGCTCCGAGCTGCACGACCTCTACGCCACCCTGCTCCGACGCGTTCGCGACGAAGGACGCCGTGTTCACGCCGCAGACGCCGCGTGGATGCGCGAGCTGGCCAGCGCGCGCCTCGACCAGATCCACCTGGCAATGCCGGCCGCCACCCAGGAGGTGCTCGAACGCGAGAGCCGCGAGTTCCTGGCGGATGTGGAGCTGTTTGTCGAGGCCGAGGCAGACCCGACGAGCGCCACCGCGGTGGGCCTCGAGGTGTCGTTCGGGCGTCCGCTGGACGGCGACACCGAGCCGCTGGCCCGCGAGGCGCCGGTGGAGGTCAGCCTGGGCGGTGGCCTCACGCTGCGCATCGCCGGACGCATCGACCGCATCAACCGGACCGGCCCGGCCACCTTCGAGGTGGTGGACTACAAGACCGGCGGCTACTGGGCAGACGCGTGGAAGGGAGCGTTCGCCGGCGGCAGCCGTCTGCAGCATGCGCTCTACGGCCTGGCCGCGGCGGAGCTGCTCAAGGTACGCACGACGCAGCCCAAGGTGGAGCGCGGCGTCTACTACTTCTCGAGCCACAGGGGCCGACAGGAGCGCGTCCCGATTCCCGCGCCCACCGCGCGCGCGCTGGCGACGGTGCTGAGCGACCTGCGCGAGGTGATCACGTCCGGTCACTTCATCCGCACGGCGGATGCCGGCACCTGCCGCTTCTGCGACTACGCCGCCGCCTGCGGCGAGCACACCAACCTGCAGGCCGAGGCAAAACGCCACGACCCGCGGGTGGATGCGGTGCGAAGGCTGGCCGCCCATGAGTAGCTCGCGCGCCATCGACGAGGGCTCGCGCGACACGATCCGCGAGGCGCTGCTCGAGAACCTGCTGGTGGAAGCCGGCGCGGGCTCCGGCAAGACCCAGATGCTGGCCGAGCGCATGGCGGCGGGTGTGGCCGCCGATCTCCGCCACGATGGCGCTGGCCACGATGTCACTCACCCCCGGCATCGTGGTCAGCGTCTGGGCGTGCGCCT
>JANNIB010000493.1:0-2644 GCA_031404695.1 Acidobacteriota bacterium
GTCACCGTGGAGTGATCGGAGCACGTCACGCTGCGGCTGCGTGGCGGGCTGACTGACCTGGAACGGCGGCGGGCTGCCCTTGGTGCCGTTCATCGCTGGCGTCGCACCGGTCGCGCAGCTCGGCGTCTTCCGCCCCGGTCCGACCGCCTGGGCGACAAGGTTGGGCAGCTGCCGCTGCTGGTCGATCACGGGCAGCCCGAAGGGCGGGCGTTGGGCCAGTCGACGTGGCTCTCAGCTGTCTCGCGGCGAGGTCGCGCGCACGGCTGGTGCTGGACGGCCCTGAAGAGACTTCCGCTGGCTTGATCTCGCCCCCCCCCGACGCTGACGGGCGTCCGAGCTGCACCGCCCGGTGCAGCAGCACGCGTCCAGCGTCATCGAGCACACCGAAGCCTGCACCGGCGGTGAACTGCCGCCACCCATCGAGGACGAGTTCGACACCTACCTGGAGTGCGGCAACCTGGCCCACGGCCCACGGCGGCTGCGCTGCGGCGACTGCGGCCCATGATCAGGTGGTCGCCTTCAGCTGCGAGTGGCGCGGGCTCTGGGCGTCCTGCGGTGCCCGTCGCATGGCGCAGATGCGGCGCTGGTGGACTGCGTGGCTGCTCTGTGTGTCACCGAACAGAGCACGGCAGGTCGGCCCGGCATGATCCAGGCCCGAGCGTTCCAGTCCACCCAACTCGGCTCAGGCCGCTCCTTGAGTTAGCTAGGGTGCGCATCGTTTCGAACCAATCGCGTCCCATTGAATGCCGACTCGAAGTGGAGTTCTGTTTTCGCGAATGGAGCCATCAGTTTTGGTAATGAAGGGCACGTTCACAACACGCACATGACTCTGCAATGAATTCAACCGCGCCCGCAATTGGTGGGCTGGGTTTCTTTTTTCCTTGTTGACCTCGTGCCATCGAGTACACGATTCTCAAAAGCGTGATCGTGCACTTGCGCTGGCGGAAAGACTTGGATTGGTTCAACGCCGGGGGCACGCGCCTTCGTGGCTCATAGCGGCAGACACCAGACCGAACAACGCCGCTTTGCCGATGTCGACCTCGTGTTGACGATGACGCGAAGGCGCAAGCGGTACATCGATAGGCACCGCACGTCGCACCGATCGCCGGCTGGCGTACAAAGCTGTCCCTGCTGCGGCGCTATGGAACTGCGACAGAGCGGGTTCGCTTTTCGCAGCACCAGTCCAGCTCGCAGGCCGCGCCCAATCCGGTGCGAGTCTTGTCCACCGTACGTCCGTCGCACCCACGCGGCCGATGGCCACGAAGGCCGCTGTGAAGGTCACGGCTGGCGTTTCCAAACACCCTGAAGTTGTCC
Source organism: Acidobacteriota bacterium (assembly GCA_031404695.1). GTDB lineage: Bacteria > Acidobacteriota > Vicinamibacteria > Vicinamibacterales > UBA2999 > CADEFD01. The sequence continues at coordinate 1,315 of JANNIB010000493.1, forward strand.
GCAGTGATTGCCGCGGCGCAAAGGCCGACGGGCGATGCCACGCACTTTGTCTCTGTGGTGTGGCGCACAGACAGATGGATGATTGAGACCCTTGTTTTTGAGCATTTTCGGCCGCACTGAGAGAATGAAAGTTCTTTGCTTTGTCGGCTAATTTGACAACTGTTTGAGTCGACTTGCGCAGGCTGGCGCTAAGTCGTTGTTCGTAAAGAAAATTCTAATTCGGCATCGGACTTGCTTGCAGTTGATGGTCCGGCGTGCTTAATTTTTCCAGGCAGGCATCGAACGCTTTGATCAAATTTTTTTTGAAGGAATCTGCGATGAAGAGAACCCTCCTGTACGCAGCCGCCGCGGCTGCTCTCGTATCTGCTGGGGCGGCGCACGCTGCCGCCACGCAGGTGAACTTTGGCTTCGTTCCCCTCGGAACCTTTAGCTACTCGGGTGCCACGCTCGGAGCTTCGACATCGCTGGATTTCGGCACTGCGACATTCGAGACGAACACCGTGGGTAATTCAGGCCTGTTCGCGGACGACTCCGGTGCGTTTCTTGGGATGGCCGTCTTCCTGTCCGAATCGGTCTTTGAGTACAGCATCGGCTCGACGACCGCCTTTGACTTCTCCAAGACGTTCACCACCGGCACTGGCGGCGCCGCTGGCTCACAGGGCTTCTACGAGGCCATGTTCACGTCCGTCTTCGCGGAGAGCGTTGCTCCCGACTTCTTGGCTTTGACCTTCACAGGAACGATTACGGGCCCCAATGGCTTCTCTGCCGTTGACGTCATGCTGCTCAACTGCAACCAGTCCGGCGGACCGGGATTCTCGGTGAACTGCTCCTTCACGGAACAGGGTCCGCCGGTTGCCACAGTCGTGCCCGAACCTGCCACCCTGGCCCTCGTCGGCTTGGCGCTGCTCGGGCTGGGCGCCGCTCGTCGTCGCACGCGGTGACAGGAGCAGGGGCGCTTCGGCGCCCCTGCATGAATCGCGTAGGCCGAGGTGGTCTGCACGTGGCCGCTTTCAATGTCCTGAACTGCTTTATCGGCGATGGGGCCGGCGGTGGTTTCCCAACAGCCCGTGGGGCGGAAAAGCCGTGGATTCTGTGGGGAGCAGCGCAAGCTGCTTGCTGCCACGCTCCGACGAGACGCCGATGGCATCGGCTTGGCCGATATTGAGAGCGACAAGTCGGTAGCACTGGCGCCATCGAGATCTTGGTCAACGAACTCGTTGTCGACGGGCGCAGCCACCCACGAATGCACCAACGGCGTCACCCTGCATGGGTGGTGATGCGATCACGGTGGGCTTGAGCGGCCGATGCAGCGGGGGCCCGCCCGTTGCTC
>JANNIB010000494.1:0-18525 GCA_031404695.1 Acidobacteriota bacterium
GTGGACAAGCCCGCGGCGCCGGTGCGTGGCCACTTCGTGTGGCAGCGGAAGCTCAAGGCGGACGAATGGGAGAACATAACGGGTGAGACGCTAACGCGTCTCAAGGCGGCCCATTCTGGGCAGGACCAGACTAGTTTTCGGAACACCACAGCTATTTCACCTAGTCTGGCCCTGACCAGAATGGGGACAGTCCCCAGGGACACAACACGATGCAGGCGACGTTTCGTATCTGGCGCAGCAAGGCCGGCGAGGCCGGCACGTTCGTGGACTACGCGACCGATGTGTCCGAGGGCATGGTCGTGCTCGATGCGGTCCACCAGGTGCAGGCCGACCAGGCGCCGGATCTGGCCTGCCGCTGGAACTGCAAGGCCGGCAAGTGCGGGTCGTGTTCGGCCGAGATCAACGGCCGTCCGAAGCTGATGTGCATGACGCGCCTCAACACGCTCGATCTGACCGCCCCGGTCACCGTCGAGCCGATGCGCACCTTCCCGAACATCCGCGATCTCGTGACCGACGTGTCGTGGAACTTCGAGGTGAAAAAGGGGATCCGGAAGTTCCGGCCGCGCGCGCCCGATGCTGCCGACGGCACCTGGCGGATGTCGCAGCGCGACGCCGACCGCGTGCAGGAGTTCCGCAAGTGCATCGAGTGTTTCCTGTGTCAGGACGTCTGTCACGTGCTGCGCGACCACGACAAGCACGAGTCGTTCATCGGGCCGCGCTTCCTGACCTACACGGCCGCGCTCGAGATGCATCCGCTCGACGCCGATGACCGCCTCGCCGAGCTGAAGGACCACCACGGCATCGGCTACTGCAACATCACCAAGTGCTGCACGACGGTGTGTCCGGAGCACATCCACATCACCGACAACGCCATCATTCCGCTCAAGGAGCGGGTGGTGGACCGCTTCTACGATCCGGTGACCCGGCTGCTGCGCATGTTCAGGTAGGAGGCCGCGATGATCCCGCTAAAGCCCCTGTCCGCCGACGCCGTGCCCGCGGCGCTCGCCAAGGCCGAGCGCTATCGCCTGCTGAACGAGCCCGATCAGGCCGAGAGCATCTGTCTCGACATCCTCGCGGCCGAGCCCGGCCGGCGCGAAGCCGTGGTGACGCTGCTGCTGGCCCTCACCGACCGCTTCGGGCGCGACGACGCCGGCTCGGTGGCGCGGGCGCGAACCCTGGTCGCCTCGCTCGACTCGGCCTACGAACGTGCCTACTACAGCGGCCTGGTGGCCGAGCGGCGGGCGCGGGCGCTGCTCGATGGGCACAGCCCCGGGCGCGCGCGTACGGCCGGCCACTTGATTCGCGACGCGATGGAACACTTCGAGGCCGCCGAAGCGATCCGGCCAGCCGGCAACGACGACGCGCGGCTGCGCTGGAACGCCTGCGCGCGGGTGCTGAACGCCAACCCGGCACTGGCCGAGGTCGATACCGAGCCGGCCACGCCGCTGATGCTCGAGTGACGCGCCGTCGCGCTCAGGGCAGCGGATAGCGCGCGCCGATGGCGGCCAGGTACTGACGCGTCTCGCGGTAGGCCACGGCGCGGCCGGCGCGCACTTCACGGGCGTGCTGGGGCCCGGCGTTGTAGGCGATGAGCGCCAGGCGGGCGTTGCCGTCGAAGGCGCGCAGCAGGCTGCCGAGGTAGCTGATGCCGCCCCGCAGGTTCTCCCGCGGCTGCCACGGATCGACGCCCAGCAGGGCGGCCGTGCCCGGCATGAGCTGCATCAGGCCAATGGCCCCGGCCGGCGACACCGCACGCGGATTCCCCGCCGACTCGGCGGCGACGACCGCGCGCACCAGGTCGGCCGGCACACGGTGCTGTCGCGCGAAGGCCGTGAGGGTGACATCGAGGGCGTCGGACACCGGCCGGGCCCGCCTCGCCACGGGAGCCTCGACAGGCGCGACCGGTGGCGCCGCGATCGGCGCCTCGCGCCAGCGCGCCTCGAGGAACGCGGCGACGGAGTCGTCCGGGTGCCCCGCCATGAGCCGGGCGCGGGCGTCGTCGAAGTCGGCCCGCGTCAGGTGACCTTCGAGCACGTCCGCGATCTCTCTGGCCGTGTAGCCGGCGAGTCCGAGTTGCCAGGCGGCGCCGTCGCGGGCCTGCACCTCGCGGTCACACGGCACGGGCGCGCGTGGCGGTCCACCGACAGCCATGGCCGGTGCGGCGGCGGCGATCCCGTCGGCGATCGGGCCCACCACCGCCCGGGCCACCCGCCAGAAGTCCGCCGCCGGGGCCGTATCGAGACCCGCGCGCACGGCGCCGTCTGCGGCGCGCGCCTCGCGCCGCGCCCGGGAATACTGCGACGACAGGCCGGGCAGGTCGGCGACGGCACAGACGTCCGGGCCCGGCAACGAACCAGCGCCCGCTGTGGCCTGGGCTGCCAGGGTCAACGCCGCCACCACGAGCACACCGGCACGCACGCGCATCCGACCGGGAGATGCAGAGTGTGTGCCGCGCCTGCGCCGGAGACTCCGGCCGGGGTCACCGCCCCGTGGGCGCCTCGTCGTAGACCGTCCGCTGGCCCTGATCCTTGTCGCTGCCCTCGAAGGCAGTTGTGACCTCGAGCCGGCGCGGGTCGTCGCTCACCTCGAAGGTGCGGACGAGCTTCATCCGGGCGCCGACCACAATCTCCATCCGGAGCGTCGCGCCCTGCCACTTCGCCTTCGTCTCGATGATGCCGTTCGTGAGCTGATGTTTCTCAGCCGCGCCGTTGACCACGTAGGTGCGCACCACGCCGTCGGGTTCGATGACCACGACCTTGTCGCCATCCTGCGTGATGGTCATGCGCGCGGGCAGCGTGAGCACTTCCTGCACCAGGGCCCGACGCGCCTCCATGTCTTCACGCGACGGGGCCCCGTCGGGCGGGACGCCGCGCTGGCGTCCACCGCCACCGCCAAAGCCGCCGCCGAACCCGCCCCCGCCCGGACCGCGCCCACCGCCGCCAGGGCCGCCAGGACCGCGGCCCCTGCCCGGGCCGCCACGCCCGGGACCGTCGGGGCCAACGGGACCGCTTCCCGGCGCGCTGCTCAAATCACGGTTCATCTCCCACGCGCCCGACAGGTTCACGCCCGCTTCGCGGGCACCGACGTGGGCGAGCGACAGACTCCAGACGGCACACAGCAGCGTGACGCCACGTACGTATCTCATACGACTCCTACCAGGCAGGTGGCCCGCACAGTGTGACCTACCCGTGCCCCAGGCGGCGGCCGACGAAGGAGACAAAACGGTGACAGGCGCGCGCTACGAGGCGGCGAGCAGCTCATCGAGACGTGCGTAGCTCATCTCCATGCCAGAGGTCATGCCCGACTGCAGGGCGCCGTCACGGGCCGCCATCGACGAGTAGACGACCGTCATCGACATCGTCGTGACGCCGGCGGCTTCAGTGAGCTCGGTCGTGACGCGCGTCTCACCGCCGGTCCAGTCTTCGTCGAACACCTCGACGTGCACGATGCGCGACGGCGGCGTGACCTCGACGAAGGTACCGCCCATGCCGATCTCCTTGCCGCCGGGCTTGGTCCAGACGTAGCGGAAGCGTCCACCGGGACGCAGATCGACCTCGCAGACCGACATCGTCCAGCCGTCGGGACCGATCATCCAGCGCGCCAGCAGGTCGGGCTTGGTGAAGGTGTCGAAGACGAGGGTGCAAGGCGCCTTGAACGTCCGCGTGAAACGGATCTCGCGGTCGGACGGGGTGGTGACGGTCATCGTGGATACGGCAGACATGAGGATTCCTTACAGCGACGCGTCGCCGGCGACGGCACGCTCGAGGGTGGCGATGTCGATCTTCTTCATCTGCAGCATGGCCTGCATGGCCCGCCCGGCCCGCGCCGGATCCGGATCGCCCAGCGCCCGGCCGAGCGCGTCTGGAATCACCTGCCACGACAGGCCGAAGCGGTCCTTGAGCCAGCCGCACGGCTGCGCGTCCCCGCCGCCCGCCAGCAGGCCGTTCCAGTAGTGGTCGACCTCGGCCTGGGTCTCGCATCTCACCAGGAACGACACGGCGGGTGTGAACTGGAACATCGGGCCGCCGTTCAAGGCCATGAATTCCTGGCCGCGCAGGTGGAAGGTCATCGACATCACGGTGCCGGCCGGACGCGGCGCCCCGGCGCCGTAGCGTGAGGTGCGGACGATCCGCGAGTCGGGGAAGACTGCGACATACAACGAGACGGCGTCTTCGATCCGGTCGTCGAACCAGAGAAACGGAATGATCGGCTGCATGCGGACTCCTGCGACGGGCTGAACGGACAGCAACTCAGGTGGATCGGGGACGGCGCGGACGGCGGGCCGCCGCCCGGCGGGGTTGCGGCTTCGCCTGCAGGTCCTCGAGCAACGCATCCAGCCGCTCGAAGCGCCGCTCCAGCGTGCGCCGATAGGTGTCGAGCCAGCCGGCCGCTTCCGCCAGCGGCTTCGGCTCGGCCTTCACCGGCCGCCGTTGCGCGTCGCGGGCGCGCGAGACCAGGCCGGCGCGCTCGAGCACCTTCAAGTGCTTCGAGATCGCCGGCTGGCTCATGTCGAACGGCGCCGCCAGGTCGGTGACCGTGGCATCGCCGTCGAGCAGGCGCGCCAGGAGGGCGCGCCGGGTCGGATCGGCCAGCGCCGCAAACGTCGCGTCGAGGCGGCCGGCGGCGGCTCGTTCATAACCAGTCCGTTGCATAACCAATTGGTTTTGTACACGACCACGCGGCCGCCGTCAAGGGCTCGGGCCGGGCCCGGTCGGTGGGGACCGGCCGGGACGGAGCCCCGGGACAGCGCGCTATACTTCTGGCGGTCCGCATCGCGCCGGCGCTCTGGCCGCGCGGCCGACCCTCAGAAACGGAGCTCGTAATGGTGTTGGCGCTACTCCTGGCCCTCGCGCAGGCCGTCACCCCGCTGACCGGTGTCGTCACCGACACCAACGGTCAGGTCGTCGTCGGCGCCACGGTCGTCGTGCGGGCCCCTTCGGGCGGCGAACAGCGCACCGTGACCGACGGCGAGGGCCGCTTCACGGTGGCCACGCCGCCCGCGTCGGGTGTGGTGATCGTGCGCTCGCCCGGTTTCGCCGACGCCCAGCGCCCGCTCGGCGCCGGCGAGCTGGCCGTCACGCTCGAACCGGCTTCGGTGCTCGAGTCGGTGGTCGTCACGGCCACGCGCACGGAGCGGCGTCTGGGCACCATTCCCGCCAGCATAAACGTGGTGACGAGCGAAGCCATCAAGGCGTCGCCGGCGGTCATCGCTGACGACATCCTGCGCCAGGTGCCGAGCTTCAGCCTGTTCCGCCGCACCAGCAGCATCGCCGCCCAGCCGACCACGCAGGGCGTGTCGCTGCGCGGCATCGGGCCGAGCGGCCAGAGCCGCACGCTGGTGCTGCTCGACGGGGTGCCGTTCAACGACCCGTTCGGCGGCTGGGTCTACTGGACGCGGGTGCCGCTGCTCAGCGTCGATCAGATTGAGATGACCGAAGACACCGCCTCGAGCCTCTACGGCAACATCGCCATGGGCGGGGTCATCAACATCGTGACGAACCGGCCATCGCCGCGCACGATTCAGCTGCAGTCGCAGTACGGCACGCGCAGCACCCCCAAGCTGGACCTGTTCGCCAGCGATCGCTGGGGCAAGGTGGGTGCGGCCATCGAGGCCAGCGCTTTGGACACCAACGGCTTCCCCATCGTCGCCGCCCGCGAGCGCGGCCCGATCGACAACAACGCCGATGTCGAGTTCGCCAACATCTCCGGCAAGGTCGAGTTCGACCCGACGGATGCGCTGCATACGTTCCTGCGCGTCAGCCGCTTCGCCGAAGACCGCACCAACGCCAAGGTCGGCGAAATCAACAGCACCGAATGGCAGGCCGGCAGCCTCGGACTGCAGGCCCGGCTCCCCGACAGCAGCACCGTGCAGGGGCACGTGTTCGTGGACCGTCAGCGCTCGAAGTTCAACTTCCTGGCCGTGACCAACGCCTCCACCACCCGCAACGTCGTCAGGCTGGCCACCGATCAGCGCGTGCCCACCAACGGCGTCGGCGGCATGGTGCAGTGGACCCGGGTGTTCGGCACCACCCACGTCGTGAGCGCCGGCACCGATTACCGCTGGGTCGACGGCGACAGCGAAGAGGACGCCTACGTCGCGGCCGTGCCCACCGTCATCACCGGCGTGACGCAATCGGCGGTCAAGTCACTCCGTCGGATCTCCGGCGGCACCCAGCGCAGCATGGGCGTCTTCGTCTCCGATATCATCACGCCCACCTCGAAGCTGGTGCTGACGCTCAGCGCGCGTGCCGATCGCTGGCGCAACTACGACGGCCACAACCTGGAAACGTCGGTCGCCACCGGCCTCCCCACCGCCAACTACAACGACAGCCTCGCCGATCGCAGCGACACGGTGTTCAGTCCGCGCGTGGCGGCGCTCTACCACTTCACCGACCGTCTCACCGCCTGGGGCGCGGTCAACTCAGGCTTCCGCGCACCGACCCTGACCGAGCTCTACCGTCAGTTCTCGGTGGGCGCCGTCGTCACCCGGCCCAACGCCGACCTTGGACCGGAGCGCCTGGTGGGCGGCGAGCTGGGCCTCAACATCGCGCCGGCCCGCAACCTCACCGCGCGCGTCACCTGGTTCGACAACCGCGTGAAGAACCCGGTGTCGAACGTCACGCTGTCGCCGACGCTGGCGCAGAAGCAGAACCTGGGCCGGACGCGCATCCGCGGCGTGCAGACCGATGTCGAATACCGGGTCACGCCGGCACTGCGGGTGGCCGGCGCGTACCTCTACAACGAGGCGAAGGTGACCGACGGCGGCGTCGCCAACGCGGCGCTGGTCGGCAGGTTCCTGGCGCAGGTGCCGGAACACCGCGGCTCGGTGCAGGTGTCGTTCGCGCACCCGAAGATTGCGACCCTGGCCGTCAGCGTGCAGTTCCAGGGCAAGCAGTTCAACGACGACCAGAACGTGAACTTCATCCCGGCCGCCACGCTGGCCGAGGCCGGCTACGACGCCGACTTCGGCGTGGGCCTGCCGGGGTTCACGTCGGTGGACGTCAGCGCCTCGCGCAGCCTGAGCCGGATGTTCGAGGTGTTCGTCGGCGCGCAGAACGTCTTCGACACTGAATATTTCGTTCAGACCAACCCGTCCACGATCGGGACGCCGCGCCTCGTGAACGCCGGTCTGCGCGTGCGATTCGCGGGCCGCTGACCGAGGCTGGGGCGTGGGCCGAGGCGGGCCCCGGTCATCAGCGCGGGGACGCCGTCGTGAAGGTCACCTGCAGGACGACGGGCGTGGCAATCGGCGCGTCGCCGGCGCGCGGCGGGCGCGCCTTCCACGTGCGGACGGTCGCCTCGGCGAGCCGGGCGAGTGCCGGTGGACCGCCCAGGGCCCGCACCTGCTGGAACGCGCCCTGATGATCGATGATCGCCTGCACGGCCACCCAGGGCGTCCCTGAGGTGTCGTCGGCGGGACGCGCCGGCATCGGCGATTCCACGATCTGCGCTGCGGTGTACGCCAGCGCCGACTCCCGCACCGGTGTGGCGGCGCAGGCGGCGTCGGCAAACATCACCCGTACCTGGAGCTGGAACTGGAGCGCATCGGTCGCGAAGGTGGCGGCGATGCTTCCGGCGGGCACCTCCTGACCGGGGAACCGCGCCCGCGCCGCCGCCAGGTCGGTCTCGGTCATTGCCGCATCGACGACCAGGTCGCGCGCGCCCACCAGGGCAATCGCACTCGGCGAGACGACTCGCGTGCCGCACGTCTGCGGAAACGCCACGACCGTCGTGCGCGGGCCTGACATGACCGCCGCTTGCACGTCTGGGGCGGGTGTCCCTGCTGCTGCGGGTGTCGCCGCAGGCGGCGCGGACGCCGCGCCCGCAGCCGTGCGCACGCGGCGCGACCGCACACGAAAGGCGTCGAGCAGCAGGCCGATCGGCGGGTCGCCACCCAGTTCGACCGGGCCGGCACGAAAGCCCGGTGCCGCCGCGATCTCGGCCGCCAGCGCATCGAGCTGCGCGATGGCCACGAAGGTATCAGGCGGCGGCAGGCCCGATGTGAGCGCGCGCCCGCACTGGAACCCCTGCGGCGCCCTGGGCTCGTCGAGGTGATAGATGTCGAGAAAGAGCGTGACCGGCGCCGCCTGCCCGTCGTAGCTGATCTCGTACATGTCCACGGGGCCGCTGTCGGGGTCGGGCGCAGCCAGCGTCGAGCCGATCCGCGAGTAGCGCAGGCGCTGCCCCTGCGGCCCGCGCAGGCCATCGAGATACCGCCGCTCGCGCTCGATGCCCGAGGTCAGCCCGCCGCCGACGGGCACCGCTTGCTCGCGCGTCACGCCGTAGCCGGCGTCTGTCGAAACGACGCAGAGCGGATCGGGATGCGCGCGCGGCAGGGGTGCCTGCCCCGCCGGGGCCGCGACCACCGACATCAGCCATACCGCCCCGCAGCCGAGCGTCCCACGCACCTGCCTGCCCACACGCATGGTGCTCACAATAGGGCGCTTCGGGCCGGCTCGCAACCGCTCGGACGCGAAAATCCGCCGCCCATGGTCGTCTCATGAAATAGACCGCGAGCGCCCGCACCCCACTCCCTCGACCGCTCGGGGTTCCAATCGTGTGATCGACCACTCAGGAGGCGGAGCTATGGCCAGGCGCAAGACACGGGGGAACAGCAGGAACACAGGCAGCGCGGCACCGGCGGCCACGTCATCGGGCGTGGAGGCGCTGCTGCTGGCAGCGCTCGCCCGCGGCGACGGCAGTCTCGAGACGGGACGTTACCTCGTCACCTACAAGGAGGGCGCGGCGCCCGAGGGCGTGAAGTCGCTCAAGTCGCGCGGCCTGCGGGTGGCCGATGCGCGCGACTTCAAGGACAGCGCCGTGGGCGTCGAAGACGTCGGCGATGCCGACGCGCTCAATTTTCCGGCCATCGGCGTGGCGCTGGTGAGCGGGGCATCGATGCAGGCGCGCGGGCTGTCGGCGTTTGAAGCCTCGCCCGATGACGGCCCCATCGAGACCATCGAGCCCGAGTACTTCGCCTTCGCCGAGAACAGCGACTACCTGCGCGGCTTCCTGCGCGCGGCCAACGCGATCGCGGCCGACATCGGCGGCGGCGGCACTGGCGCCGCGCTGGCCGACGACGAGCTGGACGCGCAGGTGCAGGGCGCCACCTGGGGCCTCGTGCAGTGCAAAGTGCCGCCGAGCACGAGGAGCGGCCTCGGCATCAAGGTCGCCGTGCTCGACACCGGGATGGACCTGGGCCATCCGGACTTCCCCGGCCGGGTCGCCGCGTCGGCGTCGTTTGTGGGCGAACCAGTGCAGGACCTGCACAGCCACGGCACGCACTGCATCGGCACGGCCTGCGGACCGAAGGCGCCGGCCGGTGCGACGCCGCGCTACGGCGTCGCCTACCAGGCGCGGATCTTCGTCGGCAAGGTGCTGACCAATTCCGGTGGCGGCACCTCCGGCAGCGTCCTGGCCGGCATGAACTGGGCGATCGCCAATCGCTGCCAGGTCATCTCGATGTCGCTCGGCGCACAGACCGCCGTGCAGGCCGCCTACACGGCCGCCGGCAACGCCGCACTCGCAAACGGCTGCCTCATCATCGCGGCCGCCGGCAACGCCGCGGCGGCCACCGGGGCGCCGGCCAACTCGCCGTCGGTCATGTCAGTGGCCTCGCTCGACCCGACGCTCGGGCCCTCGTCGTTCTCGAACTTTGGCAAGGTCGAGATCGCGGCGCCCGGACGCGACGTGTTTTCGTCGGTGCCGCGGCCGAACCGCTACGGCATCAAGAGCGGCACCAGCATGGCGACGCCGCATGTGGCCGGCGTCGCGGCGCTGTGGGCGCAGACGAGCGCGTCACTGCGCGGCCGGCTGCTGTGGCGGAAGCTCCAGGCGACCGCCCGCCCGTTGCCCTTCCCGCCCGCCCGCGTGGGCCGGGGACTCGTGCAGGCGCCGTAGAGGCCGGCGCGCGACCGGGCCCCGCGGGGGTATCGCCCGCGGGGAGTTCGTGCGAGCATCGGACCATGGCCAGCAAACGCGCGCGAGGCGAAGCGTCCACCACCACGTGGCTGGTGACCCTCGCACCCGGCGCGAAGGTCGATCAGGTGGCGGCGGGGCTGGCGAAGGCCGGCCTCGCCGTGACGTCGTCGCTGGCGGAAGTCGGCGTCGTCGTCGGCACGGCGCCGAAGCGCACGGTGGCGGCACTTCGCAAGGTCAAGGGCGTGGCGAACGTCTCGCCCGACGTCGATGTGAGCGTGGGACGACCCGACGATCCCGAGAGCTGGTGAGCGCCGCCTGAGCGCTCAGGCCGGCACCACGATGGTCTGGCCGATCTCGCGCAGCGCCAGCCGGTCGCGTTCGGCATGCAGCATCTGCTCGGTGCGCTCGATCGGTTCGTGCACGGGCTCCCGGCTGAGCGAAAACGACTGGTGATGCACCGGCACGAAGAGCCGCGCCCCGGCGGCATCCGCCATCGTCACGGCCTGCTCGGGCGTGCAGTGGTTCGTGATCCACGGGTCGTAGGCCCCGATCGGCATCACCGCCGCCGCAAACGGTCCGAAGCGCCGGTGCGCGCGGAAGGCCGAGCTGAGCGCGGTGTCGCCGCCGATGAGCAGCCGCGTGCCTTCCCGCTCGACGACCCAGCCGCCGTAGCCACGATGGGTGTCGCGCTGGATGCGCGCGCCCCAGTGCTTCACCTCGATGGCGTGCACGACGGCGTCGCCGCGCGGGGTGATCACCCGCGTCGATTCGTTCCAACGCAGCTCCTGCACCGACTGGTAGTGGCGCCGCGGCAGCAGGTCGGAGGTGGCGGTCGCCATGACCGCTGCCGGCCGGCCGCGAATCGCGCCGAGCGAGGGCGTATCCAGATGGTCGAAGTGCGCGTGCGAGACCAGCACGAGATCGATCTCGGGCAGCGCCGCGGGCGTGAGCGCGCACTGCACGAGACGCAGCGGGCCCAGGCTGCCGATGCCGAGGTCGACGCCGATGCGCGGGAAGAGCACCGGGTCGGTCAGGATGCGCATCCCGTAGAAGTTGATGAGCACGGTGGCATGGCCGAGCCACGCCAGCGTGACGGCGTTGTCGTGCCAGGTGCCGGGCGTGGGGGTGTGCGGCGCGGTCGGGACCTGCTGGCGGAACTCGGCGAGGCGTCCGCGCAGGAACCGCGCCGTCCACGACTCCGACAGGCCGGTCCAGGCGGCGCCCGCTGACGCCAGGGTGCCGGTCGTCAGCAGCGCCCGGCGCGAGAAGGGAGCCATGACCGTGAGACTACCCCGGCGCAGGAATCGTTCCAGCGTCCGACCGCCTTCGCGCCAGCTCGGCCGTTTCGCAATCGACGCTGGCCCGCGGGAGGGCGACGCCGGTGCCGCTCAGATTCGCATCGCGCGCGAGGGATCGACCAGCGATGCCCGTCGTGCTGGCAGCCAGCTGGCCGCCACGACCACGACCAGCAGCACCGCCACTGCGGCAGCCAGCGTGACCGGGTCCTGCGGGGCCACGCCGAAGAGCAGGGAGCGCGCGAAGCGGCCGAGGGCCGCAGCCCCGATGAGGCCAATCGCGCCGCCGGCGGCGGCCAGCGTCAACGACTCCATCACCACCGAGCGGGCGACGCGTTCCGGCGAGGCGCCGAGCGCCATCCGCAGCGCGATCTCGCGGCGCCGTTGCCCCACGGTGCAGGCCAGCAGCGCGTAGACGCCGCCAGCGGCAGTGAGGAGCCCGCCCACCGCGAAGAGCAGCATGAGCCACATCGCGAAGCGATCGAGCTGCACGGTCTGGGCGAACAGGCGATCCATCGTGGTGACCGAGTGGACGGGCTGGTCGGGATCGACCCGCAGCGCATAGGCCCGGGCGGTCGCGGCGACGGCGGCGGGATCAAGGGTCGTGCGGGCGATCACGTTCATGACCAGGTACGGGTTCTGCGCATGCGGGATGAACATCTCGGGCACCGGCGCGGTACGCGGCCCGTCCACGCGCGCGTCGCCGACCACGCCCACGACCTCATAGGGGTACACGCCCCCCTGGTAGTCGAGCATCACGCGGCGCCCGACCGGGCTCGCCGCTCCCCACGCCTCGGTCGCGAGCGTCTGGTTGACGACCACGACGCGGAGCGCGGCGGCGTCGTCGGCGTCGGTGAACTCCCGTCCCGCCGTTACGGGCAGGCCGATCGTGGCGAAATACCCCGGCGTCGCCATGCGGATCGCCGCGTTCGCCGGCGCCCCCGCGGGCCGGTGGTCTTCGGGCCAATACGGCCGCGTGAAGTCCGATCCGAGCGAACTCATCGGCAGGGCCGTGACCGCCGCGACGGACTGAATGGCCGGCACTTCGCGCAGTGACTCGAGCACGCGCCGGTAGTAGTCGGTGGTCTGCGCACTGGTGCGATACCGGGCGGCATCCGGGGTAATGCGCATCACCAGACGCTGGCTGGTCTCGAACCCGATGTCCACGCGGCGCAGTTCGGCGAAGGTGCGGGCCAGGAGTCCAGCGCCCACGAGAAGCATCACCGCGGCGGCGATCTCGGCCACCACCAGCGCGGCGCGCAGCCGGCCCGAGGCGCTGGCCGACAGCGCGGCCCCGTCCTTGAGCGCACTGGCGATGGGCGTGCGGCTGGCGCGGACGGTCGGCACGGCATGGCCCACCGCGGTGACCAGCAGCGCCAGCGCGGCGGCGAATGCCGCGACGCGTCCGGTCATCGCCACCTCCTGCAGACGCGGGATGCCGGCGGGCGCGACCGACACGGCGGCGTCGACCCACCACGACGTGAACACCAGCGCGATGGCCATCGTCACGAGCGCGCTCAGCAGGCTTTCCGCCATCAGTTGACGCGTCACGCGGCTGGTGCCGGCGCCAAGCGCGAGCCGCACGGCGATCTCGCGGGCCCGGGCAGCCCCGCGGGCAATGGCGAGGCTGGCGACGTTGGCGCACACGAGCAGCAGCAGGCAGGCCATCGCCCCGAACACGAGCAGCAGTTCTCTCCGGCTGGTGCGCGCGAGGTCGTCGGCCAGCGGCGTGAGATGGACGGTCCACCCCGCGTTGGTGTCCGGATGCTCGCCGGCCATCACCCCGGCGAGCGTCTGCATCCGAGCCTCCGCCCCCTCGAGCGACAGCCCGTCGCGCATCCGCCCCACCACCCGCAGGAAGCGGGCGTCGCGCGGCAATCCGGTGGGAAAGCGCGGACCGCGGTAGGAGACGCGCATGTCCCATGGCGCCCAGAAGGCCGCGGCCGCATCAGGCGCCGCGAAGTCGTCCGGCATCACACCGATGACGCGCCAGGCGCGACCCTCGATCGAGACCGACGTCCCCACCACCTGCAAATTGGCGCCGAGGCTCCGCCACAGATGGTGGCTGAGTACGATGACCGGGTCGCCGCTCGACGCCTGCCGCGAGGTGACCGACGCCGCGCCCTCGAACTCATCGGGGCGGAACGTGCGTCCGAGCAGCGGCTGGCGGCGAAAGACGTCGAAGAACCCGCGCGTGACATGCACGCCGCTGACCGGCGCGCCGCCGTCGTTGCCGCGCAGGGTCGCCGACACCGTCAGGATCGCGGTGATGGCCTCGAAGGCGTCGTTACGGGTCACCCAGTCGAGGACGTTGCCCGGCGAGCCGCCCTCACGCAGGCGATCTTCGGCGACGTTCGATTCGACCATCACGACCAGGCGATCCGGGTCGTCGTACGGCAGCGGCCGCAGCAGCACCCCATCGACAAACGCAAACAGCGTGGCCGTGGCCGCGACGCCGACGCCGAGGAAGAGGGAGATCCCGACGGTGACGCCCGGTGTGCGCACGAGCGCGCGCAGGGCCTGCGTCATGTCGTGGCGAACGCCGACGAACAGCAGGTCCGAGACGAGCGCCAGCCAGGTCGCGGCCAGCGGCCCGGCGCCCTGCGATTGCGCGGCCGTGAGGAGGCGCTCGCCGTCGTCTCTGATCGCCTGTCGCTCGCCGCGGTCGCGGACCCGCAGGACCTCCAGCAGCAGCCCGTAGCTGCGCGCGCACCAACGAAGCAGACGCGGCGCCCTCATACGCGCTGGGGCTTCCGTAGCGCGCGGCTCGCGCGCGCCTGCCGGATGATCGCCTCGAGACGCAGCACTTCGGCGCTCAGCACGCGCTGACCGTGCGGGGTGAGAGCGAAATAGCGGCGCCGCTGGTCGTCTTCGTCAGCGGCCGGGCGCTGGTCGGACTCGACAATCAGGTCGCGCTTTTCGAGTTCCCGCAGCAGCCCGTAGAGCGCCGCGGGCCAGAGCCGCACCTGACCATCGGTGCGTTCGAGCACTTCCTGCATGATGCTGTAGCCGTGCCGCGGACCATCGGCCACCGCCAGCAGGATATGGAGCACCTTGGGCTTGAGCGGCAACAGCGGGTCGACGCGACGCAGCGTGTCTGGCATGACTCGTGACATATGTATACTGATCAATACACATCGTCAAGCCGGCGCACAGGGCAGCTACGCGTTCTTCGCGCGCCCGCCGGGTCTCGCCCCGTGGCATGGAGCGGCCGAACGTCAACGACGACTTCCCGTACGGCGTCGACCGCAGGATCGTGGCGATCTCCTACGGCGCAGGGGGGCGCGTGCCGATCCACCGGCGCCTGGATGCGTTCGCCGACTGGCGATTGATCGTGACCGGCGGCGACGCGTCGGAGATGGCGGTGCTGGGGCCTCTACGGGCGGGTGTGGCGTTCCGGTTCTGAGGTGCTCGCCCGCCGCTGCCGCGCGATACCTCGCGACGCCCGCGGACGATTACACGGGGACGTGGGAAATACCCCTTCGACGTCGTCCACCCCGTTGGATAGCCATTGTCTTCATTCTCGATAAGCGGCACACCGCTTGCGTCACCATCGTACGGTTCGACCATGACGCGACCCTCGCTCTCCATCGTTCGCCACGCAGTCGACGACGCGGGCGTCATCGACGACTTCGCCGGGACGAACCAGGCGACCGTCGGCCGCACCACACGTAAGGTTGCCATCGCCCTCGTCCACATCGGTCCCCTCACCACGAAACAGGAGGCCGCCATGGAGTTCCTCAACAACCCCTCTCCGTGGAATGTAGGCGCCCCGGGCCGCCATCTACCGCCAGGGTGACCCGTGCGACCGCGTGATGTACGTCGAGAGCGGCCGGGTGTGGCTGGCCGTGACGGCACCTGGCGGCACGGAGGCGATCCGCGGTCTGGTAGATGCCGGCGCGTTCTTTGGCGAGGAGGCGCTCACGGGCTGTGCCGAACAGCGGCAGAGCGCGACCGCGATGACCGACACGCAGGTGCTGGCCGTCTCGACGGGCCATTTCCTGCGGCTCCTCCGCACGGAGCCGGGACTGGTGGATCGATTGGTCGCGCACCTCCTCGCGCGCCACAGCGGTCTCGAAGACACTCTGACCGAACAGCTGCTATATTCCAGCGAGCAGCGTCTGGCGCACCTGCTGCCCGTACTTGCCAACTGTGATGGGCGGCATGCGCGCCGATGCGGGTTGCCTGACCTGTCGCAGAAGATCATCGCCGAGATGGTCGGCACCACACGCTCGCGCGGCGCAACACATGACATCGGCGTCGTCCACCATACCCGCGCCGATGCGGAGGCCGACACCGAACATTTCAACGGCAAGACCACCGAGCAAGGCGTCGCATAGCAACCGCCTGCGCTCCGGCGAACGCGAAGAGGCTCACATGGCAGACACCACCACGCCGACCGAGTTGAACCGGGTCACGGCCGAGAAGGAACGACAAGAGGCCGAAGATCTTCGGGAGGACGCCGATCACGAGCGTGGCACCGCCGAAGAGCACCGGGTGGTGGCGGAGTCGTCGAGGACGGAGGCGGAACGATTCCGGGTGCTTTCCGAGGAGGCGCGCTCGCTTGGTGAACGCTATCGCGAGGAGCTGGAGTCAGTGCGACAGGAGCGGGAGGCGCTTCGGCACGCCGCGGAAGACGCGCGACACGCGGCGGAGGAGGCGCGCGACGCCACGATTGCGTCGGTCGCTGCGACCGCCGACGCGTTGAGCGCGAACCTCGCTCAGATGCAGTTCCTGGAGGACGCACGAAACACCCTCAGACAATTCAAGCCGGCGACACCCGGCGATGCCGAATAAGGATATTGCGCTGCTTTTCCGCCTGTCGGAACACGGCGGCGCGTAGTGGGGTCACATGAACAAAGACGTAGGCGTGTGGATTGATCACAAAAAGGCGGTCATCGTGTCCATCGTGGCGGGTGAAGTCACCACCAGGACGCTGACATCCGATGTCGGGGCGCACCCGCACTACTCGGGCACGCAGGAGGGTGGCGGGGAGATCAAGTACGAGCAGCGCCACAACCAGGACCTTGGCCGCTACTACGACGACGTCATCGGCCAGCTTGGCACGCCGGACGCCCTTCTTGTCTTCGGGCCAGGTGAAGCGAAGCTGCAACTCAAGGAGCGCCTCGGTCGCTCCAAGGCGTCAGCCGGGAGCACCGTGGCGGTCGAGACCACCGACAGGCTGACGGACCCGCAGATTGTGGCGAAGGTCAAGGAACACTACGGACTCGACCGCTGAACCCCTGCCGTTGCCGAGGGCGGCGAGCGCGTGGTTGACCACCTTCTCCGAGTCCTCGGGGCGGGCCACGTCGTGTTGCACGGCACTTGCCGTTCCGCCAGGCGTCTGTCGAGCGACGGACCGGTCGAGTCAGCGGGCGGCAAAGGCCAGGAGCACGTTGCCTGGCATTCCGCCGAATCGTGAGTATCCAGAGGTCACGAACAGCATGCCACCGACGACCACGGCTCCGGGGCCATCGATTGAGCCGCCCATCCCTGTGACGCCGTTCACGGTCTGGAACTCCTGATGGGTATCGAAGTCCCAGATGACCGTGCCGTCCCCCGCGCTGTAGCCGCGAATGTGACCGTCGTACGACCCCGAGAACACCGCGCCTGGTATCGCCGTCACCGCCGCCGATTGTGCCGGGCTGCATCCCACCGGCATGCGCTCAGCGCACGGCAGCGGCGGCGCGTGCCAGACGCGGCTGCCATCGGCGATGCGCAGCGCCGTGAGGCCACCGCCCATCTTCGGATCGAGAATGTAGCGTCGCGTGTCCCGGGGATCGGTGGGCCTGGTCCGCACCGTTGACGCAGTCGCCGCATACACGTTGCGTCCGTCACTCGCCATTCCCCACATGACGCCGACTCCCGTCCCCACGTTGGCAACGGCGCCGGCGATGCGCGCCTGCCAGACGATGGCGCCATCCTTATCCGGATCCAGCGCGTAGACCATGCCCGACTTCTGTCCGGCCAGGAGCAATTCGCGTCCGTCAGGCATCGCCGCGACGATCACCGACGCGCCAAAGTCGTAGTCAGGGCCGTCTTCTTCCGGGCAATTCTGCTTGTCCGCGCCGCAGGACGAGTTGTAGGCGTCGTTCGGCGTCACCTGGCGAGACCACACCACTTTGCCCGACGCGATGTCTACCGCGACGATGCCGTCGCTCAGCGCCGTCGCCGGCGACGAGTAGTTGTCGCCGGTCGCCAGATACAGAACCCCGCGCTTGGTGTCGAGCGTGGGTGCCGCCCACACGGCCACGCCCGATGGCCCCCGCTGTTCGGTGCCGCGCTTCGTCTTGCCCGTCGGCTTCGGCTCACCCACCAAATGGGCTTTCCACACCTGCTCCCCGTCGCCGATCCGCAGCGCCACGACGCTGCCCCTGAAGGTGCAGCACGGATACGCGGGATCGAGCGCCCGCGTCTCTTCCCACGAGGCGATCGGCACGAACACGGTGCCGTCGTAGACAACCGGCGAGCCGGTCAGACGCGCCGCATCGTGCGCCTCGATCTGCTTCTTCCAGATCAGCGTTCCAGTCTCGGCGTCGAGCGCGTAGAACCGGCCTGTCTGATCGCCGAAAAGCAGCGCGTGCGTACGACCCATCGGTACGGCGAGGATGGACATCCGCACCGGGCCGTCTGCCTGGTAGGTCCACTGGAGGCAGCCTGTGTCAGCCCGGAGCGCGTGAATCACGCCACCGGCGCTGCCGACGAACATCTGCCCGTCGATCACCGTCGGCTGGGCGAAGGCCGTGACATCGCCGTCGAACCCGAACGCCCATTTGAGCTTCAAATTTCGAGCGGCATCGGCGCTCAGCCCGGCGCTCGCGGGGCCCTGAAATCGTGCATTGCCGGCAGTCGGGCTCCAGCCGTTCCAGGAAGATTCAGGCCGACTGGACACTGTCGCCCGCCTGCTGCTGCAGTAGGCGCTCGCCGGGAAACCGATCGCGGGCCGACTCGTCCCGAGGTAGGAGGCGACGGCATGCCGTTCAGCGCGGCTCATCGTGTAGGCCACCGTCATCATCGCCCCGAAATCAAGGGCCCGCATGATGCGTGTCGACGGCATCTGGCTCAGCGACGCTTTGGGCGGAATGCGGTCGCTCACCTGGTCGTGGCAGGTGGCGCAGCGCCGCTGATACACGGCCTCACCCGAGGGCGTCGCCGCGGTCTGGGCCAGCAGCGGGCGATGGACCAGAACCACTGCCGCGACGGCAATGACGGCCTGGACCTGAGCGAGGTGTCGACACATGCCGCGGCAGTCTAGCACGCCGCCACGCGGGCACTTCTGTTGGCTGGGGTTGACCAGCACGCCGGGTTC
>JANNIB010000495.1:0-2457 GCA_031404695.1 Acidobacteriota bacterium
TGGTCTACGTCGGCTACACCCCGGGCTATGTGGGTTCGTATGTCTCGACCCGCCACTCTGCCGGGATGTGATCCGAGTAGCCGTTGATGAGCGGCTGGAAGTGATACGTCGAGCCCAGCATGTACTCGGCGTGGCGGGGGAAGTCCGACCGCTGGTAGAAGTAGGGGAACTCGGCCACCGGACCGCGGGGCAGTGTCGCGAGGCGCCGGTATGCTTCCGGCACCGGCTCTGCCTCACGCAGGGCGGTGAGAGGCGCGCCGTTGAGCTCCAGGGCCGCGAGCACGACCAGCGCCGTGGCCCAGACGCGTGGACGAGGCCGTGCGCGCAGCCATGGTGCCAGCACGTGGCTGCCGAGCACGACTAGGGCCAGGGTCACGACGATGCCGATGCGGGCCGGCGCCCGAAGGAACGAGAACACCGGCACCGTGTCGTAGAGCACCCGGTAAAGACCGGCGTCGGGACCGAACGACGCCCAGAAGGCGATGAGCGCCACGGTCAGATAGAAGGCGGCGACGTCGCGGCGCAGACCGGCCGCGGGCGCCGCCGCGTCCTCGCGTCGGCCGAGCAGACGTGCGGCGCCGCAGAGCGCCAGCAGACTGGCGATCGCGCCGGGAAAGAGCACCTCACTGAAGCCCTCGATGCGTGGCAGCCACCAGCGGTGCGCCCATGCCGACGAGGCGAGCCAGGCGCCGCCGTTGGCGCTGTACATGCGCGCGTCGTCGAGCGTGCGGGCGAAGCCGTCCTCCTGCACCTGCAGGTAGGGCAGGAAGAAGGGGGCGGTGAGCGCCAGCGATACGGCGGCCGCCAGCGCGATGAGCGCCCAGTACCGCGGCGAGCGCCACAGGCCGCGCGTGAAGGCGAACACCAGCGTGCCAAGGCCCACCAGCAGTCCGGCGAAGATGCCGTAGTAGGCGCACGACAGCGCCTGCGCCCACAAAACGATGCCGAGCGTGACCGCGCGAGCGGGTGTGCCCCGATCGACGAGGCGGTGGAACGCCAGCATCGAGAAGGGCAGCCCGAAGGTCATCATCAACTGGATGTGCGCCGTGCGCGCGAAGACGAACGGACAGAAGCCGAAGAGCACGCCGGCCACCGCGGCGGCCTCGCGGCTGCCCGTGAGATAGCGCACCAGGTAATAGGCGCCGGCGACGCCCATCGCGAACGCGAACAGCACGACGGTGTTGTGCGCGAGATACGGATTGCCGGAGAAACCCCAGGCCGGGATGGCGATGACGCCGGCGCCGATGTTGGCTTCGGAGAAGGCGAGGGCCTGCCGGGCCGGATAGAAGATGTTCGCGTCGAACAGCTTCGACGGCCGGACGATGAGCGTGTCGGCCACCCACGCCACGTTCCACATCGCGTAGCGTCCGTCAGCGGTGTTGAGGCGGCCGATGCGATCGAGCTTCGGCACGAGCGGATGGGTGAGAGCCGCGGTGAGGAGCAGGGCGGCGACCACGACGGCCGTGGCTTCGGCGAGCCCGCGCTGACGCATGGGAACCGTATGGTACCATGTCGCCGCCACCGGGACGTCGCGGCGGCGTCTCCGCATGGACCATCTCGACCGCCTCCTCGAACTCACCTATCGCGCCGAGCGTACCCACTTCTGGTTCCGGGGGTTCCGGCGGTTCGTCACGCCGTGGCTGGCTCGCGCCGCCGGCGGACGCCCCAACCTGCGGCTGCTCGACTGCGGCTGCGGCACCGGCGCCAACCTCGAGATGCTGGGCCGCCACGGCCGCGCCTTCGGCTTCGACATCACGGCCATCGGCCCCCGCTTCGCGCGCAAGCACGGGCTCACCCGGGTCGCCCGCGGCAGCATCGGCGAAATTCCGTGCCCCGACAACAGCTTCGACATCGTGACGTCGTTCGACGTGTTGTACGGACTGCCTGACGAGGTCGAGCAGGCCGCCGCCCGCGAAATGGCACGCGTGGCCAGGCCCGGCGGCTACGTCCTCATCACCGCGGCCGCGCTCGAGTCGCTGCGTGGCGGCCATGGGTCGCTGGCGAAGGAACTGCGTCGCTACACCACGGCTTCGCTCACGGCGCTGCTCGAAGGAGCCGGTCTCGAAGTGGTGCGGATCTCCTACACGTTCGCGTTCCTGTTTCCGCTCCTCTATTCGGTGCGGGCGTTCCAGCGCTGGCAGGGGGGCGGCCAGGCCGCGGCGAGCGACAGCGAGATCAGCGTGCCCTCCGCGCCGGTGAATGTCGCGCTGTCGGCGTTGCTGCTGGCGGAGTCGTGGCTCCTGCGGGCGGTGAACATGCCGGTCGGCAGCTCCATCATCTGTCTGGCGAGGAAGCGGCCGTGACGGGCGCCGCCACGCCGTGAGCTAGAAGCGGGCGGTGCCGCCGAAGTAGAGGCCCTTGAAGGTCAGCGTGCCGGAGTCGTTCTTCGAGAGATAGAAGACGTCGATGCTGCGGTAGCCAAGCTGCATGCCCACGTTCTTGTGCGGGTTGAAGGTG
>JANNIB010000496.1:0-11521 GCA_031404695.1 Acidobacteriota bacterium
CGCGGGGCGGCGATCGCTACTGGCGGCCGATCGCGACGGGGAGCGCCGCGGTGTCGGGCGCGCGCCGCTGGAATGCCGACCGGCGCATGGCGCCGTGGCCCGGGCGGGCGACAGCGCGCGTCGGGCCGCGCGGCGGCTAGCGGCGCTGGGTGCGGCCGCCTTCTTCTTCCACCGGCACCTTGAGGGTGCGGCGGGTCGACTCGCGCAGGATCTCGACCACGGCGGTGCTGCCGATGGCGCTGTCGGCGATGGCACGCAGGAACGCCGAGCCGTCGCTGACCGGCTTGCCGTTCAGGCTGAGGATCACGTCGCCGGGCCGCACGCCGGCCTGGTAGGCGGGGCCGCGCCACATCTTCATCACGACCAGGCCGTCGGCGCCGGTGGTGCCCAGTTCGTCGGCCAGGCGTGAGGTCAGCGGCGACATCTCGGCGATGCCGATCCAGCCGCGCCGCACCTTGCCGTATTTCGTCAGGTCGGCGACCACGCGGCGGGCCAGATTGCTGGGCACCGCGAAGCCGATGCCCTGATAGCCGCCGCTGCGCGAGAAGATCGCGGTGTTGATGCCGATGAGTTCGCCGCGGGCGTTGATGAGGGCGCCGCCCGAGTTGCCCGGGTTGATGGCGGCGTCGGTCTGGATGAAGTCTTCGTAGGCGGCGATGCCGACGTTGGCGCGGCCAAGCGCGCTCACGATGCCGAGCGTCACGGTCTGACTGAGCTGGAAGGGATTGCCAATGGCGAGCACCCATTCGGCGACCTTGAGCTTCGACGAGTCGCCCCAGGGCACCGTGGGCAGCCCCTTGGCCTCGACCTTGAGGAGGGCGAGGTCGGTGGACGGATCGACGCCGATCACCTTGGCGCGCAGTTCGCGCTTGTCGGCGAGGCCGACGGTGACTTCCACTTCGCCTTCGCCCACGACATGACTGTTGGTGAGCACGTAGCCGTCGGGGGAGATGACCACCCCCGAGCCGAGGCTCGACTCGTAGCGGTTGCGCGAGCCGAACATGTCGGGCTGGTCGCCGAAGAAGTACTGGAAGAACGGATCGTTGGCGAACGGGGAATTCGGCACCGCTACCCGCTGCAGCGAGGCGATGTTGGTGACGGCCGAGATGGTCTGTTCGGCGACGCGGGTGAAATCGGGCCCGGACGCGGCCACGGCGGGGGCGTCGGGACGCGCGGCGCGCGGCGCCGGGGCGGCAACGGCCTGTTCGGTCAGGGCATCGGCGCCGGTGGTGCCTCGCATGCGGCCCGAGACGACCAGGCCGGCGGCCAGCCCGGCCAGAACAAGCGAGAGCGCGAGCACGAGACGGCGCATGGCGTGTCTACCCGACGTCGACTTTGCGGGGCCCGTGGCCGGGCAGCTTCGGCACGATGACGGTGAGCACGCCGTCCTTGAGGTCGGCGGCGATCTTGTCGCCATCGATGCCCGAGGGCAGGCGGAAGGTGCGGGAGAACTCGCCGTGGCCGCGTTCCACCTGGTGATATTGCTCGCAGGCGACGCGGGCGTCGCGGCGGCCGTGCAGCGTCAGATGGCCGTCGTGGAACTCGACCCGCACCTGCGCGCGGGCCACGCCGGGCAATTCCGCGGTGACGACGTAAGCATCGGTGGTCTCGCAGAGGTCGGCGGCCGGCACCCAGCCCTGCGGGGCGGGGGCGGGTAGACGCTCCATCTTCAGCTGGATCGCCAGCAGGTCACGGACAGGATCCCAGCGCGCGAACGCCACGTTTTGGATGGTAGCACGGGGGACGGCCGGGCCGATCCCCGGGCGGCCGAACCCGGAACCGCGTGGTAGCATTCCCAGGATCGAGGCTCGCCTCGCCCAAGACCCATGGCCAATACACTCGCAGCGACGCGCCTCAAGCGGGGCATGATCATCGTGCAGAACGGCGACCTGCTCCGGATCCTCGATCTGGAGCACAAGACGCCCGGCAATCTCCGCGGCTTCGTCCGCGTGAAGACGCGCAACCTGCGCAACAACTCGAGCTCCGAGCAGCGCCTGCGATCGGAAGACGTGGTCGAGCGCGCGGTGCTCGACGAGAAGCAGATGCAGTACCTCTACAGCGACGCCGACGGGCATCACTTCATGGACACCTCGACCTACGAGCAGACCCGCCTCACCGGGGAAGCGATGGGCGACTCGGCCGGGTATCTGAAGCCCGAGATGACCATCAGCGTCGAGTTCTATGGCACCGAGCCGGTGGGCATCGAACTGCCGCAGACGGTCGATCTCAAGGTGGTCGAGACGGCGCCGGGCATCAAGGGCGCCACCGCCACCAACCAGCTCAAGCCGGCGACCACCGAAACCGGGATGGTCGTGCAGGTGCCGCCGTTCATCGGCGAAGGCGATGTCATCCGCGTCAACACCGAGACCGGCGAATACCAGTCGCGCGCCTAGCGTCGCGAGTCACGAGGAAGCAGGCGCATGGACGTCGTCCGGGCGGCCAGTCAGGGCTGGATTGAAGTCATCGTCGGCAGCATGTTCAGCGGCAAGAGCGAAGAGCTCATCCGCCGCGTGCGCCGGGCCCAGATCGCGCGCCAGCGGGTGCAGATCTTCAAGCCGGCGGTGGACGTCCGCTACGCCGAAGATCACATCGTATCGCACAGCGATCTGAAGATCGAAGCGGAACCGGCCGCCTCGGCCGCCGACCTGCTGTCGAAGGTGCGCGCCGACACCGAAGTGGTCGGCATCGACGAAGGGCAGTTCTTCGACGCGGCGCTGCCGGCGGCGTGCGTCGAGCTGGCCGAACGCGGCATGCGGGTCATCGTCGCCGGGCTCGACCAGGACTACCTGGGCCGTCCGTTCGAGCCGATGCCGCACCTGCTGGCGATCGCCGAGTTCATCACCAAGACGCGGGCCATCTGCGTGGTCTGCGGCAACCCCGCCAATCACACCCAGCGCCTCGTGCACAGCGCCGATCGCGTGCTGCTCGGCGCGCACGGCACCTACGAGGCCCGCTGCCGGCGCTGTTTCGACCCGACGCTCTCGCGCCAGGACGCCGCCACGCCCCGCGCCAATTGACGCGCGCGGGCGGCGCGGGCAGAATCGGCCTGTGACGCTCGTCGGCCTGCTGCCGCAGGTCCTGTTCGTGCTGGGGCTGGGATTTCTCGTGGCTAACGTCCGCGCCGCGATCGACCTGGCGCGCTGGGCCCGCCGGCAGCCGGGTGCGCTTGCCGTGTGGCTGCCGCCGAAGCCGCCCTTCTACGCCATGAGCCTGGCCATCGGCGCGGCGATGGGCTGTCTGCTGCTCTCGGCGCTCTTCGTGCCGCGGCCGCTTCCGGCCCTCTTCGGCGAGCTCATGATGTTCGTCTACTACGCCGGGGTGGTGCCGGCCAGCGCCCGCATCGCCCGCGGTCTGTATGCCGACGGCATCTGGGCCGACTCGGGCTTCATGCCCTATCAGGAGATTGGCGGCCTGCGCTGGCAGGAGGGCGAGGCGACGATCCTGGTCGTGGCGTCGCGGCTCAAGACCCTGGCCCGCCGGCTGCCGGTGCCCGGTCCGCGTCTGGGCGAGGTGCGGCGGCTGCTGCGGGAGAAGATCGCCCAGCATGCCATCGACATCGAGTCGGGCCCGGGCCTGCACCTGGGCGGCCACGATGCGAGGAATGACGTTTAGGGACCTGCACGCTAATGCAGGGTGCGGCTCTGACCGATAGGTCCCTTGCCACAGCCTCCGCAGGGGGGCGTCATGGAGGCTACGATGGCGGCGCGTCCAACCTGGAAGGGTTTTCTCAAGGTCAGCCTGGTCACGATCCCGGTGCGGGTCTACCCGGCGACCGAGTCGGCCGCGACCATCTCGTTCAACCAGCTCCACGAGGAGTGCCAGACGCGCATCCAGCAGAAGAAGTGGTGCCCGTCCTGCGAGCGCGAGGTCACGAGCGCCGAGATCGTCAAGGGCTACGAGTTCGAGGAGGGCCGCTGGGTGGTGGTGGGCGACGACGACATCGCCAAGGTGAAGACCGAATCGACCAAGGTCATCAACCTGCTGCAGTTCGCCAGCGATGACGAGATCGACCCCATGTACGTGGACAAGACCTACTATCTGGCGCCCGAGGGGCCGATGGCTGGTGACGCCTACGCGGTGATGCGCGACGGGATGAAGGGGAAGGCCGGCATCGGCAAGGTCGCCATCCACGGCCGCGAGTATCTGGTGGCGGTGAAGCCGCACAAGCAGGGCCTCGTGATGTACACGCTGCACCACGCCGCCGAAATCCGCACCATCGACGAGATCGACGAACTGCGCGACGTGCGCGGCAAGGTCTCGGCCGCCGAGTCCAAGCTGGCGCAGCAGGTCATCGCCAGCTACGAAGGGCCGCTCGATCTGAAGACCTACACCGACGAATACCAGTCGGGTCTGCGCGCCATCATCGACGCCAAGATCGCCGGCGAGGAGGTGGTCGCGACCAGGGAAGATGCGGCCCCCAAGGTGATCGATCTGATGGAGGCGCTGCGCCGCAGCCTCGATCAGGTCAGCGCCGGCCGCAAGTCGACCGCCAAGGTGGCCGACGCCAAAGAGACCAAGACCGTCGTCAAGGCGGCGTCGGGCCCCAAGGCCGTCGCC
Source organism: Acidobacteriota bacterium (assembly GCA_031404695.1). Classification (GTDB taxonomy): domain Bacteria; phylum Acidobacteriota; class Vicinamibacteria; order Vicinamibacterales; family UBA2999; genus CADEFD01. Next base: position 4,558 of record JANNIB010000496.1, read on the forward strand.
CGCAAGCGGAAGGCCTCGTAGTGGTGACCGAGCAGCGCAAAGTCGTCTGGGCCTGAGCCGGTGGCCACCGCGGCGTCAGGCCGCCGCGTTCGTCAGCGCAGGAACCAGCCGAGCAGCCCGAGGCCGGACGCGGTCGGATCGCGCAGCCAGTCGGGCGGCGTCAGCCAGACGAACGACAGGATGGCGATCACCCAGACGTCGTAGTGCAGGGTGGCCCGGTCGTCGCGCCAGAAGAAGTAGCGCGAGAACAGCCCGGTCACGCCATCGGTGGACGGCATCGGCAGCTTGTTGAGCGCCAGATACGTATAGTGGATGCGATTGGCCACCGTGACCACCGCCAGCGTCAGGATCACCCACAGCACGCCCGCCATCCGGTCGGTGAAGGCGCCGATCATGAAGAGCACGATGCGCTCGGGCCGCTCCATGAAGCCGACCTTGCACTTGTCGATGAGCGACTCGGCGCGGGCGCGCGCGTAGCTGGTCATGATCGAGAAGATGAGGGCGCAGGTCGCCACCAGCACGTAGCCCTCGCGGCCCAGCGACGAGTAGAGCCCGATGAGGCCGGTGAAGAGCGCCAGGTCGGAGAAGCGGTCGAGCGTCGAGTCCCAGAAGGCCCCGAACTCCGACTGCTTGCCGCTGATGTGCGCGACCTTGCCGTCGATGAAGTCGAAGATGTTGGCCAGGATCATGATGACCCCGGCCAGCACGAAGCGGTCGACGGCCAGGGCCCAGGCGGCGGCGATGTTGACGATGACGCCGATGAGCGTCAGCACGTTCGGGTGAATGCCGAGGGCGACGCTCGCGTTGATGATGAGGCGCAGCGGGAACATGCTGGCCGCACCGATGAATCCGGTGAAAGTCATTGGCTAGAATGAGAAGCGTAGCGCATGGCCATTCAGGATCTCAAGGAACAGATCGCGCGGCTTCCCCAGCAGCCCGGAGTCTATCTGTATGCCAATGCGGCCGGCGAGACCATCTACGTGGGCAAGGCGCGGGCCCTGCGCGACCGCGTCCGGAGCTACCTGGCGGCGCGCGGGAGCAGTCCCAAGACCGACGCCCTGCTCGATGAAGTGACCGCGCTCGAGGTCATCGTGACCGACTCGGTCGTCGAAGCCCTGGCCCTCGAGAACAACCTGATCAAGCAGCGGGCGCCGCGCTACAACATCCTGCTGCGCGACGACAAGAGTTACCCGTACCTGCGCCTGACCCTCAGCGAGGCGTTCCCCCGCGTGCTGGTGGCCCGGCAGGTGGCGCGCGACGGCGATCTCTACGCCGGGCCGTTCCTGCCGGCCTCGCTGGCGCGACGCACCATCGGGCTCGGCCACAAGCTGTTCGGCCTGCGATCGTGCAACGAGGTCATTACCGGCAAGCGGCCGCGACCGTGCCTCGAATACGACATCAAGCGGTGCCTGGCGCCATGCGTCGACACGGTGTGTTCGCCGGAACGCTACCAGCAGGCCGTGGGCGACATGCGCCTGCTGCTCGAGGGCCGCGTCGATGAACTCACCGCCGATCTCCAGGGCCGCATGCTGGCGGCCGCCGCCGCCGAGCGCTACGAGGAGGCCGGCCAGCAGCGCGACGCCATGCGGGTGGTGCAGGCGGTGGGGGCGCGTCAGCAGAAGATGGCCACCCCCGCCCTCGGCGACCGCGACGTCTTCGGCGTGGCCGTGGGGCCCGTGGGCGCGGTCATCCAGGTGTTTCAGGTGCGCCGGGGACGGGTGGTCGAACGGGTGACCTTGCAGGGCGCGGCGGCCGACGCGCTCGAGGGCGCCGGAGCGCTCGTGGGGGCCGCGCTGCAGCAGTTCTACGAAGTGCAGGACCCGCCGCGCGAGATCGACCTGCCGGTCGAGATCGACGACCAGGACGTGACCGAAGCGTGGCTGTCGTCGCGGGCCCAGCGCCGCGTGTCGCTGCTGGTGCCCCAGCGCGGCGACCGCAAGCGCCTCGTGGACCTGGCGACGCGCAACGCCGAACTGGTGGTGCGGTCCGCCGCCGAGCCCGGCGGCGACAGCTTCGCGGCGCTCGACGGCCTGCGCCAGGCGCTCGGTCTGCCAGGCCTGCCGCGGCGTATCGAGTGCATCGACATCTCGACGCTCCAGGGCAGCGAGACCGTCGCCTCGGTCGTGGTCTGCGAAGGCGGCCGGATGGCCAAGGGCGAGTACCGGAAGTACCGAATCAAACCAGGCCTCGCGGGACCTGCCGTGGAGCCCCAGCCCCCAGCCTCCAGCCCCCAGGACCGGTTCCTCAACGATTTCGCCGCCATGGCGCAGGTGGTGCACCGGCGCTTCTCGCGCCTGGTCGAGGCCGGCGGGCCGTTTCCCGATCTGCTGGTCATCGACGGCGGACGCGGGCAGCTCGATGCGGCCTACGGGGCGCTCGAGCGCCTCGGGCTCGCCAATCTGATTGCCGTGGGCCTGGCCAAGCGGGAGGAACTGGTGGTGACCCGCGACGCCGCGACCCCGGTGGCCTTCGAGCGCACCAGCGCGGCCCTGCGGCTGCTGCAGCAGATCCGCGACGAGGCGCACCGCTTCGCCGTGACCTTCCACCGCGCCGCGCGGGCGCAGCGCGACTTCCGCTCCGACCTCGACGCCGTTCCCGGCGTCGGCGCCCGGCGTCGTCGCGCCCTGCTGACCAGGTTCGGCAGCCTGGCGGGCGTGCGGCGGGCGACGCGCGAAGACCTCGTGCCGGTCGTGGGGCAGCGCTGCGCGGATGCGGTGCTGACGCACTTCGCGCGCGGGGCGCTCTCCAACTGACCGGGCCGGGTCGCCCGGCGCCTGTGGTACGCTTGAGCGCTTTGGCGGACCTCGATTTCCTGCAGATCGGTCTTCTGCTGGCCGTGCTGATTGCCTCCCTGTCGTTCCACGAGGCGGCGCACGCCTGGGCGGCCGACCGTCTCGGCGACCCGACGGCCCGCCTGCTCGGCCGGCTGTCGCTCAACCCCCTGGTGCACATCGACCCCATTGGCACCGTGCTCTTCCCGCTGGTCGCGATTGCGACCGGGGTGCCGCTCATCGGCTGGGCGAAGCCGGTGCCGGTGGACTTCCGGAATCTGCGCCAGCCGCGGCGCGACTTCGCACTGGTGGCCGCCGCCGGACCTGCCAGCAACCTGGTGCTGGCGGCCGTCGGCGCGCTCGCCTTCGCCGTCATTCGTGGCAGCAGCGACGACTTCGGTCAGCTGGAATACACGGTGGCGTTCTTCGTGATGATGAACGTGCTGCTGGCGGTGTTCAACCTCATCCCGGTGCCGCCGCTCGATGGCGGCAACATCCTGCTCGGCGTGCTGCCGTCGTCGATGGTGGGCGTGGTCGAGCGCATCCGGCCCTACGGCATCCTGGTGCTGTACGGGCTCATGTTCTCCGGCCTCCTGTCGCGGGTCACCTACCCGATCCAGGTCGGCATTCTGAGATGGCTGCTGTGACGATGATGCGCGTGGTGTCGGGCATGCGCCCGACGGGACGGCTGCACCTCGGGCACCTGGTGGGCGCCCTCGACAACTGGATCGCGCTGCAGCGCGACTACGACTGCTATTACTTCATCGCCGACTGGCACGCGCTGACGAGCCACTTCAACGAGACCTCGGAGCTCATCGCCAACGCGATGGACAACGTGGCCGACTGGATCGGCTGCGGCATCGATCCGGAGCGCAGCACGATTTTCGCGCAGTCGCTGGTGCCCGAACACGCCGAGCTGTATCTGCTGCTGCAGATGGTCACGCCGATTCCGTGGCTGGAGCGGGTGCCCACCTACAAGGAACAGACCGAGCAGCTGGCCGACCGCGACCTGAGCAGCATCGGCTTTCTCGGCTATCCACTGCTGCAGACGGCCGACGTCATCATCTACGACGCCAACCTGGTGCCGGTCGGTGAAGACCAGGTGCCGCACCTCGAGCTGTCGCGCGAGGTGGTGCGCCGCTTCAACAACCTTTACGGCGCCATCTTCGTCGAGCCGCAGTCGATGCTCACGCCGACGCCGCGCCTGCCGGGGCTCGACAACCGCAAGATGAGCAAGAGCTACGGCAACACCATCGATCTGTCCGACGACGCCGCGGCGGTCGTGAAGAAGGTCCGCTCGATGTACACGGACCCGAAGCGTGTCCGCGCCGACATCCCCGGCACCGTCGAGGGCAATCCGGTCTTCATCTACCACGACGTGTTCAACCCGGACGTGGCGGAAGTGGACGACCTCAAGGCCCGCTACCGCGCCGGCACGGTCGGCGACGTCGAGGTCAAGACCAAGCTGGCAGTGGCCATCAACGCCCGACTCGAGCCGATCCGCGAGCGGCGCCAGCAGGCGCTGGCACGTCCCGGCTATCTGCGTGAGGTCGTGATGGAAGGCTCGAAGAAGGCCCGCGCGCAGGCCATCGAGACGATGACCCGCGTCCGCGAGGCGGTGAAGCTTGTCTACTGACGGCGCCTCGCGCGACAGCAATTTCGAGTCGCAGCTCGAGTCGATTCCGCTGCGCCTCGAGACGTTCGAAGGGCCGCTCGATCTGCTGCTGCACCTCATCAAGAAACATGAGGTGAACATCTACGACATCCCGATCGCCCTCATCACCGAGCAGTACCTGGCCTACCTCGGCCTGATGCAGGAGCTCAACCTGGATCTCGCCAGCGAGTTCCTGGTCACCGCCGCCACGCTCATCCACATCAAGAGCCGCCAGCTCCTGCCGCGGGCGGAAGAAGTGTCGGACGAGAGCGGGGAAGAGATCGACCCGCGCGATGCGCTGGTGCAGCGCCTGCTCGATCACCAGCGCTTCAAAGCCGCCGCCGAGCTGCTGCACGAACGCGAGACCCTGCGAAGCGCCCAGTGGACGCGGCCCGATACGCGCGTCGAGGCGATCGCCGGCGGAGACATCGAGCCGGAACTCGACGTCGACCTGTTCGGGCTGCTGGCGGCGTTCCGCCGCGTGCTGGAACGCTCGAAGCTGCCGGCGGCGGTGCCGTTGCCGCCGGAAGAGATCTCGATCGAGCTGCGCATCGAGCAGCTGCTCGAGCGGATGTCGGTGAGCGAGGCGTGCGGCTTTGAAGACCTGTTCGACGACGTCGCCACCCGCGGCGATCTGATCGTCACGTTCCTGGCGCTGCTCGAAATGGTGCGGCTGAAGCTCGTGCGCGCCTTCCAGCAGGGCGGCGGGTCGATTCGCGTCTACCGGCGCGCCAGACCCAGCGACGCGCCGCACCCGATTCACGATCCCGAAGACGAGTACAACGCGCACCACCGCGACAGCGGTGGCGACGTGCCGCCGCCGTCGGCCGTGCTGCTCGACGACGAGCCGGCGCCCGCCGACGACAGCGACGACAGCGACGCCGACGCGGGCGACGACGAGGACGACCAGCGATGAACGACGAGATGCGCGACGACGCCGACGCCAGCCTGCCCGCCGATCCGCCTGACGGGACCGCCGCCGACACCGCGGTCGAGCCTGCCGATCCGCCGGTGCAGCCCTCGATGGACGGCAGCCAGCTCGAGGCGATTGTCGAGGCGCTGGTCTTCGCCTCCCCCGAGCCGTTGACACCGAAGATGCTCTTCAAGTTGCTGGCCGACGAGCCGAAAGACGACGTGCAGGCGGCGCTCGATCGCCTGATCGGGCGCTACGAGCAGCCCGGCGGCCTGCACCTGGCGCAAGTGGCCGGCGGCGTCCAGATCACGACCCGGCCCGAACTGCACGACTGGGTGCGGCGGCTCTTCCACGAGCGCAGCGCGCAGAAGCTGTCGGTGGCGGCCCTCGAGACGTTGTCGGTCATCGCCTATCGCCAGCCGGTGACGGCGGCCGAGGTCAACGAGATCCGCGCCGTCAACGCCTCGGGCGTGCTCTCGACGCTGCTCGAGCGGCACCTCATCAAGATCGTGGGACGCAAGAACGTCGTCGGCCGGCCGTTCCTCTACGGCACGACGAAGGAATTCCTGATCCGCTTCGGGCTCAAAGACCTCGCCGACCTGCCCAACATGCAGGACATGGTGCAGGCGCTCGGCTTCGATCCGCCGGCGCTGCTGATGGAGCGGCCGGTGACCGACGAGATGCTACCGCTCGAAGAGGGCGACGTGCCGACCGCGTCGCCCGGCGCCGAAGAGGAGTAGCGGCGCGGCCGCTATTTCTTCGTCGAGGCCTTCAGCGCCGCCACTTCTTCGGGACGCAGGTCGCGCCAGGCGCCGGTGGGCAGCCCGCGCAGCGACAGCGTGCCGTAGCGCACGCGCTGCAGCGAGCGCACCGGATGGCCGACCCGCGCGCACATCTCGCGCACCTGCCGGTTGCGGCCTTCGTGCAGCGTCAGAATCAGCTTGGTGGTCGGCACCTTGCCGGTCTTGATGGTGATGCCGCGCGTGACGTCGGCTTCGGCGGTGCGGCGGTTGTCGAGGTAGACGCCGCGCCGCAGCTCGTCGATGGCGGCATCGTCGGGCGTGCCGACGACGATCGCTTCGTAGACGCGCGGCACTTCGTGCCGTGGATGCGTCAGGCGGGCGGCGAAGTCGCCGTCGCTCGTGAGCAGCAGCAGGCCCTCGGTGTCGTAGTCCAGCCGTCCTACCGGGTAGATGTACTCGTGGACGCCGCCGAGCAGGTCCATGACGGTGCGCCGGCCTTCCGGGTCCTGCCGCGTCGTCACGAAGCCGCTCGGCTTGTTGAGCATGATGTAGCGGGGCTTGGCCGCCGGCTTGACGCGCCGGGCGTCGACGCGGACGTCGTCGACATCAGGCACCGCCTTGGCGCCGAGCGTGTCGACGACTTTGCCGTTCACGGTGACGCGGCCCTCGGCGATCAGCGATTCGGCGGTGCGCCGCGAGGCGACGCCGGCCGCCGACAGCAGCTTCTGCAGGCGGATGGCGCCTGGACGGTCGTCGCCGGGGGCCGGCGCGCGCCGTTTGGTCGGTGCCGGCGCGTCACCGCGCGTCGGCCGCGACGCAGCGGCACCACGCGGCGACGGCGTGCGGGGCGGGGCGCTGCGCTTGCCCTCGGGCTGCCCGGGGC
>JANNIB010000497.1:0-17929 GCA_031404695.1 Acidobacteriota bacterium
CAGGCGCAGGTGCCGGCGTGGCGCGCCATCAGCGTGCGGCTGGCCGGCCCACCCGACGCGCCCTTCGCGCTGACGATTGACCAGGGCTACGGCGGACAGCCACAGAAGCGCGGCACCCTCACGGTGCACCGCACCTCCGGCGCCGTCTTGTCCTTCGACACCTTCGAGGCTCTCAGGCCCGGTCGTCGCGCCCGCTCGTGGCTGCGCTTCGCGCACACCGGCGAGTACTACGGACTGGCCGGTCAGACCGTGGCCGGCCTCGTGTCGGCCGGCGGCGCAGTGCTGGTCTACACCGGCCTCGCGCTGGCCTGGCGGCGATGGTGGGCGTGGCTGGGCCGGCGGGCCCGAGCCCGCGAAATCGACACCGAAGCCGCCTGAGCCGAGCGCGTCTCAGCGCGTTTCAGAAGACAGCGTCACGTCCGTCAGCACCAGCGTCAGGAACATCAGTTTCCGTCATGAGGTCCCGTTTCGTTCGTCCCGTCACCCGTCCGATCCGCACGCGCCGGCGAGGCGCCCACTGGCTGTTTGCCACCAGCGCCTTCGTCGTGGCACCAGCCTCGCGCCGGCGCGCGCGGCCGCACAGTCACCCGCTCCCACCGCGTCCGCGCAGGGCCCGTCGCTGCTGCGCTTCGACATCCCCGCCGGCCCCCTCGACGAAGCCATTCGCGCCTTCGAGGCGACCTCCGGCCTGGTCGTCGAGGTATGGCTCCCGGCTGACACGTTGCACATGATGCAGTCGCCCGGGGTCTCCGGGATGTTCGGCGTGCACGCGGCCCTCGAGACGCTGCTCGACGCCACCTCGCTCGTCCCGACCCGCAGTGCCGACGGCGTCATCACGGTCGATGTGCGCGGCATGACCGAATCGCTCGAGGTCACTGGCCGTCTGCCGCGCGTGGAGTCGTCGAAGTAGGCGACCTAGCTGTCGACGACGCCGCAGACCATCCAGGTCATTCCTCAAGGCGTCATGGCCGAGCAGGGCTCGTTCACGCTCTCGGACGCCATGCGCAACGTGCCGGGCATCACCCGCATCCCCGGCGCGGCCTGGAACGAACCGCTCGCGCCGTCCAGCGTGCTGACCGCGCGTCCGGTCGATTCGGCCACCTACGACGGGTCGCCCCACGTCGACTACGACAATGCGGACCAGCAGAGCCTCACCGGCCGCGTCGAACACAATGTCACCCGCGGCTGGACCGTGCGCCACCAGGCCCGCTACAACCAGACCAGCCGTGAAGCCGTCGTCGCCGCGATCTCGTCGGTCGCCAGCTTCAATCCAGCGACCGAGCAGGTGACCTTTGCGCGGCAGATCAACGGGCGCGACAACAGCATCCTGTCGAATCAGACGTCCCTGGTCGGCCGTCTCACCACCGGCACGGCGTCGCACGCCATCCGCCAGGTCACCGGCACGGCGCACCGCATTCGCACCGACCTCTCATGCACGCTGTTCCTGAGCGGGCCCGACGAATACCAGGGCGGCGAGCTGATGGTCGAGGACACCTACGGCGTGCACAGCGTCAAGTTGCCCGCCGGCGACCTGGTGCTGTACCCGTCGACCAGCCTGCACCACGTGCGCCCGGTCACCAGCAGCGCGCGAACCTGCCCGTTCTTCTGGCTGCAGAGCATGGTGCGCAGCGACGCCGACCGGACGCTGCTGTTCGATCTCGACGCCGCCATCCGGAGCCTGCATGGCCTCGGGGGAACGGCGCCACCGCCGTGCAGCTCACCGGCGTGTATCACAACCTGCTGCGTCGCTGGGCGGAGGTCTGAGCCGGACACTACCTGACGACGGCCGGCGACCACGCCTCGCCCATGAAGCGGCGCGCGGGCGCCGGGTCGTCGGTGGCCACGACCCACAGGTTGTTGCCCTCGTCCGACGGGAACTGGTAGAGCACGCGGGCGTCGTCGAGCCACTCGACCTGATCGTCGATGCTGCGCGTCTCGCCGGCGATGACGTGTTCGCTGCCTGACGCGATCTCCCGCACCCACAGGCGCCAGCGCAGGCCTTCGGCGCGCTTGAAGGCGAGACGCCGGCCGTCGGGCGACAGCGACGGACACTCGACGTGTGGCGCCAGCACGCGGAACTCGCGCGTGTCGAGATTGCCTTCGACCAGGTAAGGCGTGCCGCCGAAGGCCAGCGTGGCGTAGAAGCGCCGCGACCCGGGGATGAAGGTGACGCCCCAGTAGTTGACGTCGAGGCGGCGGACGCGGGTTGCGCCCTGCCATACCGCGAAGGTCTCGAGATCCGGAAACGCCACCCCGGTCGTGAGGTCGATGACCGTGGTGCGCGTCGAGAAGCCTTCCTCGGCGTAGGAATGGCCCGACTCGAAGACGGTGACGGCGCCCAGGCGGCCATCGCGCGACACCCGCGCGCGGCTCGGTGGTCCGCTCAGCGCCAGCGTGTGCGTCGGCTCGAAGCGTTCATCGAACACAACCGCGCGGCCGTCGGCGCCGTTCGAGGCCAGGCACAGGCCGCGGCCGCCGGCGATGTAAGCCCGCACGCACGACAGCGGCGTCACGAATCGCGGCCCGTCGGGGGCCGCCAGCGGCGCCAACGCCAGCCGGCTCCAGCCGGCGCCAGGGGCGAGGTGTCGCACGGCGACAAACGGGGTGGCCGGCGGGGCTGCGAGCGTGACGGCCGGCGGGCGTGCGCTCGTGGCATCGCCGGACGTCGCTGGCTGGCGCGCGCGTGCGAGCGACCAGACGATGAGCGCGACCGCCGCCAGGCAGACGGCGGCGAACACCGCCTGGCGCACCCGGGCAGCCCGATGCGTCACGACGTGCCTCCCGCGGTTGCCGCGTCAGACGCGTGGCGGCCGAGCTGGCGGACAGTCACGGCGATGCCGCCCACCAGTGCCACGCCAAAGGTGGCCAGCGCGACGCGGCTGCTCTGATACGTCCAGAGCGCGCCGAAGGCGAGCGCCGCCAGGCCGCGCGACGCCGTCGTGCACGTCGCCAGCAGGCCGAGGCCGGTGGCGCGGACGTCTGCCGGGAGTGCATTGGCCGCCATCGCCGCAAGGATACCGTCGGTAGCCGCGTAGTAGGCGCCGAGCAGCAGCAGGCAGGCGGCGACCACGACCGGCACGGCCGCACCCTGCCACAGCAGCGCGTAGACGAGCAGCAGGGCGAGGTGGCCCGCCACGAACATCCGGCCGGGGCCGAGGCGATCCGCGGCGACGCCGAACGGGCCGGCCAGCAGGAAATAGCAGAGCGGCGTGCCGACGAAGAGCAGCGTGATGCGGGCCGGGTCGAACGCGAACTGCCGCTGCAGCACCAGATACAGCAGCCCGTCGCTCACCGTGGCGATCGAGACGGCGCACGCCGCCACGAGCACGGCCCGGAACCGGGGGGCGGTCATCGCCGCCAGCGTCGGCGCCCAGCTGTGCCGGGGGCGGAGGCTGCCGCGGAGACGCCCACCACCCGGGGCGTCCACGAAGAGCAGCAGAGCCGCAACGCCCACGACGCCCATCGCGAAGCTGACGACGAAGATCTGGTCGAAGCGCCCGGGCGCGAGGGTCAAGACAGCGAAGGCGGTCAGGGGCCCGAGCATTGAGCCGGCGGCGTCCATGGCGCGGTGCACGCCGAACGCGGTGGCCGTGGCGCCGGGCGTGGCGGAGGCGGCGATGAGGGCGTCACGCGGCGCGGTGCGGACGCCCTTGCCGAGACGATCGGCGGTGATGACGGCGAGAAACGCCGGCCACATGGTGCCCGCCGCAAGGTAGCCGAGTTTGGCCACCGCCGAAATCGCGTAGCCGGTCAGGGCCACCGCCTTGTAGTGCCCCCAGCGGTCGGCGATGACACCGCTCCCCATGCGCACGAAGGCGGTGACGCCCTGATAGAGCCCGTCGAGCGCCCCGAAGGCGAGCGGCGTCATCTGCAGGTGCAGCACGATGTAGAGCGGCAGCACGCTGGTGACCATCTCCGAGGAGATGTCGGTCAGCAGGCTGGTGACGCCGAGGGCCCAGACATTGGCGCTGACCCGCGGCCAGCGCCGCGTCGCGGCGATCGGACCAGGTTCGACGGGCGCCGGCGGCTGCTGATACATCGGGGCGGGGAAGGCGCCCGGAGCTACCGATCGTTCAGGCGGATCGAGTTGCCGACGCGATCGAACGCCGCCGCGTAGCTCTGCTGATCCTCCTGCGGTACCACCGTCAGGTAGTAGAAGAGGCTGCCATCGGCGAGCATCGTCGTGTAGACGCCGACGCGCTCTGCCTGGCCGAGCGCCGAGCGACCGACCAGGGCGGTGCCGATCCCCGAGCGCTGCGAGATGCGCACCGATTGCGGCGAACCCGAGACGCGCATGCCCGGGTTGCCGCGCACGATGGCGTTGATGAAGGCCTCATTCGATTCCTGCAGATCGCGCGAGGCGGCGCGCACCACGCCCAGCTCGACCCCGTGCGTGAAGACGCTCTGGCCCTGGTAGTCGCCCAGCGCATTCTGCGGCACGAACTTCACCGTGTTGTTCCCGTTGACGCCGGTCCAGTTGGACGGCACGCTGACCTGGAAGAGCTGACCGCCGCGAGCCGTCTTGTACTGCGTGGCCGGTGGCGGCACCGGGCGGCCGACGGTGCCCACCGACGTCGGCGCGTTGCCGCCGCCACTGCCCCCACCCCCGGCCTTGGCGAGATCCGCCATCGACTTCGCCGGCGGCATCGCCGCAAAGCGCGTCTTGGCGTTCGCAAAGCCGGTCCCGTTCGAGCGCGGGCCAATGGTGAGCTTGTCGGCTTCGGCGCGGATGTACTGCACCCGGTTGCCGGGATTCGGATGGCTGCTGAGCCACTGCGGCGGGGTCTTGCCCTTCGACTCGCGTTCGATGGCCTCGAACATCCGCGCCAGATCGCGCGGGTCGAAGCCGGCGCGCGCCATGATCTGCGCGCCCAGCAGATCGGCCTGCTTTTCGTACTCGCGGCTGTACTTCATGAGCCACGCGCCGAGGCCGAACTGCGACCCCTGCGCGATGGCCTCGCCCCAGCCGCCGCCGATGATGGCGCCGGCGATGGCGCCGGCCACCGCGCCAATCTGGAAGTTCTGCGCCTTGGTGGCGTTGGCGGTGCCGTGGCGCAGCAGCACGTGCGCCAGTTCGTGGGCCATCACGCCCACCACCTCGCCCTCGTCTTCGGCGGCATCGAACATGCCGCGGTTGACGAACATCGGTCCGCCCGGCAGCGCGAAGGCGTTGATCTCCTTCAGGTTCACCGGCGTGAAGGAGTACTCGAACACCGGATGGTTCAGGTTCTTCGGCGACGCCGCGACGAGCGATCGGCCGGCGCGCTCGAGATAGGCGTTGATCTGGTCGTCGGAGATGACCGGGTACTGCTGCCGTACCTCGGCGGCGGCTTCCTTGCCGAGCTGCACGTCCTGTGCGGGCGTGTATTTGTTCTTGGGCGGCGTGACGACGGTCTGCGCGGTGGCGGCCACCACGGCGAGGCTCACGGCAAACAGGGCCACAAGAACGGCAGACGGTCGGTGGCAGCGGTCGGCGGACATCATCGAGTCGTCTCCTGGAAGGCGGATGCGTTCATTCCATGCACGCTCCGTGCCGCCTACTTCGCCAGGGTCAGCGCCACTTTGGCGGTGCTGCCTGCCGTAACTGTGACCTTCACAGGGGCAGCCTTGAGTGATTCGTGCCACACCTTCAGCTCGTAGGTGCCCGGCGCCACACCGCTCAACTGGAAGCGGCCATCCGCGCCGCTCACCGCTGCCAAGTCGTCGGTGACGACGATGAAGCCGCGCATCCACGTGTGGGTATTGCAGGTGACGCGCACCAGCCCCACGCCGTTGAGCGGCCGGGTGACGACCATGCCGGGCACGGGCAAGCCGACGTTGAAGAGGGTGCGGCCGCCGTCCTGCTGGGCGTTGGTCGTGTGCAGCAGCGCATCGTGGCTGGTCGTCTTGGTCGGCGCGCCCGGGCGCGCCAGCTGCACGCGCGGCAGGAAGCGGCACTTCTCGTTGACGACCGACGGCTCCGGATAGGGTGTGGTGACCTTCACGCCGGTCAGGGTGACGACGGCGTTGGCCAGCACGCCGCCGGCGCCGACGACGATCGACTCATCGGGCAGCTGGGTGCCGCACACCTTCATGTCCATCGTGACGCGCAACGGCCGCGGGGCGGTGGCGGCGGTCGTGATGACGCCGGTGATGGCGCCGGTCTGGGCCAGCGCCAGGCCGGGCAGCGCCAGCATGGCGGCGACGGCGAGTGCGGCAGAGCGGGTGATGCGCATCCTGCCTGAAGGTAGCACGAGTGCCCGGGGCCCTCTGCCTGTCGGCACACGGCCACCATTCATTGACCGAATCCCGCCGTCTGCGGGAGTGTGGTTGGCCGCCGCACGGCGCGGCCGCTAAGCTCGGTCGTCTGCTGGAGGATCCACCGTGCGCCATGTGTTCGTCGTCCGCACCCTGCTGCTCGCGCTCGTCGGCGTCATCGCCACGGCTCTTCCCGTGGCGGCCCAGGGGGGCCTGAGCGGCAAGGTCACCCGTGCCGGCAGCGGCGATCCCATGGACGGCGCGGCCGTCGTGGTCGAGGAACTGCGTCGCGAGACCCGCACCGGGGCCGACGGCACCTACCGGTTCGACGATCTGGCTCCGGGGGAGTACCACGTGTCGGTACGCGCGGAAGGCTACAGCAGCCGCCGCACCGAAGTGACCGTCGCAGCCGCCGGCGCCACCCTCGATCTCGAAGTCGATCTCGACCTGCACTTTGCCGAAGTGGTGTCGGTGAGTCCGAACCCGCGCGCGCAATTCGAATCGTTCCAGCCCACCTCGGTGCTGTCGAACGAAGACCTGGCGCGTCAGCTCCAGGACACGCTCGGCGCCACGCTGCAGAACCAGCCCGGCGTCGCCATGCGCTCGCTCGGGCCCGGCCCGGCGCGCCCGGTCATCCGCGGTCTCGACGGCGACCGCGTGCTGGTGCTGCAGGATGGCCAGCGCATGGGCGATCTGTCGAGCCAGTCAGGCGATCACGGTGTGCCGGTCAATCCGGCCTCGGCCCAGCGCATCGAGGTCGTGCGTGGCCCGGCCACGCTGCTCTACGGCGCTAACGCCATCGGCGGTCTGGTCAACATCGTGACCGACCAGATTCCCACGGAGAAGGTGACGACGCCCACCGGGTCGTTCAACCTCAACGCCGGCAGCAACTCGAATACGGCCGGTGCGGCCGGTGACGTGCACGTCGGCAACGGGACGTTCGCGGTGCATTTCGGCGGCGGCGGCCAGCGGGCCGACAGATACAACACGCCCGACGGCGAGGTCGCCAACTCGCAGTCGCGCAGCGCGTTCATGAACGTTGGCGGCGCGTGGACCGGCGATCGTCAGTATGCGGGTGTCAGCTACGGCTACGACGACACCAAATACGGCGTGCCCATCCTCGAAGCGGGGGAGATCAGCCTCACGCCGAAGCGACATGCGTTTTCGGCGCGAGCCGGCGGACTGGGGCTCGACGGCGTGCTGTCGTCGTATCGCGCCACGCTTGGCGTGCGCCGCTACACGCACTCGGAACTCGAAGGCGACGAGGTGGGCACGCGCTTCAGGAACAACACCGTCGAAGGTGAGGTGCTGCTGTCGCACCGGCCCGTGGCCCGCCTGGCCGGGTCGATCGGCGGCTGGTTCCTCAACCGCGAGTTCGCGGCGGTGGGCGCCGAAGCCCTGTCGCCGCCGGTCGATCAGCAGACCGCCGCGGCGTTCCTCTACGAAGAGGTCACCTGGCCGCATTTCAGCCTGCAGTTCGGCGGCCGCGTCGACCGCACGTCGTTCGAACCGCAGGGCGTGCTGCCGGCGCGTGACTTCACCGAGTTCTCCGGCTCGCTCGGGGCGCTCATCCGGCCGCAGGCGGCCAACGACAACTTCGTGATTGCGCTCAGCCTGGCGCGGGCCGCCCGCAATCCGGCGCTCGAAGAGCTCTACTTCTTCGGACCGCACCCCGGTAATCTGACCTTCGAAATCGGCAACCCCGACCTCGAGCCGGAGCGCGCCCTGGGCTTCGACGTGTCGCTGCGCGCCCGCTCGTCACGGGTGCGCGGCGAGCTGACCGTCTTCCGCAACGTCATCAACGACTTCATCTTCCGCAGCCCGCTCACCGACGAGGAGTTCGAGGCCCGCGAAGAGGAGTTCGACGCCCGCTTCGCCGTCGAGCACGAGGCGGGGGACGAGGGTCATGCCCACGAAGGCGAGTTCCCGTTTGCCGAGTACAACGGCGCCGATGCCACGCTGTGGGGCGTCGAAGCGCACGCCGATGTCACGCTGACCGAGCGCCTGGGCGCCGAGTTCACCTACGACCTCGTGCGCGCCGAGCGCACCAACGACGGCGAGCCGCTGCCGCGCATCCCGCCCCAGCGCCTGATGGCGGGCCTGCGCTACACCCACGGCAAACTGGAAGTGGGGGGCAACGTCACCGCGGTGGCGCGGCAGGACCGCCTGTTCGGCAGCGAGACCCAGACGGCCGGCTACGGCCTGCTCCGCTTCTACGCCACCTACACGCTGCAGTCGACGCGCGCCGTGCAGACGATCACGGCGCGGCTCGACAACGCCGCCGATACGCGCTACCGCAACCATCTCAACTACCTGAAGGATCTCGTGCCGGAGATGGGGCGGCAGTTCCGCGTGGTCTACGCCATCAAGTTCTGATCTCGCACGCGGCTCGGCGAGCGCGGCGGCCGACGCAGATAGAATGTCCGGGATGTTCCGGACTCCCTTCTGCGTTCTGGCCGCCGTGGTCGTGTACGGCGTCTCCACTCCCGTCTCCGCCCAGCCGGGGCCCGGCGCCGCCTGGCTGGCGCCGTTTCGCGACAACGTCCAGCGTCTGCAGCAGGCCGCCCAGGCCGACGACTTCGCGTGGCAGCGGCTGGCCGAACTGACCGACACCTACGGCAACCGCCTCTCGGGCTCCGAGAACCTGACCCGTGCCATCCGCTGGGCGCAGGCCACGATGACGAAAGACGGCCTGGCCAACGTGCGCGCGGAGAAGGTGATGGTGCCGCGCTGGGTGCGCGGGCAGGAGAGCGCCGTCATCGTCGAGCCGCCGGAGCACCCGATCGTGATGCTCGGCCTGGGCGGCAGCGTGGCAACACCCGCCGCCGGCATCGAGGCCGACGTGCTGGTCGTGAAAGACTTCAAGGACCTTGAGGCGCGCGGCGCGCAGGCGAAGGGCAAGATCGTGCTCTTCAACGTGCCCTACACGACCTACGGCGAGACGGTCCCCTATCGCGGCAACGGCGCCACAGCGGCGGCGAAACACGGCGCGGTGGCCTCGTTCGTGCGCGCGGTCGGGCCGATGGGCCTGCGCACGCCGCACACCGGCGGCATGACCTACGGCGACGGCGTGGCGAAGATCCCGACGGCGGCGATCGCCGCCGAAGACGCCAACCGCATCCAGCGCCTGAGCGACCGCGGGCTGCGTGTGCGGGTGCGTCTGAAGATGGAGGCGCACTTCGAACCCGATGCCGAGTCGGCGAACGTGTTCGGCGAGATCGTCGGCCGCGAGTTCCCCAAAGAAGTCGTGCTCGTCGGCTGCCACTTCGACTCGTGGGACCTCGGCGCCGGCGCCTCGGACGACGGCGTCGGCTGCATCGCGACGTGGGAGGCACTGCGCCTCATGAAGACGCTCGGCCTCCAGCCGCGGCGCACCGTGCGGCTCGGCCTCTTCACGAACGAGGAGAACGGCATGCGCGGCGGCAACGGCTACCGCGACGCCTACCTGGCGTCGGCCGGGGACCATATCTTCGCGCTCGAATCCGACTCCGGCGTCTTCGCGCCGGCCAGCCTCGGGTTCACCGGCTCGGACGCGGCGCGCCGCTACATCGACGACATCGGCACGCTGCTCACCCCGCTCGGCTTCCCGCCGGTGGGCCCGGGCGGAGGCGGCGCCGACATCGGCCCGATCTCACAGGCCGGCAAGGTGCCGATGATGGCCTACAACGGCGACTCGGTGCGCTACTTCACCATCCACCACACGCCGGCCGACACGGTGGATCGGATCGCGCCGGAGGAAGTCGCGAAGGCCGCGGCGGCAATTGCGACGATGGCTTACGTCGTGGCCGACATGCCCGAGCGCCTGCCGAAGTAACGCGGGAGGCGCAGCCAAGGCGATCAGGCTGGCAGCGCGATGGTGAAGCGCGGATAACCGCGGGCCGCCAGGGCGTGTCCGCCGATGAGCGCGTAGCGGATACCGGCCGCGTCGAGCACGCGCCGTACCGGTTCAATCCGCACGGCCCACCGCACTGGCCGAAGGGCGGCGCCCCAGGCGGTTGGCCGCCTTGGTGCGCTGCACGGCCGCGCGCCGGTCCAGGCCCTGGGTCACCATGAACGCCGCCAGGCCGTCTACCCCGAGGCGCTCGGCGAGGGCAACGCGCTCGGCCGCCGACATCGCGAGATGACGGGCGCGTCGCGCGGCGATGCTGGCCTCATTCGCCCGGCTGATCACGCCGCCAGTGTATCGAATCTCCGGCCTTTGCCGCGCATGTGCCCGCGCTTGTGCCACGCGCGCAGGCGCTCGCCTCGGCCGGCCTGCGTGACTGCGTGACGCGACTCAGAAATGCCGGGTGAGCCGCACCGACACGGTGCGCGGCTGCACCAGGCGCGTGCCCACGAACACCGACTGGAAGTTGTAGAGCGCGGTGCGATTGGTGAGGTTGCTGGCCTGCACCTGCAGGCCCCAGGTGCGCCGTCCGCGGGCGCCGGCGAAATCGAGCCCGGTCGCCACGTCCACGACGGTGCGCGGGCGCACGCGCGGCGTGCCGCTCGTCAGATTGACGTACGGCAGCAGGTCCGCGAAGTCCGGATCGGCCGCTACCTCCACCGGATCGGACGGATTGGCGACCAGGCCGCTGTCGTGGCGCAGCGTCGCGCTCAGCCACCACGGGCCAGTCGGCGCGAACCCGGCTGTGGCATGCACGCTCAGACGCTGGTCGTGGTCGATGGGGAAGGGCCCGGCCGACAGCAGATCGACGGCCTCCTGTCCCAGGAACAGGCCGCCGGTGAAGGGCGGCGTGGCGATGGCGCGCGACGAGGTGCGTCCGCCGAGCGTCCGCACGTGCGCCAGAAAGACGTCGGCGCCGGGGAGCGGTGTGGCCTCGCGTCGGCGCACGGCGCGTCCGGCCGCTGCGGAGTCGATGTACGCCGAGGCGAGACGGTAGGTCGGTCTGACCAGCGCGCCGTACTCCGCCGCATCGCGGACCCAGCGGACGCTGTCTGGCATCGCCGCCGCTGGGGGCGTTGACGGCGTGGCCACCGGCGGGGAGAGGGGGCGGCCGATCGGCACGCCGCGCCGACGAGCAGGACGACGACCGCGAACACTCGACATCCTGACACGATCACCTTCGGCCTCGACACCTTCGGCGACGTCACCCTGGACGCTGGCGGCACGCCCCTGCCGCAGGCGCAGGTCCTGCCGCAACGTCGTCGCCGAGGCCGTGCTGGCCGACCTGGTCGGCCTCGCGTGTTTCGGTGTCGGCGAACATCACCGGACCGACTTCGCCATCTCGGCGCCCGAGGTGCTGCTGGCGGCGATTGCGGCGCGCACCGAACGCATCCACCTCGGCTCGGCGGTGACCGTGCTGAGCACGGACGATCCCATCCGCGTCTAACCTTAGTGCCGGGTGCCGTGCGCGCCGAGCGATCGTTCCATCACGGCGGCGAGCTGCTGGGCGGCAAACGGCTTGGCCAGGATTTCGGAGATGCCGGCCCGTTCGGCGCGTTCACGATCCTCTTCGGTGACGCGGCCCGAGCACAGCACGATGGCGATGTCGGCGTGATCGCGGCGGATGCGCTCGGCCAGCTCGATGCCGCTCATCTTCGGCATCGCCAGGTCGCTCACCACGACGTCGATGTGCGTGTCGCTCGACAGCGTGGCCAGGGCCTCGGCCGGACCGGCGCAGCCTTGGGCGATGTAGCCGAGCCGGGTCAGCTGCTTGCAGACCAGGCCCACGAGCTCCGGCTCGTCGTCCACCACCAGCACGTGCGCGCGGCGATGCGGCGAGGGCGTCTCGGGCGGCGCGGCGTCGGTTGGCCGCGGTAAGGCGTCGGCCGGCGCCGGCGGCAGCGTGACGCGGATGGTGGTGCCGCGGTTCACCGTGCTCGTGGCGTCGATGGCGCCGCCGTGGGCGGTCACGATGCCATGCACCACCGCCAGTCCGAGGCCGGTGCCGATGCCGGGCGGCTTGGTCGTGAAGAACGGCTCGAAGACCCGATCGAGCGTCGCCGCGTCTATCCCGGAGCCGGTGTCGCTCACCGTCAAGCAGATCCCCGGACGGGTCGTGCTCGACGCCAGGTCGCGGGTGACCGTGATCGCCAGCTCGCCACCGCCCTCGCGCATGGCGTGCGCGGCGTTGCTGCCGAGGTTCATCAGCACCTGATGCAGCTGCACCGGGTCGGCCTGCACGAGGGGCAGGCCGTCGTCGACCGTGGTCCGGATCTCGACCATCGCCGGCAGCGTCGAGCGCAGCATGGCGACCGCTTCGGTCACGATCGGCCCGAGCGCCACCACGTCGCGCTGTTCGTCGCGGCGGCGGCTGAAGGCCAGGATCTGGCGCACCAGCGTCTCGGCCCGCTGCGAGGCGCGCAGAATCTGATCGAGCAACGGCCGCGCCGGATGCGTCTCCGGGATGTCGGCCAGCGCCAGGTCGGCGCTGCCCACGATGAGCGTCAGGATGTTGTTGAAGTCGTGGGCGATGCCGCCGGCCAGGGTGCCGATCGCCTCCATCTTCTGCGACTGGCGCAGGCGCGACTCGAGCTGCGCGCGGTCGGCATCGGCGCGCCGGCGTTCCGAGATGTCGCGGACGCCGGCAAACACCCGGCCGCCGCCGCCGGGCATCGCCGTGACGACCACCTCGACCGGCAGCATCACGCCGGCGCGCGTGCGCACGGCGGTCTCATACCGCGAGGTGCCGGTGCGGGCCTGCTGATCGGCGCGGCGCTGCCGTTCCGGGTCGGACACGCCCATTTCGAGGTCGTCCAGACGCACGGCGACGACCTCGTCATGGGTGCCGCCGAGCATCCGGCACCAGGCGTCGTTGGCCTCGACGACGCGGCCGTCGGCGTCGAGCACCAGCATGCCGTCGCTGGCGGCCTGGAACATGGTGTCGCTGCGGGCGGTCGTGACCGCCAGTTCCGCCGACCGCTCGCGCACCTTCTGATCGAGCAGCGCCACCGTTTCGTCGAGCCGTTCCACCATCGCGCCGAGCTCATGCTGCAGCGACAGCACCTCGGCCGGCGATCCGGGCGGCAGCGCCGGCTGCGCCACGGCATGGCCGCGTCCGATGCCCTCGGCCGTCTGCGCCAGGATTTCGATCGGTTGCGTGATCCGGCGCGACACCCGCGAAGCCAGCGGCGCCGCCAGCAGCATGCAGACCAGCAGCCACGCCGCGGTCAACATGTAGAACGGCACCAGCGGCGCCTGCATCGCCGCGACCGGCCGCCGGATGAGCACCTGCCAGCCCAGCGCCGGCACGTCGCGCCGCACGATCACGTGCCGGGCCGTTCTGGCGTCCTGCGGACCGGTGGTGCGGTCGACGAACTCCCCGACATCGCGGCCGGCGGTCGAGGTCACCCATGGCAGGGCGCGACCATCCGCGAGCAGCAAGGCGGGCTCCGGACCCGTCGTCGCGATCACTTGGCCGGCCTTGTCGAGGACGAGCACCGATGCCGCCGTCTCCGTTACGAACTGATCGAGCCACGTACTCAAGGTGGGCAGACTGAGGGCGCCCTGCGCAACGCCGGCAAACCTGCCGTCGCTGCCGCGGTAGGGCGCGCTGAAGACGACGATCGGATCGCCGCCGTAGGCACGGCCGCGGAAGCCATCGCTGCGGAACGGCTGACCCGTGCGTGACGGCTCTGCGAAGTAGGGCCGATCGGCGATCGCCGCTAGGCCCGGCACCGGCACCGCCACCGGTGAGTCGCGCCGGCTCGAGGCCGCGATGACCTCGCCGCGCGCGTCGCTCACGAGCATCGCCCCGAAGGGGGTGGACCCGGTATGGTGCAGGGCCAGTGTCTGGTCGATCTCGGCACCGGTCAACGGACGCACCGAGAGCTGCCCCGCCAGCGTGCGCACGTCGCCCTCGGCGGCCGAGACGTAGTCGGCCAGGCGAGAGGCCGTCGTGGTCGCCCGCGTGGCCAGGTCGTCGGTGCCTTCGGTCACCAGGTCGCGCGCGTACATCGCGCCGAGACCGAGGCCGAGGAGGATGACCGACAAGGTGGAAATCGGGACGATGACGCGGGCGATCTGGACGCGCAGCGGCTGCGGCGCGCCCTCGCCCAGGCTCGATCGGAACACCCGGCGAATGACCGGCACGGTGAGCAGCACCTGGGCGAGGGCCGCGCTGAGGATGCCGTTCACGAGCTGCTTCGCCAGCAGGAGCCGCACGTCCAGGCCGAGCGAGGGCGCCGTCAGCACGCCGCCGATGAAGATGCCGTAGGCGAGGAGCCAGAAGGCGGCCGTGACGAGCATCGGCATGCCGCCGCGCCGCACCAGCGATCCGACGACCAGCGCCTCGATCGCCCAGATGGCGCTGAAGGCGGGCTCGGGCGTGCCGAGCGTGGCCGTCAGCGACGCCACGGCCCCCCACGGTCCGCCGAGCGCCATCGCGGCAAACAGGATGACGGCCTCGTCGAGGCGCAACACCAGCCCGTCGGCCAGGGCCGGCGCATTCAGCAGCACCACGCGCCCGAGCGCGCCAAGCAGCAGCGCCGCGGCCAGCCGATTGATCGCAGGGCGCACGGTGGCCGGGAGGGTCATCCGCAGTGGAGCAGTCTCATCGCAATTATAGGGTCGCGCGGCTTCCGGCGATAATCGGCGCATGCCGAGCCGACGTGCGTTCCTTGCCGCCACCGGCGGCCTCGCATGGGCGTGGGCCGCGGGTCAGGCCGGGGCTCAGCGGTCGCCGCTCGCCATCGATGCGGCGCGCCTGCAGCGGCGCCTGGAGCACCTGAGCACGTTCGGCCGGCCGGCCGATGGCACCTTCGCGGCCGGCGTGAGCCGCGTCGCCTACTCGGACGCCGACCTTGCGGCGCGCACCTGGCTGCAGGCGGAGATGCGCGCCGCCGGCCTCGCGCCACGTCTCGATGCGGCCGGCAACATCTTCGCGCGCGCCGGCGGGCAGGCCTCGGCGCCGCCGGTGCTCTTCGGCTCCCACATCGACTCGGTGCCGGGTGGCGGCAACTTCGACGGCGACCTCGGCACGCTGGCCGCGCTCGAAGTGATGCAGGCCGTGGCGGCGGCCGGGGTGGTCACGCGCCGTCCGCTCGAGATGGTGGTCTGGGCACACGAGGAGAGCACGGCGTTCGGCCGCGGCACGGCGTGCAGCCGCATCGTCGCCGGCGATCTCAAGGCCGGCGACCTCGACCAGACGTGGAACGGACTGCGCCGGCGTGATGCGCTACGCCGCATCGGCGGCGATCCCGATCGCATCGAGACGGCGGTGCGCGCCCCCGGCGCCTGGCACGCCTATGTCGAGCTGCACATCGAACAGGGCGGCACGCTCGACGCCGCGCGGGTGCCGATCGGCGTCGTCGAAGGCATCGTCGCGATTCATCGCTACGATGTGACCATCGAGGGCGTCGCCAACCACGCTGGCACGACGCCGATGGACGGCCGTCAGGACGCGCTGGTGGCAGCGTCGCACCTCGTGCTCGCTGTGCGCCGCGTCGTGACCGGCCGTCAGGGCCCTCAGGTGGGCACCGTGGGCCGCATCGAGGTGGAACCCAACTCGCCCAACGTCGTGCCGGGACGCGTGACCCTGAGCGTCGAGTTCCGCGATCTCTCGACGCGCGTGCTCGACCAGCTTGGCGCCGCTGTGCGGGCCGAGGCGGACGCCGTCGCGCGCGACACGCGCACCACGATCGCGTTTCGACTGGCGTCCACGAACCCGCCGGCGCCGGCGCACGCCGGGGTCATGGCGGCGGTTCGCGGCGCTGCCGCTGCGCGGCAGTTGGAAGCCCGGACGCTGCCGAGCGGCGCTGGCCACGACGCGCAGATGATCGCCGCGCTGTGTCCGATGGGGATGATCTTCGTGCCGAGCGTCGGCGGGATCAGTCACTCGCCGCGCGAGCTCACCCGTTGGGACGACTGCGCCCGCGGCGCCTCCACGCTGCTCGAGACCGTGCTGGCCCTCGATCGCCGCGACAGCGTGTAACGCGAGCGGGCCCCCGTCTCATCGTTCGCGCGCCGGTGTCACCGTCAGCAGGCCGCGCTCGACCAGCACCGGCGGCCGCCGCAGACGCGTCGTCTGCTCCCACGCCTGCGCGAAGCCCAGCAGGTCCCCGTCTCTCCACGGCCGCGCCGAGAACTCGAGGCCGAACGGCAGGCCGCTGTCGTAGAAGCCGGCCGGCACCACGATCGCCGGCACGCCGATCATGTTGGTCCAGCTGGTGGCCGAGTGCGGGCCTTCGCTGAGGCGCCCGTCCTGCGGCATCGACTCGTCGGGCGGCGGCATCTGGATGGCTGGATAGACATAGCCGTCGAGCTTCAGGCGATCGATCGGTTCGAGGTAGGCGGCCAGCGTGGCCCGGCGCGGCGCGTGATAGCGGCGCTCCGCATCGGCATCGCTGGCGAGCGTTCGCTGGTCGATGGTGATGCCGCCCATCCGGCGGAAGTGGTCCTCGGTCCCGATCGACGAGGTGAAGAGCGGCTGCCCGACGGCGGTGGCATACGCATCGGCGGTCGTGTAGGCGGGCGGTCCGAAGGCCGCCAGGAACTGGTTGGTGCCGTCTTTCATGTAGGCGTAGGTCGCGACGCGCGAGGCCGTGCGCGCGAAGTCCACCGGGAGGATCGTGTCGTCGAGCACCACTTCGGCGCCGCCCGCCCGCAGCGCTTCGATCGCCTTCATGAAGAGCGCGCGCGTGGCTGGTTGGAGCGGCATGTCGGCTGCCTTGCGCAGCCGCTCGGCAGCGCCAGACGGCACCTCCACCGGGATGCCGTGGAACGGCACGCCTTCTCCAGCGAGGATGAACGCCGGCACGCCGAATCGCTTGCCTTCGAGCGCGCCTGACGGCAGATGGTTCGTGTACGGCCCGGGTTGCGCCAGCGCCGCGCTGCCGATGGTGCGTGCGTCCAGCGGATCTTCACCGGCCATCACCGACAGCGCGACGGCGGCATCGGCGACGGTGCGGGCGATCGGGCCGGTGTTGTCGAGCAGCCAGTCGAGCGGCGCGATGCCGCTGATGCTCACGAGTCCGCGGGTGGGATAGACGCCGACCAGCGCGCTGGTCGCCGCCGGCATGCGGATCGAGTTGCCGGTGTCGGTGCCATTGCCGAGCACGGCGAAGTTGGCGGCCACCGCCGTGACCGTGCCGCCCGACGATCCGCCCGGCGAGAAGCGCACATCGTAGGCATTGCCGGTGCGGCCGAACGAGGTACTGCGATTGGTGTCGCTGTTGGCGAGGTCGGGCATGTTGGTGTGCCCGATGATGACGGCGGCGGCGGCTTTGAACCTGGCGACGACGGTGGCGTCTTTCGGCGCCACCAGCTCATGACCGGGCCGGCGGAAGCCCTCCCATCCTGCGGTCGTGATGTGACCGGCGATGCTGGTGTTGGCCTTGATGACGATCGGCACGCCCCACAGCGCCCCGCGCGCGGTCGCCGGCCCCGGCCTGGCCGCGGCCGCGCCGTCCTGCTCGGCCGCCAGCGCCAGCGCGCTGGTCCTGTAGACGGTCTCGATCGCGCCGTAGACGCCGTTGTAGCGATCGATGCGATCCAGGTGCCACTGCACCACCTGGGTGACGGTGTAGGTCTTCGCGTCGTAGAGACGGTGCAGCCCCGCGACGGTGACGTCGAGCAGATCGCGATCGAGCGCCGACGAATCGGTTGAGACGGCGGGCGCGGACGCCGCCGGCGCCGGCGCCTGGCAGGCGAGGGCGAGAGGAAGCAGGAGGGCGAGCGCAGCGAGCCTGGCAGGTCGAAGCATGGGCGCGATTGTCCTCCAATCGCGCCGCAGGAGGGACTGTCCCTATT
>JANNIB010000498.1:0-2689 GCA_031404695.1 Acidobacteriota bacterium
GCTGGTTCGATACCGGCGACCTTGCGACCATGGATGCAGACGGCTATATCCGCATCACCGGCCGATCCAAGGACATCATCATCCGCGGCGGCGAGAATATTCCGGTGATCGAAATCGAGGAGCTGATCTATCGCCATCCCGCCGTTCAGAGCGCAGCCATCGTCGCCATGCCGGACGAAAGACTGGGAGAACGCGGCTGCCTGTTCGTGATGCTGCAACCGGGCGCGACGTTCACCTTCGAGGAGATGGTGGCCCATCTCGACGGGAACAAAGTGGCCAGGATCGACTTCGAGACCCCGGGCCCTGATCGCCTGGCGATGGCCTCGTTGCGCGGCAAGCCGCTGGTGCTCAACTTCTGGGCCACCTGGTGTCCGCCGTGCGTGCGCGAGATGCCGGCGTTGGATCGCTTCTTCCGTGAGCACAGCGCGCAGGGCTGGCAGGTGCTCGGCTTGGCCGCCGACAACGCCGACGCGGTGCGCAAGTTCCTCGCGGTCACGCCGGTCGGCTTCCCGATCGCGCTCGCCGGTTTTGCCGGTATCGACTTGTCGCGTCGTCTCGGCAATGTGAGTGGCGGCCTGCCATTTACGGTGCTCTATGGTCGCGAAGGTCAGGTCGTCAAGCGACACATCGGCGAGACGCAGTACGACCAGCTCGCTGACTGGGCCAAAGGTTTTTCTTGAGCCAAAGCCCCGGGAACTGGGGTCAACGTGTGGCTGATCGCGTAGAGTCCGGGCCTTCGCCGGCACCCCGGTCAACTGGCTGCAGTGGTCTCTGGCCGAGGTTTTGGCCGACGTTGGCGGCATCAGAAGCGAAGATAGCGGCGCATCAGCGCCCGGAGATCAAACGATGGACCTGCGCAAACTGAAGACACTGGTCGATCTGGTGTCGGAATCGAACATTGCCGAGCTGGAGATCACGGAAGCCGACGGCAAAGTGCGGATCGTCAAGTCAGGGCCGCCGATGCCGATGGCTGCGACCCCGCTGGTGACGACGGCACCGTCGGCACTGATGGCGGCCGCGCAGGCGGCGGTGCAGACTGCAGCGGCGGCCATCGCCGATGGCGAAGACGCCGACGGTGGCCACACCGTCAGGTCGCCGATGGTGGGCACCTTTTACGGCGCCGCCACGCCCGGAGGCAAGCCGCTGGTCGAGGTGGGCACGGTGGTCAAGGCCGGCGAGCCGCTGTGCATCATCGAAGCGATGAAGATCATGAACGAAATCGAGGCCGACGTCGGCGGCTCGATCACGAAGATCCTGGTCGCGAACGGCCAGGCCGTGGAGTTCGGTCAGCCATTGTTCGTGATCGACCGGAGGGGTTGATCCGGACATGTTCAAGAAAATCCTGATCGCGAACCGGGGCGGTCGCGCGAAGCGCGGGGGAGTGCTCATGTGGGTGCCCGCACGTGAGCGATCACCAGATTGCGCGGCGGGTGAAGCCCGCCGGGGCAATTGAGCCGCAGGCACGAATGTTCAAAAAAATTCTGATCGCCAACCGCGGCGAAATCGCCTTGCGAATTCAAAGAGCCTGCCGCGAGATGGGCGTCAAGTCGGTCGTCGTCTATTCGGAGGCCGATCGCGACGCCAAGTACGTCAAGCTGGCCGACGAAGCGGTGTGCATCGGCCCGGCGCAGTCTGCTCTGAGCTACCTCAACATGCCGGCGATCATCTCGACGGCCGAGGTGACGGACGCCGAAGCGATCCATCCGGGCTACGGCTTCCTGTCCGAGAACGCCGACTTCGCCGAGCGCGTCGAGCGCAGCGGCTTCGTTTTCATCGGCCCGACGCCGGAGTCGATCCGCATCATGGGCGACAAGGTCTCGGCCAAGCAGGCGATGATCAAGTCCGGCGTGCCTTGCGTGCCCGGCTCGGCCGGCGCGCTGCCGGACGACGCCAAGGAGATCGTGCGCCAAGCGCGCGCGATCGGCTACCCGGTGATCATCAAGGCCTCGGGCGGCGGCGGCGGGCGCGGCATGCGCGTCGTGCACACCGAAGCGGCCTTGCTGCACGCGGTGGCGACGACGCGCGCCGAAGCCGGCGCGGCCTTCGGCAACCCGGCCGTGTACATGGAAAAGTTCCTCGAGAACCCGCGCCATGTCGAGATCCAGGTCATGGCCGACGAGCACAAGAACGCGGTCTGGCTCGGCGAGCGCGACTGCTCGATGCAGCGCCGCCACCAGAAGATCATCGAGGAAGCGCCGGCGCCGGGGATTCCGCGCCGTGTCATCGAGCGCATCGGCGACCGCTGCGCCGCGGCCTGCAAGAAGATCGGCTACCGCGGCGCCGGCACCTTCGAGTTCCTCTACGAGAACGGCGAGTTCTTCTTCATCGAGATGAACACGCGCGTCCAGGTTGAGCACCCGGTGACCGAGATGGTGACCGGCATCGACATCGTGCAGACGCAGATCCGTGTGGCCGCGGGCGAGAAGTTGCCGTTCTCGCAGCGCCAGATCGAGATGCGCGGCCACGCCATCGAGTGCCGCGTCAACGCCGAGGACCCGTACAAGTTCACGCCGTCGCCGGGGCGCATCACGATGTGGCACCCGCCCGGCGGCCCCGGCGTGCGCGTCGATTCGCATGCCTACACCAACTACTTCGTGCCGCCGAACTACGACTCGATGATCGGCAAGATCATCGTCCACGCCGATACGCGCGAGCAGGCGCTGGCGCGCATGCGCACCGCGCTGTCGGA
>JANNIB010000499.1:0-1603 GCA_031404695.1 Acidobacteriota bacterium
GCCCGGCTGGGGCTGTTTACGTCGGTCGGTGCCTTTGCCGTTTTCCTGATGCTGGGCCTCAACTTGATGAGCTGGGCCCTGCAGGGCCTGCTCGAAGGGCAGATCTACCAACCTTGGTGGTTTGACACTGAGACTTCGCACGCGGCGGGCGTCTTTCTGCCGTCGGTGGTTAGCATGGGGTCTGGGTCCGCCGAAGCTCGCACCGCGAGCGAAGGTGGATGGTTGCTGTGGGTGCGCGCGGGGACGCTCGTGGCCCAGCGCCTGGACGTGGCGCGGGCGGCGCTCACCGGCGACCCGGTGACGCTGGCCGATGCGGTGGCGGTCGCTGCGAATATCAATGCCGCCGCGGTGTCGGCCTCGGCGAGGGGGCTGGTGGCGTATCGCACCGGCGCGGGCAGCCGGCGGCAACTCACCTGGGTGGACCGGTCGGGCCAGGCGCTCGGCCCGCTGGGCGCACCCGATGAGCATGACCTTCGCTACCCCACCGTGTCGGCCGATGGGCAGCGGGTCGTGGTGGCTCGCACGGTGCAGGGCAACATGGACCTCTGGCTGCTGGACGGCGCCCGCACGAGCCGCTTCACGTTCGATGCGGCGGTGGACCGCTTCCCCCTCTGGTCCCCCGACGGGCGTCGGATCGCGTTCGACTCAAATCGGGCGGGGACCCGCGACCTCTACGTGAAGGCGGCCAGCGGCGCGGACGTAGAGGAGGTGCTCATGGCCTCCCCGCAGACCAAGATCCCCACCGACTGGTCCGCGGACGGCCGGTTCCTGCTCTATTTCAGCATCGACCCGCAGACGAACCGGGACCTCTGGGTGCTCCCGCTGGAGGGGGATCGTACGCCGAGAGTGTTCTTGAAGACCCCCTTCGACGAACGTAACGGCACGTTCTCGCCGGACGGACGCTGGGTGGCGTACGAGTCGAACGAATCGGGGCGCAGTGAAATCTACGTGCGGCCGTTCACGGGGCCTGCGGCGTCTGGCGCGTCTGGCAGCCAGGTGGGCGGGCAGTGGCAGGTCTCGACGGCGGGCGGCATCTTCCCGCGCTGGCGGCGCGACGGCGGGGAACTCTACTACCTCGCGCCGGATGGCGCGATGATGGCGGCGCCGGTCACCGTCGCCGGGGTCACGCTCGCGCCGGGCGCGCGGGTGGCGCTCTTTCCCACGCGGATCTACGGCGGCGGCGTGGACATCGCTCAGGGCCGGCAGTACGACGTGACCCGCGACGGGCGCTTCCTGATCAACACCGTGCTGGACGAGACGGCCGCGCCGATCACGCTCATTCAGCACTGGGACCCCGAGGCGAAGCAGTAGCGTGGCCCTTACCCCCGGCACCCGACTCGGCGTCTATCAGATCACCGCGCCCCTCGGCGAAGGCGGGATGGGGCAGGTGTGGCGCGCGACGGACACGACGCTCGGCCGCCAGGTTGCGATCAAGATCTTGCCAGATGCGTTCGCGGCGGACCCCGAGCGCCTGGCGCGCTTCGAGCGTGAGGCCAAGACGCTGGCGTCCTTGAACCATCCGCACATTGCCCAGATCTATGGGTTCGAGAAGTCCTCCCCTTCGACAGGCTCAGGGCACTCGGGGATGCATGCGCTGGTGATG
>JANNIB010000500.1:0-8392 GCA_031404695.1 Acidobacteriota bacterium
ACTCCGGAGGCGGCGCGGCCGTCTCTCCGGCCGAGGTGCAGCGATGAGAGCTCGACCTGACGGCGTCGGCGTGGCTGGAGCGGCTCTGCTGGCGATGTCGCTGGCCGGCTGCACGGTGAACGTGAACACCGAAGGCGCCACCGCCTCCGAGACCCACACCTTCAAGGTGGGCGCCACCCCCAGAATCACGCTCGACACCTTCGACGGCTCGATCGAGGTCCACTCCTGGGATCGCCCCGAGGTCGAGGTGATCGTCGAGAAGCAGGCGCAGGACGAGAGCCTGCTCCAGCAGATCGTGGTCGAGCAGTCGCAGGACGGCGACGTCGTCACACTGCGGGTGCGGGGCCCGGCCGACCGTGGCAATTCCGGCATCCAGATCGGCGTCGTCTATTCTCCGGGCGCCAAGCTGCGGGTGGCGCTCCCGAAATCGGCCTCGCTCGATCTCAAGAGCGGCGACGGCTCGATCACCGTGGAAAACGTGGCCGGAACCATCGTGATGCGTTCCGACGACGGGTCGATCGTGGGTCTGCGCGTGACCGGCGACGTGCGCGCCCGCACCGACGACGGCTCGATCCGCCTGCGCGAGTCGAGCGGCAAGGTCGACGTCGAGACGCTCGACGGCAGCGTCATCGTCAACGGCACCTTCACGCACCTGCGCGCCAAGACCGGCGACGGTTCGGTGCGCATCGGCGCCGAAAACGGCAGCGCGCTCGAGGACGACTGGTCGGTCGAGACCCGCGACGGCAGTGTCGAAGTGCGGTTGCCAGAGGGCCTGGCGGCGATGGTGGATGCCTCGACCTCCGACGGCTCGATTCGCTCCAGCCACCCCGGCCTGACCGTGCCCGCCCGTGCCGAGGGCGACGAGGGGCGCGACGAAGACGGGCGGCAGCTCAAGGCGACCCTCGGACAGGGCGGCCGCACGCTGCGCGTGCGCACCGGTGACGGCACGATCCGCTTCGAGTCGTAGCGCTAATCGGTCGGGCGCGGAGACGCCTGCGCGTAGGGCGTCGGATCGATCACGCCGGCGTCGGCGAATCCGTCGCGGCGTTCGCGGCACTTGCTGCACCGCCCGCAGTGCCGGTCGTTCACCGGGCTCATGCACGAGAGCGTCAGTTCGAATGGCACGCCCAGGCGTGCCCCCAGTTCGATCACCTGCGCTTTGCGCAGCGCGGCAAACGGCGCCGCGACGGTGAGCGCGTGCGCCAGGCCGCGCGACAGGGCTTCGGCCATGGCGGTGAAGAACGCCGGCGTCGCATCGGGGAACGGATTGCCGGCCAGCGGCCCGAGCACGATGCGCCGCGCATCGGCGCGCGCGGCGACGATGCCGGCCTTGGCAAGCAGCGTGAGGTTGCGGCCCACCAGGTACACGCCCGTGTCGGGCGTGTCGTAGCCGGGCGACGTGCCGATGATGGCCCAGTGGTCGGCCGGATACACATCCCGCATCGGCAGGTCTACGACCGTGAGCGGACGCGCCCCGGCCAGAGCCGGCGACGCCACCAGCCGCGCCAGCATCCGCAGCTCTGCGGCTTCCCACGCCAGCCCCGAGCGCATGTAGACCGGACGCACGTCGTACTGCGTGGCTTCGTGCGCGAGCAGCACCGCGCTGTCGAGGCCGCTCGACACCAGGACGACCGACGCCGGACGCGAGGACATGCGGCGGAAGGATACAATCAACCTTCGATCTAGTGGGAAACCTTCTGCGGAGACCGGCCCGATGACCGGCCCGATGACGGGCCTGGTGGCCTTCGACCTCGACGGCACGCTCGTCGATTCCGCCGGCGACCTCGCGGCAGCCGCCAGCGCACTGACGGTCGAGCTCGGTGGGCGCGCCCTCACCCGTCTCGAAGTGGTGGCGATGGTCGGGGAGGGGGCGCCGGTGCTGGTGCGACGGGCGCTCATCGCCGCTGACCTCGACCCCGAGACGCCCGGCGCCACCGCGCGCTTCCTGGAACTCTACGACGCGCGGATGCTCGACACGACGGTGCTCTATCCGGGCGTCCGGATCGTGCTCGACGCGCTCGATCCGCTGCTGCCGCTGGCCGTGGTCACGAACAAACCCGAACGGCCCGCCCTCCGTGTGCTCGAAGCGCTCGGTGTGCGACGCTACTTCCTCGAAGTCATCGGCGGCGACGGCGCCTGGCCCCGTAAGCCCCATCCCGCCGGGCTGCGGTCGCTGGCGCTGCATGCCGGCGGCGGACCGATCGTGCTGGTCGGGGATTCGCCCATCGACGCCCAGACGGCTGCGCGCGCCGGCGCGGCGTTCGTGCTCGCCGCCTACGGCTTCGGCGCCACCGGCGCGGCCGAGGCGCTGGCGACGCCCTACGTGGCCGCGGCGCCGTCAGACCTGCCGCGTGTCATCGGCGAGGCGCTGCGCTCGGGTCGTCAGACAGCGTGACGGCGGCCGGCTCGCTGTCCTCGGGCGTCACGTCCACGAGCAGCTTCGAGGCCGCGCGCGTGCCCAGCGTGAACGCCGTGCCGTCCGCGCCGCGCAGGTGCACCGCGTCGGCCACCTCGTCTCTCGCATCCACCGCCACCACCTGGCCGGGCTTGAGCCCGTGCCGTTCGACGAAGCGCAGGAACACCGGATCCTGATCGCTCACGCGGGCAACGACGACGCGCGTGCCCACCGGGCAGGTGAGGAGTGTCTCGAAGTGCCGCTCGCGGATCGTGCCTTCTTTGCCGGGGATCGGATCGCCGTGCGGGTCGGTCTCGGGATGCCCGAGCATCTCGTCGATGCGGTCGATGAGGCGATCCGAGACGACGTGTTCGAGGTGTTCGGCGTCGTCGTGCACCTCGTCCCAGCGCATGCCCATGACCTGCACGAGAAACAGCTCCACCAGGCGGTGGCGACGCAGCACCGTGGCGGCGAGCCGGGTGCCGGCGGCGGTGAGGCGCACCCCGTTATAGGGCTCGTAATCCACCAGGCCCGACTCCGCCAGGGCCTTGACCATGGTGGTCGCCGTGCCGGGGGCCACGCCGAGGGCGGCGGCCAGTTGCCCCATCGGCAGCAGGGTCGCGCCGGCCGGCAGGCGACTGACGCCCTGGTAGACCTCTTTCAGATAGTTCTCTACGGTGCTGGACGGTGGCATGCGACCCGCCCGGCATCCTATCAGACGGGCGCGCGCGCCGCGGTTGACTTCGGGTCATGGTTGGTTGTATTTTTGAGTAATCAAAATCGCTGAGATGGATCCTCTTACCTCGCTCATCGTCGTGCTCGCCGCCCTGACACTGGCCGTCGTGCTGTTCTGGCCGGCGACCGGGCTTGCCTGGCGTTGGCGCCGCGGCCTGGTCGCGTCAGACCGGGTCGAAGTCGAAGACGCCCTCAAACATCTGTGGGACGGCGAGTACCGCCAGCGGCCGGCCTCGCTCGAAAGCCTGGCCGGCGCGCTCGGCTTGAGCGGGCGCGCCGCCGCGGAGCTGGTGGACCGGCTGGGCCGGCTCGACCTGCTGCACTACGACGACGCGGCCCTGCACCTGACAGCCGACGGCCGCCGCGAGGCGCTGCGCGTCATCCGCATCCACCGGTTGTGGGAACGCTATCTGGCCGACGAAACCGGGCTCGATGCCCGCGAATGGCACGCGCACGCGGAGCGTCGCGAACACGGCACCAGCGAGCAACAGGCTGCAGCGATGGCGGCCACGCTGGGCCATCCGCGCTTCGACCCGCATGGCGATCCGATCCCGATGCCAAGCGGCGAGATGCCGCCGCATCAGGGCGTGCCCCTCACGCAGTTGAGCGGCGAGATGGCCGCGGAAATCGTCCACATCGAAGACGAGCCCGAAGCCGTGTTCGCGCAGATCGTCGCCCTGGGTCTGGTGCCCGGCATGCGCGTCCGTCTGCTCGACCGCACGCCGCATCGCCTGCGCATCCAGGCCGAGACCGAAGAAGTCGTGCTGGCGCCGGTGGTGGCCGCCAACATCACCGTGGTGCCGATCGAGCAGGCCGTCGAGCCGGCCGAGATGACGCGCCTGTCGGTGCTCACACCGGGCCAGAGCGCCGAAGTGGTGGCGCTGGCCGTGTCGTGCCGCGGTGCTCAACGCCGCCGGCTGCTCGATCTCGGCGTCGTGCCCGGCACCCGCATCACCAGTGAACTGCGCGGGCCGTCCGGCGATCCGACGGCCTACCGCATCCGCGGCGCGCTCATCGCCCTGCGCAACGACCAGGCGGCGCAGATCTACGTGCAGAAGCGGCAGGAGGCTTCAGCATGAGTCAGCCCTCACCCGAAGCGTGTGCGGCGTGTCCCGCGCACCACCTGGGCAATCTCCAGAAGCTCGGCGTCGACATGACCGGCCACGACTACGTGGTCGCGCTCGCTGGCAACCCCAACACCGGCAAGAGCACCGTCTTCAACGCGCTCACCGGGCTGCGCCAGCACACCGGCAACTGGCCGGGCAAGACCGTGACGCGGGCCGAAGGCGCCTTCGCCACCGGCGACAAGCGCTTCAAGATCGTCGACCTGCCCGGCACCTATTCGCTGCTGTCGTCGAGTCTCGACGAAGAAGTGGCGCGCGACTTCGTGCTCTTCGGCCAGCCCGACGTCACGGTGGTGGTCGTCGATGCCACGGTGCTCGAACGCAACCTGAACATCGTGCTGCAGGTGCTCGAGATCACCAACCGGGTGGTGGTCTGCCTCAACCTGATGGACGAGGCGAAGCGGCGCGGCCTCGAGGTGGATGCCCGGCGCCTGGCGCGCGACCTCGGCGTGCGCGTCGTGGCGACCTCGGCGCGGTTCGGCGAAGGCCTGCCCGAGCTGATGCAGGCGATCGCGGAAGTCGCGCGCGGCGAGGTCAGCGGCGGCCCGCACAAGCTCGGCGAACGCTCGCCGGTGCTGCAGCGGGCGGTCACGCGCCTGGCCGACGGTGTCACTGCGCTGGTGCCCGGGCTGCCCAACGCGTCATGGGTGGCGCTCAGGCTGCTCGATGGCGACGAACGGATCCAGACGGCGCTGCGCCGCGGCGAACTCGGCGACCTGCAGGTGAACGCGGCCGACCAGTCGCGGCCCGCGGTCGTCGCTCCGCCGGCCGCACACGTGGAGGCGCTTCTCACGCTGGCCTCCGAGCTCCGCTGGCAGGTCGGCAGCGACTTCCATCAGTCGTTGATGGAGACGATCTACACCGAAGCGGCGCGGATTGCGGATCGTGCCGTGTCGCGGCCCGGCACCGGCAAGCGGTTCGACATGGACCGCGCCATCGACCGGCTGGTCACGAGCCGTCTCTGGGGCGTGCCGCTCATGATCGGGATGTTGACGGCGGTCTTCTGGGTCACCATCGCCGGTGCCAACGTGCCGTCGGGCATGCTGGCGTCGGTGCTCATCGACTGGGCGCATCCGGTGCTGAAGTCGGCTGCACTGGCAGTGCTGCCGTGGTGGGCGGCCGGGCTGCTCGTGGACGGCATGTATCTGTCCACCGCGTGGGTGATCGCGGTGATGCTGCCGCCGATGGCGATCTTCTTCCCGATGTTCACGCTGCTCGAAGACTTCGGCTACCTGCCGCGGGTGGCTTTCAACCTCGATCGCACTTTCCGCCGCGTCGGCGCCCACGGCAAACAGGCGCTGACGATGGCGATGGGCTGGGGCTGCAACGCCGCCGGCGTTGTCGCCGCGCGCATCATCGAGAGTCCGCGCGAACGCCTGATTGCCATCATCACGAACAACTTCGCGCTCTGCAACGGCCGCTGGCCCACGCAGATTCTCGTCGCCACGATCTTCGTGGGCAGCGTCGCGCCGGCGCACCTGGCCGGCCTGGTCTCGGCACTGGCGGTGGTCGCCGTCGCCGTGCTCGGAATCGTGCTGACGTTTGCCACCTCGTGGCTGCTCTCGCGCACGGTGCTGCGCGGTGAGGTCTCGGCCTTCAGCCTCGAACTGCCGCCGTACCGGCCGCCGCGCGTCATGGCCACGCTCTACACCTCGCTCATCGACCGCACCCTCTACGTGCTGTGGCGCGCGGTGGTGTTCGCGTTGCCGGCCGGCGCCGTCATCTGGCTGGTGTCGAACATCCCGTGGGGCGATGCCAGCCTGGCGGCGCAGATCATCACTTGGTTCCAGCCGTTCGGCGGCCTCATCGGGCTGTCGGGGGTGATCCTGCTGGCGTATGTCGTCGCGATCCCAGCCAACGAGATCGTGGTGCCGACGATCCTGATGCTGACGGTGCTGGTGAGCGGCTCGCCCGAGGCCGGCGCCGGGGCCGGCGTGATGTTCGAACTGGATTCGGCGACCGACACCGCGGCGCTGCTGCGCGGCAGCGGCTGGACGCTGCTCACGGCCGTGTGCCTGATGCTCTTCAGCCTCGTGCACAACCCGTGCTCGACGACGATCTACACGATCTACAAGGAGACGGGCAGCGTGAAGTGGACGACGCTGTCGGCGCTGCTGCCGGTGGGGCTCGGCTTCCTGCTCTGCTTCATCGTCGCCCAGAGCTGGCGCCTGGTGGCCGGGTAGCAGGCCGGTGTCGCTCGACGCGGCGTTTACGACGCCGGAGGCGAAGCAGCGGCACGTCCGGCGCCTCTTTGCCACCATCGCCGATCGCTACGATCTCATCACGCGCGTCCTCTCGTACGGCATGGACGGCCGCTGGAAAGCACAGCTGGTGGCACGCGCGGCGGTGGTGCCCGGAGAGCGCGCGCTCGACCTGGCCGCCGGCACCGGCGACCTGGCCTTCGCACTGGCCGCCCGGGGCGCCAGGGTCGTCGGCCTCGACGTCACGCACCGGATGTTGCAGCTGGCCGCGGCCAAGGCCCGCGCCGCCAGCGCCACCGGCGTCACCTGGACGGTGGGCGACATGGGGGCGCTGCCGTGCCCCGCGCACGCCTTCACGCTCGTGACGACCAGCTACGGCCTGCGCAATGTGCCCGATCTCGAGACAGCGATCGACGAGATCGTGCGCGTGCTGGCGCCGGGCGGGCGTCTGCTGTCGCTCGACTTCAACCGCCCATCGCACCCCCTCGTGCGCGCGGCCTACCTCACGTACCTGACCGCCGTGGGCGCGGCGCTGGGGTGGGTGCTGCACGGCGATCCCGACACCTATCGCTACATCCCGGCCTCGATCCGCCGTTATCCGGGGGCGGCCGCCGTCGCCGCACGGCTGCACGCGCGCGGACTGGTGGACGTGCAGATCGTACCGGTTCTGTGGGGCCTGATGACGATTCACGTGGCCCGTCGTCCGTGAGGCGCCTGAGCCGCTAACGTTGCTGTCGCAACGGTCCGAAACATGTCATGCGGGACCGCAGGCGATGGGGCGGCACGACGAACAGTGCAACCTCGCGCAGACCGGGTCCGGCCAGACAAGTGATGCCTCTCGTAGATTCGCTCTTGACCGCGGTCGTGCGCAGCGACGGCGACGCGTTGGTGCTCCACGTGGGCGAAAAGCCCTATGTGGTGGCTGCCGCCGGTCCGGTGGAGCTGTCTCGCCAGGGCCTCGGCCTGGGCGCGATGGAAGGCATGCTGGCGCAACTGCTGACCGCTGATGCCCTGCGCGCGCTGCGCGAGATGGGCGCCGTCGAGCACGAACTCGACGATCGGCCGGCCTCCGCCGGCGATCGCTTCACGGTCGTCGCCGCGCGCGGCGGCGACGACATCTGGATCGAATTGCGGCGGCATCGCCGCACAGCACCTTCGGCCGCTTCGCCGGTCCCGGCACCTGCGCCTGTCGCGTTGGCGGAGCCAGTAGGGGGATTGCCCGAGGCGGCGGTGGCCTCTCCGGAACTCTCGAGCCCTGTCCGCGTGGCCGCGCCCG
This sequence comes from Acidobacteriota bacterium, assembly GCA_031404695.1. Taxonomy (GTDB): domain Bacteria; phylum Acidobacteriota; class Vicinamibacteria; order Vicinamibacterales; family UBA2999; genus CADEFD01. The sequence continues at coordinate 7,732 of JANNIB010000500.1, forward strand.
CGCCCGCGGTCTCCGAAGCCCACGTCGAGGCGTCTGCACCGCCCGAAATACCGGCTCCTGAGCACGACGCGGATGAGGTGGCAGCATTCGACGCGCCCGTGCAGGTTGCGGCTGAAACGTCTGTCGCGATGCCCGTGCCCGAACCTGTCGTGGACGACGCTCCGGTCGCCATGCCCGCGCCGATGGCGGCCGTAGCGGACGCCGTCGCGGCCTCGGAGATCGACGCGCCGATGGCGACCGAAGGCGCCTCCACGATCTCGCACGCCGACATGGCGGCGGCAAATCTGTTCGCGGCCGAGATCGACGAGCCGTCCGATGACACGCCGGTGTTCGAGTCCCCGGTGTTCTCCGCGGACGAGATCTACGAGCTGTCGGTCGACGCCGTCGCGGAAGTTGTGATCGCGCCGGAGCGCGCTGCGCCCGTCGAGGTCGCCGCACCGCCGGCCTTCGAAGCGGTGGCGTCTGACGTGCCCGTGACCGGGCGTGCGCCCGAACCCGTCGCGGCGCCCGTGGTGACGGAGGTCGCGCCGGCACCCAGCGCGCCTCCCCCACCGGTCGCGCCCGTGATGGCCGCGCCGAATGTCTCGCCGGCTCCCGTGGTCGAGCCCGAACCGGAGCCCGCAGTTGCGGCGATGCCGTCGGCGCCGATCGCGCCTCCGAC
>JANNIB010000501.1:0-6264 GCA_031404695.1 Acidobacteriota bacterium
CCGCGTCCTGCTCGGGGGCGAAGACTACACGCAGCGGTACGGCGCCGCGCCCCTCACCTGGCTCGACCGCGTCTCCGGCGGGCCGGTGGCATCTGTGGGCGTCAACTTCCGGACCGGCGCCATGGCGGCCTTCGGTGGCACGTTCTTCCTCGCCGGCGCCACCTCGACAGGTGCAAGCGCGCTACTCGGCGTCGAGACGGCCACCGGGCGCACGCGCTCCTGGGGCATCGCCCTCGAGTCGCAGGCTGGCATCCGGACCGCACTTGCCGTGAACGCCGACTACGTCGCAGCCGGCACCGTCTCCAACGACTTCTCGGCGCTCCGGAACCTGATCGTCTATCCAGCCCCGCGTGCCGGTGCGCCGCAGCAGATGCAGTCCTCGGTGATCGGTAACACCGTCACGCTCGGCTGGCAACCGGGTGGCGCACCGTCAACCACGGCCTTTCTCGTGGAAGCGGGCACGACCGTCGGCGGCGCCGACGTCGGTGTGTTCAACGTCGGCCTCTCCACCCGGGTGGCCGGGGCGCTCGCGCCGGGCACCTACTTCATCCGCGTCCGCGGCGTGGGTGCCAATGGCTCGGGCGCCGCGTCGAGCGAGGTCATCGCCACCGTGCCGCCCGTCTCCGCGCCGCCCGCCGCGCCAGGCACACTGGTCGCGTCGGTGAGTGGCGGTGCGGTTACGCTCAGCTGGGGCGCGGCCTCCGGCAACGCGACCTCGTATGTGATCGAAGCCGGCACGGCCGCCGGACTCACCAACATCGGCGCGCTCCCCACCGGCCATCTCGACACGACGTGGTCGGTGCCAGCACCCCCAGGAACCTATTTCGTCCGCGTGCGCGCGGCAAATGCGTTCGGACTCAGCCCGACCACCAACGAAGTGACCGTCGTCGTGCCCTAGGTTCCCGTCATTTCGTACGATCGCTTTCGTTGGAGTGCCACATGATGCTCGGAATCATCGCAAGGAATGCGGGACGCGCGGCCGTAGTGTGCGCGTCGCTCATCGCCAGCCCCGCGCTCGCGCAGCATGCGCCGGAGCGCACGCCGATCCCCGGCGCCTGGGGACCGAATGGGACGGTGAACGAGTCGGTCGTCGTCGGCGACACCTTGTTCCTTGGCGGCGACTTCGATTACATCGGTCCGTCGACAGGCGCATTCGCCACAGCCGATACGGGCGCGGGCACGTCCATCGTCACGACACCGCCCGCGGTGCGCGACACCTTCGGCGCGGCGAGTGACGGCTCCGGGGGCTGGTTCATCGGCAGCGGCCTCTACACGGCGCCTACCGTGTTGCACGTGCGTGCCGACGGCAGCCTCGACGCGGGCTTCGTCCCGCCGGTGTTCGCGAGCAACGTCCTGGGAGGCGCCATTCGAGGGGTCGCAGCCGCCGGGGGGCGGCTCTATGCGTTCGGCAACTTCACGGCCGTGAACGGTATCGCGAGGCGCTCCATCGTCGCACTGGATCCTGCCTCTGGTGCCGTGCTGTCGTGGGACGCGCAGCTCTCCAGCAACGCGTCCTTCGCGGGCAGCACGACGGTCGCCTTCGCCGCGATCGACGGCAACCTGCTCTACATCGCCGGCTACTTTTCGTCGGTTGCGGGACAAGCACGATCTGGCATGGCCGCCATCGACGGGCCCACCGGAGCGCTGACGGCCGCCACGTTCGCCAACACGAGCGGCCCCAACGTGTTCTACCTCTCGGCGGCGGGTGGCCGGGTCTATCTCGGCGGCGGCTGCAACCCAACGCCCACGACGTCCTCGACCGTCTGTGCATATGCGAGCGACGGCACGTTCCTCCCCGGCTGGGCACGCACTGGTTCGCAATACTCCGGAAAGATCCTGGCGACAGCCACGCGGATCTACATCGCGGGCGCGCTCTCGTTTCCCGGCGCCATCGAATCGCGAATCTGGGGCTTCGACCCGGTCACCGGCGAACCCGATGGGTGGCGCACCCCGCGCCTCAACGACTTGTCGGTGTCCCGGACCGCATCGGTGGCTCAGATGGTGGCGACCGCCGGGCAGGTGTTCGCGAGCGGCGACATCACGTCGGCCGGGGGCATACGCCGGTATCGCTACGCAGCCTTCGACGCGACAACGGGCGCGCTCACCCCCTGGCAACCCGCCGTGGGGACCTCCGCGGCGACTCTCGCCTCGGACGGCACGCGGATCGCCATCACGGGTCCGTTCAAGAGCGCCGGGGGGCGCCTTGCGCCTCACCTGGCGGCACTCGACATTCGCACGGGCCAACCGACGTCGCTGCCGCTGCCTCCAGTCGCAGCGCCGGTCGGCGCCCTTGCGGCCAGCGGGACTCTTGTGGTGGCTGGGGCCGGTGCGGAAGTGATTGCGTTCTCCGCCACGAGCGGCGCCCTCCGCACCCGCTTCAACATCACCACGCCCGGTGCGGGAGCGATCTTCGGCCTCGCGATCGCGGAACCCTCGTTGTTCGTCGGCGGCATCTTCGTGGACGTGCTCGGACAGCCGCGCCGGAACCTCGCGGCCATCGACATGCGCACCGGCCGGCCCACGGCGTTCGATCCGCAACCGGACGGCGTGGTGTCGCGTGTGCGGGTATCGAGCGGCGCCGTCTACGCTCTGGGGACGTTCACGGCCGTGCCGGGATACGGGCGGGGCGGCGTGGCGGCGTGGGACACCGCAACCGGCGCGCTCGAAGCGTTCAATCCGCCAGTCGCCGGCGTGACCGACCTGGCGTTTTTCCGCGACCGCGTTCTTCTGGCTGGCGCGCTCAACGGCGGCTACAGCCAAGGCACCGCGTGGGTGGATCGCGTCAGCGGTGGTCTTATTCCGCACGGGCGGCCCGTGTCGTTCTACGCGCCAGGCATCGCGCGCACGGGCAACACGCTGGTGGTGGGCGGCAATCCCAGCCCCGGGTGGCGGACCGCCGGCCTGGTCGCGCTCGACGGCGTCACCGGCGCCGCCTTGCCGTGGGGGCCGCTCATCGACTCGCATCTTCTGGCAGGCGCGATCCAGCACGTGCAGGCGACCGAAACGGCCGTCGTCGTCACCGGGCAGTTCGACCTGATCGATGGCGTCCCGGCGAACAACCTCGCCATCTTCCCCACGGGCCGCGCGGCGAGTCCGCGACAGATGACGGCTGCGGTGTCGAACGGCAGCGTGACGGTCGGCTGGCAGCCCGGCGTTGGCGCCGTGGCGCGGTCGTACGTGCTCGAGGCGGGTACCACGGCCGGCGCGAGCGACGTGGGCACATTCGCCGTGGGCGCGGTGACCCGCGTGACCGGCGTGCTGGCCGCGGGAACGTATTTCGTGCGCGTGCGCGGGGTGGGGACGGCAGGTCCCGGCCCGGCCGGCAGCGAGGTCATCGTGACCGTGCCGTCCACCTCGAATCCACCCGCCGCACCGGGCACCCTCGCCGCCTCGACCAGCGGCGGCGGCGTGACGCTCAGCTGGGGCGCGGCGGCCGGCAACGCCACCTCGTACGTGATCGAAGCCGGCACCGCCTCCGGTGTCTTGAACATCGGCGCGCTGCCCACGGGACATCTCGACACGTCGTGGTCAGTGCCGGCCCCGCCGGGAACCTATTTCGTCCGCGTCCGCGCGGCGAACGCGTTCGGGCTGGGCCCGGCGACCAACGAAGTGACTGTCGTGGTGCCGTAGCCGGGCGAGGACGGGCCATTCCGCGTGGCGGGACATCGGGCCGGAATCACGCCATCTTCGCCCGCGTAGACCTGGCACGCGCCTCGCAGTAGTGCCAGGCATGCGGCAACGGCGCCGCATCCGCCGGTATCCGGCGGCTCCCCCTGGAGTGCACCGTCATGGCTACGCGCCCCGCTCTTCTCGCTCTTGCCCTCGTCGTCGCCCTCGCCGCCCCGAGCGCCGCGCAGGAACGCAAGGACCTGCAGGTGTTCAATGACATCTCGACGCAGGTGAACCGCTACCCGCAGCTCACCATCTTCGACAGCATCGACGCCTCGATTGCCAACGGCCACGTCGTGCTCACCGGCTGGGTGACGATGCCTTACAAGAAGAACGACATCGAACGCCGCGTCGCCAGGGTCGACGGCGTGCAGTCGGTGAAGAACGACATCCAGGTCACGCCGGTCTCGCAGTTCGATGACGAGCTGCGCTTCCGCATCGCGCGCGCCATCTACGGCCACTCGTCGTTCTGGAACTACGCGGCGATGGCCAACCCGCCCATCCACATCGTGGTCGTGCGCGGCAACGTCACGCTCACCGGGGTGGTGAACAGCAACGTCGAACGCGTGCTGGCGCGCTCGCTGGCGGTGGGGTTCGGTTCGTTCGAGGTCAGGAACGAACTGCGCACCGACGCCGAAGTCCGCGAGTCGCTCGAGAAGATCACAGACTGATCGACTTGACCAGGTGGAACTCGTCGCGCATCGGGATGCCGGCAAAGCCCACCGGGGCGCCGCCGCCCGCCACGGCGCTGACGGCATCGGTTAGCACCGTGACCAGGCGGTAGCCGCGGCGCTGGTAGAAATAGAGCGCGGGGAGATTGTCGTTGGTCGTGGTCACGGCCACGCGGGTTGCGCCGGTGTCGCGGGCGACCTGCTCGGCATGATCCACCAGGCGCGCGCCGACGCCGGAGCGCTGCCATTCCGGGTCGGTCGCCAGCGCCAGGATCTGCAGCGTGTCGCCCTGGCGCCGGTAGGCCAGCGCGCCGGCCAGGTCGCCCTCCATGTCGGCCACGAAGGCGGGCACGCTGCCGTCCTGGAACTCGACGCCGAGCGCCGCCACGCGCGCCGGGCCGAAGTCGCGCAGGAACAGGCTCGCGATGCCCACGCTGTCGTCGTCCACGGCCTCGCGCACGTCGACCGCCGGCAACTGGACGTGCGGACGGCAGCCGCACACGATCTGCAGGCGCGCGTCTTCCCAGTCCACGAACTTGCCGCAACGCGAGCAGCGCAGCACCGAGGGTTTCGATCCGAATTGCGGCTTGGCCATGGCGGGGAGATCCGTGACAGGGATGTCGGTCAGGCCGAGGCCGGCGGTGCGTGGCGCTTCCCCTTGCGCCACACCCACCAGATGAACAGTGCGAGCGTCGAAATGGCCAGCAGCGCCATGCCGCCGAAGAGCGCCAGCGTCTGGAACAGGATCGACTCGCGTTCGAGATGCACCTCGATCGACAGCGGCTCGCCTTTGGCGCGCGCGGCGAGCGGCTGCTCCCAGGTGATGATGTTGCCGCGCTCGATGGTCCGGCTCGGCGCGTTGTGGAACGGCACGCGGCTGGGCAGGTGGAGGCGCACGGCCACCAGTTCGTCGCCCTGCCAACCGACGTTGCCGGCGGCCTTGCCGGCCGCCGACGTCATCTGCTGCGTGAACACCCAGACGCCGTTCTTCTCGGCCAGTCCATACGACGACCACGCAAACGGAGCCACCTTCGAGAGCGCGCGGATGTCGTCGGTCTCGACGCGCAGGTGCACGTAGCGCCGGCCCTCGCGCCGCGACGTGCTGACCGACGCCACCCGCGCGCCGGGGGCCGTGTAGTAGGCGCGCACGTCGTTGCGATCGAGCCGCGCCGCCGGATCGAGGGGCAGCGGCGCGTCGCGCAGGGCGACCAGGGCCGGCACGGCCGCATTCACGTAGACGGTGGCGGAGCCATCGAGGTCGAGGTAGACGTCTTCCTCGTATTCGTACTTCCGCGTGATGACGTTGCCGCACGACGCCGCGGCCAGCGCAGCTGCGACCACCGCCAGGCGGACGACGCCGAACCACGCGCGCCGCCGTCCCGCACCGGGCCGCCGACGGCTTCTAGTGAGCACCAGTCATGACCATCTGCATCATAATACCGGCCTCGCCATGTCCGAGCCGCGGTCGCTTTTCCTCATCGACGGCAGCAACCAGATGTATCGCGCCTACCACGCGATCCGCGGGCTGACCGGTCCCGACGGCCGTTCGACCAACGCTGTCTACGGCTTCGTCACCATGCTGCGCAAGCTGCTGGCCGACCACAAGCCGACGCACATCGTCGCGTCGTTCGACCTGCCTACCGACACCTTCCGCGACAAGATCGTCGCCGACTACAAAGCCAACCGCGCGCCGATGCCCTCGGATCTGGCCGAGCAGATTCCGTGGGTGCACGAAGCGTGCGAGGCGATGGGCGTCCCGATCCTGACGAGCGAGGGCTTCGAAGCCGACGACGTCATCGGCACGCTGGCGAAGAAGGCGGCGGCGGCCGGTTACCAGGTGGCGATCGTCACCGGCGACAAGGACTTCTTCCAGCTGGTGGACGGACCACTTCGCGTCTACAACCCGAAAGACGACGGCGCGTGG
>JANNIB010000502.1:0-3264 GCA_031404695.1 Acidobacteriota bacterium
GTAGTTGAACTGCCAGTTGAAGTCGAACTTGGGCACGTCGAGGATGGTCTGCTCCTTGCCGTCGGGATACACGATGATCCAGCGCAGGCTCTTCCCGCGCAGGTGCATGTGCGGCGACATGGCGTAGAGCGTGATCGGCTCGGTGACCGGCGTGATGCCGATGAGCGACCAGTTCTCCACATAGGGCGGAATGTTCGGCGTGGTGCGGCTACGGCGCGTACTCGCGGTATCCGCCTTGTATTCCACTTCCTTGCCCTCGGCGCGATAGAGCGACAGGCCGCTCTTGTCGGTGGCCATCGGATCGCCCGCCTGGCGGATCAGCAGTTCGTGCGTGACCGGCACCTTGTTGAACCAGATGCCGAGGCGCGAGCGGTCCTTCTGCGGCGTGCCGGTCGGGTTGTAGTGGAGCTGCCAATTCAGATACTTGCCGGCGGGGATGCGCTTGCCGACGCTGGCGCGGTGCACGTCCACGCCGCGCCCGGGCACCCACGACAGCAGCTTCGAGGCGCCCGGCAGCGACCCGCCGTCGTTTCTCGGCAGCCCGGCTTCGGTGCGTTCCATGAAGGGCTTGCCATCGGGCCCCATCAGCCGGCCGTCGACAATCTGCGCGCCGTCCGGAATATCGACGACGAAGACGCCCGAGTGGTGCACGACCGAGCGGTTGCTGGGCCGCAGCTCCAGCACCTCGGCGAACTTGTCTTCGGTGAACGGGATCTTCGAGAAGAACGTCTGCACGCCGAGTTCGCCTTCGGCCGGGATGTCGAACTCGACCGGCATCTCGAGGATGACGTCGGGTTCACGGCCGTAGGTCCAGCCTTCGACGAAGCTCGGCGCCGGCGGCAGATCGGCATCGTTGCCACGCGGGGCGCCGGCATCGGCCCAGGCGACCAGCGTGGCGATCTCTTTGTCGCTCAAGCTGACGTCGTTGCGCATCGGCAGCGTCAGCGCGGGATTGGCGCCCCAGGGGGGCATCTCGCGGCTCATCACCTTGGTCTTGATGGCCTTGGCCCAGGGACGGGCCTCCTGATACGAGAGCAGCGACATCGGCGCCACTTCCCCGGCGCGATGGCAGTTCGCACACTTGGCGAACATGATCGGTGCCACGTCTTTGGTGAACGTGGGCGCGGCACCTGCCGCGGACGGGGCCGGTGACTGCGCGGCGGCCGAGGCCGCGACACCGAGGATGGCGAACAGGCCGACGATCAGGCGACGCGTCATGTAGGGCTCTCCGAAGGATCGGACCGGGCACGCACCGAAGGGCCAAGTCTAGCGCACCTGCGCCGTCTTCAGCGGGTCGGCCGGGTGCGCGCCCTCGGAGGCGGTGGCGCATGGCGCGCCGGTAAAATAGCCGCCATGTCAGGCGCAGGGTGGGCCCGGCGGGCCGGCACGTGCGCGGCGGTGATGGCGGTGGCGCTGGCAGCCCGCGTGACGGCGCACGACCTGGAGCGCACCACCGTGCACCTCACCGTGGCGGCGGATGGCACCTTTACGCTCCGGCTCGCCCACGACCCCGCCTGGCTGTTGTTGCGGATGGAGTCGTTTGCCGGGGGCATCCCGCCCGAGGCGGCCACCCCCGAGGCGCGGGATGCGCGGCTGGCGGCGCTGGCCGCCGACGCGCTCGACCGCGTCGTGCTCTTCGTCGAGATGACCGATGCGGCCGGTGCGAACGCGAGCCACGAAGTGCGACCGACCTCGAGCACCTACACCCCGCCGCCCGGCGAGGTGCCCGCCGGCCAGTTCGCGCTGGCCGCCTACACGCTCGGCGGACGAATGCCGCCGGAGGCGCGTCGCGTCCGCTGGTACTACGGCATGGTCGCGGACCCCTATCCCTTCATGATCACGCTTGCCGACGGGTCGACGCTCACGGAGTGGATACAAGGTGATGCCTGGAGCACGTCGCTGCCGCTCGGCGGCCCCTTCCCGACGCCGACGGTGTTCTCGCGGCTCACGGAGTACCTGACGCTCGGCTACACGCACATCCTGCCGAAGGGCCTCGACCACATCCTCTTCGTGGTCGGGCTGTTCCTGCTGTCGGCGCAGTGGCGTCCCGTGCTCGCACAGGTCACCACTTTCACCGTCGCGCACTCGCTGACCCTCGCGCTCGCCCTCTACGGGCTGGTGTCGTTGCCGGCACCCGTCGTCGAACCGCTCATCGCGCTCTCGATCGTCTACGTCGCCGTCGAGAACCTGCGCACACAGAACCTCACGCCGGCACGGATCGCGCTGGTGTTCCTGTTCGGGCTGCTGCACGGCCTCGGGTTTGCCGGCGTGCTCACCGGCCTGGCTTTGCCGCGGGCCGACGTCGCTCTGGGGCTGCTCGGCTTCAATCTTGGCGTCGAAGCCGGCCAGCTCACCGTGATCGCGGCAGTGGCGCTTGTCGTCGGCTGGTGGCGCGATCGGCCGTGGTATCACACGCGCATCGTGGTGCCGTCGTCACTCGCGATTGCTGCGGTGGGCGTCTACTGGACGATCACGCGGCTGCTGCCGGCCTGACAGGCGTCAACAAGCAGATAGCCGCGGCGGCGCGTTCACTTACTTCAACAGCTCGACGATCACCTTGCCGCGGGCGCGGCCGGTCTCGAGGTAGGCGATGGCCTGGGCGGCGTCCGCGAACGGGTAGGTGCGATCGATCACCGAGCGCAGCTCGCCTCGCTCCATCAGATCGCGCAGCATGCCCAGGTCCTCCGCGTTGGCGCCGGAGAGGAACGGCTCTACCCGCTGACTGCCGAAGAGCCCGGCGGCCTTCGCCTTGACCAGCGCTTTCACCGGCCCGAGGTACGCGCCGTCGTCGAGGCTGCCGACGACGACCAGCACACCATGGGGCGTCATCACGCGGCGGTAGTCGCTCACGCTGTGGGTGCCGACGTTGTCGACGATGACGTCGTAGCGCCCACTACCCTGAGTGAAGTTCTCGCGTGTGTAGTCCACGACGTGGTCGGCACCCACCGCTCGGACCATCTCGACATTGCGCGTGCTGCACACGCCGGTCACCTCGGCGCCAAGCGCCTTGGCAATCTGCACCGCATAGGTGCCGACACCCCCCGACGCGCCGTTGACGAGTACCTTCTGGCCTGCGGTGACCTTGCCTTTGTCGCGCAGCGCCTGCAGCGCCGTCATGCCCGCGACCGGCACGGCAGCGGCCTCGGCAAAGCTGACCTGCGCGGGGATTCCCGCGATCGCGCTGCTCTGGCGGATGACCACGTATTCCGCAAGGGCACCGTTACCCGCGCCGAACACCCGATCGCCGACCTTGAAGCGCGTCAC
>JANNIB010000503.1:0-23688 GCA_031404695.1 Acidobacteriota bacterium
CAGGCGCAGGCGCGTGACGTCGGCGAGTCCATCCGCCTGGCGCGCAAGGTGGGCAGCGATGACGACGCGGCAGACGGCGCCGACGGAGGCATCCGCGGGTTCGACGACAACGCGGAGGCCCACGAGGCCATCACCAGTCGCGAGGTGGATGTGCTGGGCGGAACCGCGTGGCTGTGGGCGCGGCCCGAGTTCGCCGGTGCCGTGGACGTGCTGTTCGTCGATGAAGCCGGCCAGCTTTCGCTTGCCAACGCGCTCGCCGTCTCACCTGCCGCGTCGAGCCTCGTGCTGCTCGGCGATCCGCAGCAGCTCCAGCAGCCGCAGAAGGGCAGCCACCCCGACGGCGTGGACGTGTCGTCGCTGCAGCACGTGCTTGGCCGCGAGGGCGACGCGCAGACGATGCCGGCAGACAAGGGCCTGTTCCTGCCCGTCACCTGGCGCCTGGCGCCGGAGGTGTGCGCGTTCACGTCCGAGCAGTTCTACGAGGGGAAACTCACGCCGCGGCCCGGCCTCGAACGGCAGCGGCTCACCGGCACGCGCGGCCACGACGGCGCTGGACTTGTGTGGATCGGAGTGGATCATGTGGCGAACCGCAACTGGTCCGCGGAGGAGATCGACGCGGTGGAGGGCCTGATTTCGCGGCTGCTCGTGCCAGGCGCCTCCTGGACCACCAGCGAAGGGGTGACGAAACCGCTGAGCGCGGCGGACATTCTGGTGGTGGCGCCCTACAACGCCCACGTGAACCGGCTGGCGGAGCGGCTGGCGCCGCGCGGCGTGGCGGTGGGCACCGTTGACAAGTTCCAGGGGCAGGAGGCGCCGATTGTCATCTTCGCGATGGCGTCGTCGAGCCCCGAGGACGCGCCTCGCGGCATGGAGTTCCTCTACAGCCGTCACCGGCTCAATGTGGCCACCTCGCGCGCCAGGTGCGCGGCGTTCGTGGTGGCTAGCCCGGCGCTGCTCGAGCCGGAATGTCGCACGCCCCGGCAGATGGCGCTCGCCAACGCCCTCTGCCGGTTCGTGGAACTCGCGCGCTGATTCGGGGCTGGTAAAGTCTGGCCCGGGCCAGATTAGGGACAGTCCCCACGCACTACGAGCCCCGGCGCGGCGACGTCAGCGACGTGAAGACTTTGCCATCGGTCCGCACGTAGAGCATGTGTTTGCCGTAGGTCACTTGTGTGAAGGGCACGTACGGCGTCAGTGATTCCCGGCACGGCTTCCACACCAGCGTCGGCGCGGCCGAGAGGCCCTCGCGCCGGAGGCGCATGTGCGGACGCTCGCCCGGCAGATCGAAGTACTTCCCGGCCACGCGCCTGATAGCGTCGTCGGCCGTGGTGGCCATCGCCAGCGATTTCGCCAGCTCCTCCGAGGCGCCAGCCCCCAGCAACTCGCCGGAGTACGGGTCCAACATCGCCTGGGCCTGCACGCGTCCGCCCTTCTCGAACGGCACGATGGCGTAGAAGCTGTGCGGCCGGTCGAGGCGATGCACCAGGCGATGCTGGCCGACCTTCACGCCGGCCATCGCCTTTTTCCACGTCTCGTCCTCCAGCAGACCGGCGCGACTGACGCCCTCGAACGCCATGCGCGAGAGACGGTCGACCCGCAGCAAGCTGCCCGCCAACTCCCTCTTCTGCGGTGTGCGGCTCACGGTGGGACTCACGGTGGGACCTCCCTTCACACGAGTGGGCTCGGGATCGCAGATAGCCACGAACTTGCCGTCGAATTTCCCGCACACGACGCCCGTCATCTTGGTAGAGCGCCACGCCGCCGCCGGCACGTAGTCGCGGGCCTTCTGCGGGCGGTTCGAATCGATGATGTCGAAGCCGAGCAGCTGGTAGGCCGTGTCGTTCATGTTCGCCGGTTCACGGCTCACGTGGTAGCCGTGGACGACGATCCAGTGATTGGCCCCGTCCACCAGCGCCACGGCCGGGATGCCCTGGAGGATCGACCACACCACGGCGTGATCGACGGCCGCCGCGGATGTCTCGCTCACCAGCTTGATATCGGCGCCGCTGAGGTCTTTGATCACCGCGGCCAGCGGCTCGGGCCGTGTCGCCCACTCCGTGAAGTCGCCGAGGCAGGGCTCTTCCAAGGGCAACGAGAGATCGTCGGTCTCCTCCTGGATCAGGTCCCAAAGCCTGTTCTGCGATCGCGAGACGCCCAGCCACCGCAACACCATCTTCGCGGTGGCCGGGCCACAGAAGTCGTAGCGCTGCTGGATGAAGGTGGGAACCTTCCGCGTGCCCTTCTTGAGCGTCCTGCGTTTGGCCATGACGGCGCCCCTAGCAGAACTTGCCCATGCCGCGCGGGCAGCGGGGGTCTTTGCGGACCTCGTCGGCGGCCTCCTCGGCGGCGGCCTTGGTGATCGGGTTGGCCTTGGCGGCGGCCTGGGCGCCCATCTCCGTGGCGAGCATCAACACCTTGCGCTTGCCCGCCGCCCAGCTCGCGCCAAGGGCCAAGCCTGCCTTGATCGTGGCGCGGAACGTCTCGCGCCAGTACTTCATTGCCTGGGGCGACACCTTGGCCTTGGGGCCCACGCCCTGGCCGACCGCGAGCGCACACTCGATGAGAATGCCTTCGAGCTCGCTGGCACCTACGACGCGCTTGGCCTTCTTCGCCTTTTTCGCCATGACAGCCTCCGGGGGAGTGAAAGGACCGACGACGAACGACCGCCGCGGCCTACATGACCGCCGCGCATTGCTTGACCCGCTGGAGCCGCGTGCGCAGGTCGCCGGCGCTGGCCGGACGCCGCGCACGATCCGGGGACAGGCACTCGACCAGCGTGTCGATGGAGGGGGCTGGCCAGCTCGCCTTGAGCACCGCGGCGCCCAGGCACTCACCGCGCCGGATGCGTCCCAGCACCTCGTCGGTGCTGCCGCCGGCAAACGGATGATGTCCCGCCAGCGCTTCATACAGCACGACGGCGGTGCTCCACAAGTCGAAAAGTGGCGACGGCCGTTCGGCGCCGAGGGCTTCCGGCGACATGTAAATCGGGGTGCCAGCGAAGTGGCCGCTGACGTCGCCGGCCGCAGCGCTGCCCGACGCCAGGCTGGTGATGGCATCGCGCGTGTCGGGATCGGGCGGCGGCGACGCCCGCGCTTCGGTGAACCACTGCGTGAGGCCGAAATCGAGGAGCTTCAGGGTGCCGCGGGCGGTGAAGCCGATGTTGCTCGGCTTGATGTCGCAGTGCACCATGTCGGTGGCGTGCACGTGCTCGAGCACATCGGCCAGTTCGAGTCCCAGATCCGCCACCGCGGCCAGCGGCAGCGGGCCGCTCTTGAGGCGATCGGCCAGCGTGCCGCCGGCCAGCAGTTCCACCACCAGCAGCGGCGTGCCGCGCCACGATTCCACGCTGTGGATGGTGGCGAGGTGGGGATGGGCGAGGCGCGCCATGGTGCGCGCTTCGTCGCGCAGGCGTTCGGCCCGCGTCGCCGAGACCCGTGGCAGCGTCTTGATGGCGACCGGGCGCGTGAGCGACAGGTCTGACGCGCGATAGACCACGCCCATGCCCCCGGCGCCAATCCGCTGTTCGAGCCGGAACGCGCGGCGCAGCACCAGCGGCACCGGGGCGTGCGTGACCGCGCCGCCGCAGTGACAGAGGCCGGTGCCCGGCGCCAGCAGCGTGCCGCAGGTCAGGCATTCCTCGGCCGGCTCCTCGTCGTCGCCCGACGGCGAGCTCTTGAGGCGATGGTTCTCGAGCGCGAGGCTGACCGCCGCCGCCACCGCCGTGAGCAGCATGTGGTGGGTCGCCGTGTACGGCAGACCGCTGCGCCTCGGCCCGAGCGCCAGCACCGCCGCCAGCGACGTCGGCGTACGACGCAGTGGCACCAGCACATGGAAGCCGGCGTCGTGCAGCCACCGCCGGTCGGCCGCCGGCAGGCGCGTCAGCACCGACTGTGCCGCCGCACCCGTCACCGTGAAGGGCGTGCTGTTGCCCACCAGGAGCAGCACGAGGCTCGAGGCGTAGCCGAGCGAGGGCACGCGCCCCTCGGGATCGACCAGCGCCGTCTTGCCGGGAGCGGCCACCAGCAGCGCCGCGTGTTCGGCATGCAGCGCCTCGGCCATGTCGCGCCGCACGAACTGCGAGACCTCGATGTCGGTGGCGGCCGCCCGCGCGTGCTCGACCAGCCGGGTGACCAGCGCCGCCGAGTCGGCCTCGTCGCGGAAGAAGCGCTGATCGAGCGCGCGCAGCCAGTGCCGGCGCTGGCGCAGCGCCGCGGTGGCCAAAGCGATGAGCGCCACCAGGAACACCACGCGCCACCCGGTCACGAGCGCCGCGAGCGGCTCGTCGCGGCGCTGGAAGAGGTACACGGCCAGCAGCACGAACGGCACCGATACCAGCGCCAGCAGCGTGTAGCGCGCCAGCGCGTACTGCGCAGCGGCTCGCAGCGCCACCTGCAGATCCACCACGCGGTCCACGAGCACCGAATACGACGTGACCAGCGGCACCAGCGCCAGCGCCAGGAACAGCGCCGGCAGCCGCAGCGCCACCACGTCGGGCCGCCACGCCCAGCGGTCGTACGCGGGGCTCACCGCCGAGGCGAACACGTCCACGAGCAGCGGTCCGCAGCCCAGCACCAGGCCGGCGGTGAACGCACGCACACGGGTCGCTTCAGATGGCCGGGCCGACTGGCTCTTCCACCACAGGTAGGGCAGTCCGGCGGCCGCCAGGCCGATGACGCCGGCGAGGTACGGCACGCTCCGGCGCGACAGCGCGAGCCAGCCGAGGTCGGCCGGCACGAGGTGTGCGGCCAGGTTGGTCACGCCGAAGGCGACGCCGATGAAGGCGGCCAGGCGAGCGGCCGACGACGCCAGGCGGTCCGCACGCTCGTCGCCGGTGGTGGGGAACAGGCTCAGGAACGACCACAGGTAGAAGGGCAGGAAGACGTCGATCGCCAGCGCCGGAACCACCCGAGGTTCCCACCCCGTGAGCACCCGGCGCACCAGCACCGCGTCACCGAAGGGGCCAGCGGTGAGCAGCAACGTGCCGCCCAGCCACCAGCCGCGCGAACTGCCAGCGGAGGTCCCGAGCAGGAAGGCGCCGACGCCGCCGTAGGCGAGCGCCAGAAACGTGCTGGGCCAGGTGCCGAAGGCCATCCCGGCGGCCGGTGGGTCGGAGGCCGGCAGGCCCGCCGACACCGCCAGCAGCATCCACGCCAGCTTCACGCCGGCGACGCCGACCAGAACGCGCGCGGCAAGCTGCATATGGGGAACTACTTACACTGGCGTTGTTCCGGCCGGTACTCCCTCAGACGGACGAACGAGTCGGTTTTTCGATTGGCCGCTAGGCCTGGTGCGAGATCTTCCCCCCGACCACCGTGCGGACGATCTGGATGTCCTTGATCTTCTCGACGTCCACCGTGTGCGGGTCGGCCGCCAGTACCACGTAGTCGGCCAGCTTGCCGGCCGTGATCGAGCCCTTGATGGCTTCCTCCCCCGAGGCCCACGCGCCGTTGAAGGTGTTGACGGCGATCGCCTCGCTGACCGTGATCTTCTGGTTGGCGCCCCAGG
Organism: Acidobacteriota bacterium; assembly: GCA_031404695.1. GTDB lineage: Bacteria > Acidobacteriota > Vicinamibacteria > Vicinamibacterales > UBA2999 > CADEFD01. The sequence continues at coordinate 5,506 of JANNIB010000503.1, forward strand.
TCTTGCCGTCCCAGCCCTTGCGGGTCACCATGCCCTGGATGCCCATCAGCGCCGCAAACGGGCCGGGACTGAAATCCGACCCGGCGCAGGCGTAGATGCCGGCGTCGAGCATCGAGCGGTAGGCCATGCAGCGGGTCATCAGTTCTTCGCCGTAATACACGAACTTGTCGGGGTTGTAGTAGGCGTAGGTCGTGAACATCGCCGGCACCGCGCCAAGGGCCTTGATGCGCTTCACAAGTCCGTCGGTGATGAGCGTGCAGTGCGTGATCTTGGGCCGGGCGTCCTGCCGCGGGAACTTCCGCTGCGCGCGTTCCATCGCGGTCAGGAAGCTGTCGATCGCCACGTCGCCGTTAGCGTGCACGTTCACCTGGATGCCGGCGCGATGCACGCGTTCCACCCACGCGTCGAGCACGCCCTGCGTCTCGGTGACGTTGCCCTTGTAGGGTGGGGTCACGCCCGGGTAGTTCACGCTGAGCGCCATCGTGCGTTCCGAGAACGAGCCGTCCACTGTGTGTTCGGAGGTCGAGCCGAGCTTGATCCACTCGTCGCCGAAGCCGGTCCTGATGCCGGCGGTGATCATCGACTCGAGCGCGGGGCCGCTGGATTCGTAGCTGATGCGATGGAGCAGTTCGCCCCTGGCGCGGACGTCCTGCATGGCGGCGAGGTGGCCGCCCTGGTGGTGCACGCTCGTCAGGCCGTAGCGTGCGAACTGCTTCGAGATGTAGGCGATGCCGTCTCGCGCGCGGGTTTCGCGCTGGGCGTCGGTGAAAGTGGGCCGGGTGCCGACGGTGCGAAAGGGAGCCGAGGCGGTGTCGGTCACGCGCCCATTCAGCTCGCCATTGGGATCCTTGTCATACGTGCCGCCCATCGGGTCTGGTGTGTTCTTCGTGATGCCGGCCATCTCGAAGGCCTTCGAGTTGTAGAAGTAGGTGTGGCCGCCGCGGTGGCGCACGATGACGGGGTGCACCTTCGACACCTCGTCGAGGTCGCGGACGTGCAGCATCCGCTTGTCTTTCACCTTGGTGTCGTCGAAGAAGAAGCCCTCGACCCAGGTGCCGGGCGGCACCGTGTCGGCCTTGGCGCGCAGCTTGCCGACTATGCTGAGGATGCTGACGAACTCCACCTCGAAGGGATTGCCGACCAGCACTTCGTGCTGCAGCACCTCGCCACCGGCGTGGTTGTGGCAGTCGATGAAGCCCGGCACGACGGTCATGCCCCTGGCGTCGAAGACCTGCGTCCGGCTGGTGGCGAGGTTGCGGACGTCGGCGGATGAGCCCACGGCCACGAAGCGTCCGTCTTTCACAGCGAACGCCTCGGCGCGCGGGGTGCGCGCATCCATCGTGTAGACGGTGGCGTTGACGACCACCAGGTCGGGTGTGGTGTCGCCGGAGCTGCCGCTGGCGGCCGCGGACTGCGCCGCCTGACCGGCCGACGCGGCGCCGACGAACGGGGTGCCAGCGAGGCCGGCCACGCCGACTCCCGTGAGATTCATGAAATCGCGGCGGCTCGTGCGTGTGCTCATTCCGCATACGATACGGGCCGGTGACACCCCGTGCAACTCGATTTGTAACGGGGTCTGTCACGGTCTTCACTTGTAACGGGGTCTGTCACCGTCACAACTCCGTGACCGTGACAGACCCCGTTACAAACCCCGCGCGGAATTTGCGATCCGACGTGTGCCTTATGGCCACCATGCCGAAGACGTCGTTCACCACGAAGCTCAAGCAAGCGCTCGGCACCAGCAAGCGCCCGGCCGTGAAGGTCGCCATCAACGGCTACACCTATCGCTCGACGGTGGCCGTCATGGGCGGGACGTTCATGGTGGGCGTGGCGGCTGAGCATCGCGCCGCCGCCGCTGGCGTCGAAGGCGGCGACACGGTGAAGGTGACGCTGGAGCCCGACACCGAGCCGCGGGTCACGCCGGTGCCGCCGGATCTCGCGAAGGCGCTCGCGAAGGCGAAACTGACCGCGGCCTTCGACGCCGCCGCGCCGTCGCGGCGCAAGGAGTTCGTGCGCAGCGTCGATGGGGCCAAGACGCCCGAGACGCGCGAGCGCCGCATCCAGAAGGTGATTGACGCGCTTCAGACCGGAGCGGACGTTCCGACCGCGCCACCGCCGCGAATCGCGCGCACGCCCAGATAGGCCAGCCAGCCGGCCGGGCCGAACATGAAGGTGAGCAGCAGGCATGGGACGACCATCCAGTGCGGCACGCCGCGCCGGGCCGCGTCCCGGGTTTCCCACACGCCGGTCAGCAGGTCGAACGCCAGGTAGTGGATCCACCCGGCCAGCAGCAGCCACGGATCCGCGAACAGGCGCTGCACGGCGGCCAGCGAGTCGAACCCGCCGTCGCTGCCGGCAAAACGCGGCGCGAGGATGGCGATGTAGGCCAGCGCAAACGCAATCGGCACGAGGCGCCAGGTGATGAGGCGCACCCACGAGGCGCGCGGCTGCACGATGAGCAGCAGCCACGACAGCATCGCCGTGGTGCTGGCGGCAGAAAAGACGGCTTCGGGGGTCATGCGATCTCCAGGGCGGTGCGATCCGCGGACCAGGTGGAGGCAGCGCGCCAGGTGACGAGCGCGAAGGCGACAGTGGTCACGGCCCAGAAGGTGAGCGCCAGGGCGATCGGACCAGCCGGTGCGACCAGCGGCTGGCCCATCAAGGCTTGTGTGAGCAGGATGGCGAAGAGCGTGCCGTAGCTGACGGCGGCGCCCAGCACCGCGCGGACGCGCATCCCGTCACGGCGGCGCCCGCGGGCAAAAACGAGCGCCACCAGCGGCAGCGCCTGCATGGCGTGCAGGCCGACGAAGTGGGGCGCCCGCAGGTCGCCGTGTTCGGTGCTCCAGCCGGTTCCCGGCAGGCCCGGACCGCCGTCGGGCGCACCCACCGTATGCGCGCCAGACCGCGGCATGGCCCCGGTCTCACGTGCGTGCGCGAGCTGCGCGGCCGTGGGCTGCGTCATCATCCCGCCCACTGACGCGCCGACGACGGCCAGCGTCATGCCGAGGCGCAGCGCCCAGCCGATGGCGCGATCGGTGAAGGTCTGGCGCCACAGCGCCACCGTCACGGCGACGGCGGCGATGGTCTGCGTGAAGATGGCCATGCCCATCACGCTGAAGATGGCGGCGTCAGCCGCGCTGCCGGTATTGAAGTGGCTGATGGTGCCGCGCTCGGCCTGCACGGCGATGAGCGCTACTTCGACCACGAAGACGCCCGCCGTGATGACGGCCACCCGGCGTGCCAGCCGCGGCCAGGCGGGTAGGAAACGCAGGATCCACGCCAGAGTGAGGCTGTAGATGCCGGTGGAGACGGCGAACTTGAGTGGCTTGAGCCACGCCGGCACGCCCTCGATGACGCGCGGATCCACGAGCATCAACACGCCGAACAGGATGGCAGCGCCTGCCATCAGCCAGGTCACGGATTCGAGCGGTCGACGCGGGAGTGACATCGCAAGTCTCCATTTCTGCCGCATTTGTCTTCGGGGTCTGTCACGAAGACATCCGTTGACCGTGACAGACCCCGTTACAAACGTTGACGGTGACAGACCCCGTTACAAATAGGGGCGGTCACATGTTGTCTACGTCAACATGAGGCTACTAGTTGCATGTTGACCGTGTCAACACCAGAGTCGTAGCATTGAGAGGTGCCCGCCGCCGCGCCGCAGCGTAAACCCCGCCATGCCTACCACCACGGCAATCTACGCCAGGCGCTGGTCGATCAGGCGGTGCAGACCATCCGCGCCGACGGCGTGGAGGCCCTGACGCTGCGCGATGTGGGGGTGCAGTTGCGGGTCTCGCGCACCGCCCTCTACCGGCATTTCGCCGACAAGCAGGCGCTGCTCGCCGCCGTTGCCACCGAAGGCTTCCGGACGTTCCGGATGGCGCTCTCGACCGCCTGGGACGGCGCCGGCCGTGGCCGCGCCGGGTTCCTGGCGCAGGGCGGCGCCTATATCCGCTTCGCGCTCGACAATCCCTCCCACTACCGCGTCATGTTCGGGGGCTACGTCTCCAAAGACGACCGCGAATCCGAGCTGGCACGCGAGGGGGAGGCGGCCTTCCGCGTGCTCGTGGACGCGCTCATCGAGCTCCAGCAGCAGCGGCTGGTGCGGCCCGGCGATGCGCTGAAACTGGCACTCTTCGTGTGGGCGAGCGTGCACGGCACGGCGATGCTCGCCATCGGCGGCCAGCTCAGACGTCCAGACGCGTCGCTCGACGAACTGGCGGCGTTTGCCGTCGAACGCGTGTGGGACGGCGTGGCCGCGTACAACGAGACGGGCCTGCCACGACGGCAGGCCCGATCGCGTGTGACACGCGCAGCTCCGCGAGTGCGCGCGCGTTAGCTGTCGAGACGCACGCGAAGCGGCGACGACAGGCGCAGGATGAGCGTGGCGCCACGCGGCAGCGCGACTTCCTTGCCTGAGGTGGCGAGCACTACGCCGGTGCCCGCACCCGCGCCGACGCCGCCGCCAATCGCCGCGCCCTTTTTGCCGCCCACCACGCCGCCCACCACCGCACCCACGCCGGCCGGGACGCCGATCGTGACGGCGTCCTTCTTCTTCGTGCCGGGCGCCTCACGCGCCCACGTGCGGGTCACGATGTCGTAGCGCTCGTTACCGTAGCCGGATCGCAGTTCCGAGAAGCGCACGGCGAGATAGCCGCGGCCCTTCACCTTGCCCGACGGGCGCACCGACACGACGTGGCCGGTCAGCTCCGAGTCCGCCGGCACCACCGTGCGGCCGTTCAGCACGACCGGCGCCGCCAGATGCGCCCGCACCTGGTCTTCGACCCGCGACGAATCCGAGCTGTGGCTCGTGTCGACTCGCACCCGCAGCCGCGTCCCGACCGGCAGGGTGACTTCCCGGGCGGCGCTTGCCGCACCGACCTCAGGTGAGGCCGCCGCGACCACGAGGCGCGATGACGGCGCCATCACACCGAGCCCGGCGACCAGCAGTAGAGTCCAGGAGAGTGTCTTCATGAGGATTCCTCCTGCCCTCGCGTTTGCAAGGGTCGTGCCTCCGCCCATGGATGTCCCTAAATCACTGAAGACACGCAAGTTCTGCCATCTCTCTGCCATTCCATGAACGGCCCAGGACGCCCTCCGCAGTGGAAGTTCTTGCACAGTCGCGGAAGGGCAGCGGTCCAGGTGGGCATGCACCTGCTACTTCGCCTGTTCGGACTTCACCCGCTCCTCCAGGCTCTTCATCGCCGTCGCCGCCAGCGCCTTGCACGCCCCGGGCTCGATGAACGGATCGGCGTCGCCGGGCTTCATCGCCGCGCGCTTCTTCAGCTTCTCGTCCATGTTCGACGCGGCCGGATGGGTCGAGACCATGATGTCGCACGGCAGCGCGCCGAACTTCGTGATGCTGGCGCGGAAGCTGGCCACGATGTTCGGGCGTCCGTTGCCGCCGGTGTAGCGGAAGCCGTCGTTCGAGATCGACGAGATGCTGTCGGCGTAGACCATGTTGAGGCAGCGGCTGCCCTCGCACGACTGCCAGGTCCACGTGGTGGCCCCCGGTGTGTGTCCGGGTACGTGATGCGCGGTCACCGCCAGTGGTCCCACCTTCACGACCTCGCCGTCCTTCACGCCGCGCACGCCTTCGACGGCGGGGAAGTAGTCCACGCCGGGTCGAGGCGCGAGCGGGGCCTGCGGGTCGTCGGGTGTTGGTCCGCCAATGGCGAGGGCGCGTGCGGTCTGCGGACTGCCCACCACCTCGGCGCGCGTGTAGCGCTGCAGCGCGTGCGCGCCGCCGACGTGGTCGTAGTGCCCGTGCGAGGTCAGGATGAGCTTCACGTCGGTGGTCTTGAAGCCGAGCGCGCGAATGCCGGCATCGATCACGGCGGCGCTCTGCGGCAACCCTGTGTCCACGAGGATGTGGCCCTGGTCGGACGTGATGAGCATCGCCGACACGCCGGCCGGGCCGACGAAGTAGGTGTTGCCGTAGACCTTGAACGGCTGGCGCGGCGCGTTCCACTCGGCGCAGCTCGAGCAGGTGGACGGCGGATCCGGCACCAGCGTCGCGGGTGCCGCCGCCTGGCTCGCGGCCGGGGGACGCGCCTGCGCGCGGGCGCGTTCGGGTGCCGGGGCGGTGACGACGAGCGCGACCAACGCAAGGACGACGAAGCGGCGATGAGACATCCGAACATCCTACCGGAGCTCGCAACTCACCGCGCCCCGACCTGCGCGGTCATCCTGCCAGGGCGTTGCGACGCGAATTACGGCTGAGGATATCGAGACGCGATCGGGCGCAGACACGAGCACCCCTCGGCAACGTTCCCATTTCCAGCGGCGTCCTTCGGAATGGCGACGTCGTTCGACGTCGCGTGTGTTGCCGCCTGCGCTGCGCATCGTCATCCCCATCGCGGCTCTTGTTCTCGCTCTGGAGGCTCTGTCATGCGTATCGTCTCGACCTTGGTGTTCACGCTCACTCTGGTCGTGTCGGCGTCGGCGGCCGAGGCGGCGCGCGTCTTCATCATCCACGGCATCCCCGGCGTGCTGGTGGACGTCCATGCCACCCTCGCTGGCGCTCCGATTCCCGCGACCCTCACCATCGCGGGATTCCAGCCGAAGCAGATCGTGGCTCTCACGGCCGGGCCACCGCGCGTGTCAGCGTGCGTCACGCGGCGCAGGCGCCGGCCGTAGCTCGCGGCGGGCGGTGTGCCGAAGCTGGCGCTGACCAAACCCTACTTCGGCGACCTCGAGGTGCCGGCCGGCGTCTCGATTCCACTGCAGCTCCAGGTGCCCTTCACCGGCGCCGCCATCACGCCCACCGTGCCGCTCGAGTTCAACGCCGGCGTGCGCTACTTCGTCTGCGCCATCGGCTCGGTCGGCGGCGGCACCTTCGACTTCATCGTGCAGGCCGTGCGCTGATATGGCCGATCGACACGTCCCGGGCAGGCGCCATGTGGCGTCTGCCCGGTTCGTCGTGTACGGGCTGGCGGCCGGCCCCGGGGTGCTGTCCGGTACGGACCGCCATCGGTCGAGTTCGCGTCTAATAGACCAATGCGGGTTCTGGTTACCGGTGCCAACGGCTATGTCGGCGGGCGCCTCGTCCCGCAGTTGCTCCACCGCGGGCACACGGTGCGCTGCATGGTGCGCGACCCGTCGCGGCTCCAGGGGCGCACGTGGGCGTCCCTGGTGACCATCGCGCAGGGCGATGTGCTCGATCCCGCGTCGCTGGTGCCAGCCCTGGCCGGCATCGAGGTCGCCTACTACCTGGTGCACAGCCTCGGCGCCGGGGCCGACTTTCACGATCGCGACCTTCGCGCGGCGCGAGCGTTCGGCGAGGCGGCCAAGGCGGCGGGGGTCGCCCGCCTCATCTACCTGGGCGGGCTCGGCGATGCGAGCGCCGTGCTCTCGGAGCACTTGCGCTCCCGCCAGGACACGGGCGCAGCCCTGGGCGAGGCGGGCGTGCCCGTCACCGAGTTCCGCGCCGCGGTCATCGTCGGCTCCGGGTCGGTGTCGTTCGAGATGATCCGCTACCTCACCGAGCGCGTCCCGGTGATGGTCTGTCCCAACTGGGTGTACACGCGCACCCAGCCGATTGCCATCCGCGACGTGCTGAGCTACCTGGTCGACAGCCTCGACACGCCGGAGTCCACGGGTCAGGTCGTGGAGATCGGCGGCAGTGACGTGCTGTCCTACGGCGAGATGATGACCGGCTATGCGAAGCTGCGCGGCCTCAGACGGCGGCTCCTGCCGGTGCCGTTTCTAACGCCCCGGCTGTCGTCGTACTGGGTGCACCTCGTCACGCCCATTCCGTCGGCGATCGCTCGTCCGCTCATCGAGGGCCTGCGCAATGAGGTGGTGGTGCGCGACCCGCGGGCGCGCCAGTGGTTCCCGACCGTCGAGCCGATGGGCTACCTCGAGGCGGTGCGGAAGGCCCTGGCCAGCTTCGACGGCGACAGCGTGGAAACGGCGTGGTCGGATGCGTTGGCATCGAGTCGTCTGAGCCTCGAGCCGGTGGTGCTCACGACCCAGGATGGCATGGTGCTGGAGCGCCGGCAGGTCAGCGTGAACGCCACGCCGGATCATGTATTTGCGGTGTTCAGCGTGCTCGGCGGCGCCACCGGATGGCTCCGCATGAACTGGGCCTGGCAGCTGCGCGGCCTTTTCGATCGCCTGTCAGGCGGCGTTGGCATGCGCCGTGGACGCCGCGACCCGCGTCACGTGCGTGTCGGCGACGCGGTCGACTTCTGGCGCGTCGAAGCCGTCGAACCAGGCCGTCTCATGCGCCTGCGCGCCGAGATGAAGGTGCCGGGACGCGCGTGGCTCGAATTTCAGGTGCGGCCGATCGACGACCGCACCAGCCTGGTCGTGCAGACCGCCTTCTTCGCGCCGCGCGGGCTGTTCGGGTTGATGTACTGGTATGCGTTGTATCCCATACACGGCCTCATTTTCGGCGGCATGGTCCGCGAGATCGGGCGGCGCGCGGAAGCGGCGGCCCGGCTCGGTTAGCGCCGACTCCGCCATCCCCCGGTCAGGCTACAGCTGGCTGCGCAGTGCTTCGGCCGGATCGACGGCGGCGGCGCTGCGTGCCGGCACCCAGGCCGCGGTGGCGGCCAGCAGTACCACGGCGATCGCCACAGTCACCAGCGTAATCGGATCGCCCGGGGTCACGCCGAAGAGCAGCGACGCGAGCAGTCCGCCGGTGCCCACGCTGGCCACAGCGCCGATGAGCGCGCCGGCAACGGCCAGGCGCGCGCCGCCGGCCACCAGGCCGCGCACCACGTCGTGGCCGGACGCGCCGATGGCAAGCCGGATCGCGATGTCGCGCCGTCGGCGCTGCACCTGCTGCTGCACGACGGCGACCAGTCCGAGGAGCGCCAGCACCACGCCGGCCACACCGAGGCCGGTGAGGAGCTGCGCCATCAGGCGTTCACGCGCGAACGACGCGGCGACGCGGTCATCGAGCGTGCGCGCCACGCCCATGGGCAGCGACGGATCCACGGCCGCCACGGCGCGCCGCACCGCCGGCACGACCACCGTCGGCGCGCTGTGTGCGCGCACGGCGAGCTGCAGTTCGCGGCTGATCCAGTAGAAGACCTCGGCCGGCGTCTGCGCGATCGCGATGAGCACTTCAGGCTCGACCGCCTCACGCGGACCGCGGTCCCAGGTGTCGGCCGCCACGCCCACCACGTGCCAGACGCGCCGGCCATCCGCGCCGTTGAAGACCGGGACGCCGAACTTCACGTCGCGGCCGACCGGCGATCGTCCGGGCGAGAGTCGCCGCGCCAGCGTCTGGTTCACCACCACGACCGGCCGGCCGGCGGCCGTGTCTTCGCGGCCGATCTCGCGGCCATCCACCATCGCGACGCCGAGCGTGCTGAGATACGCGGCACTCACGAGCCGCACACGGGCCTGTCGATCGATGCCGGCGGTGAAGGCGCCGTCGGCGAGCGTCACATCCGACCCGGCGCGGCCTCCGGCAAACGGCAGTTGCGAGGCGGCGGCAACCGCCGCGATGCCAGGCACGCTGGTGACGCCGGTGACGATGCGATCGATGACGGCGGCAATCGACGATGCGTCGCGGTAGGTGGCGGCGGGAAGTGTGAGGCTGGCGGTAACCACACCGGCCGAGTCGTAACCACGGGGTGCGGCCGAGAGCGCCGCGGCGCTGCGCACGATGAGCACACCGGCGCACGCGAGCACGACCGCCAGCGCCACCTGTGCCATCACAAAGGCGCGGCGGAGGCGGTCGTGGCTCGCGCCGCCAGTGGCGGCCACGCGCAGCACGGCCTGCAGGTCCACGCGCGCGCCACGCAGGGCCGGGGCGAGGCCCGACAGCAGGGTGACGACGCCGCCGGCGCCGAGGGCAAATGCGGCTGACACGGCGTCCACGCGCGCGTCGGCCAGGCGCGGGACATCCGCGGGCAGCATGACGCGCAGCAGATCCACGAGCCAGAGGGCGGCGAGGAGTCCGCCGGCTGACGCGGTGGCCGCCAACAGCGCGGCTTCCACCAGCAACTGGCGCGCCAGCCTCGCCGCCGACGCGCCGAGCGACGCGCGCAGCGCCAGTTCCGCCTGGCGATCCTGCGCGCGCGTAAGCAGCAGCGTGGCCACGTTGGCGCAGGCGATGAGCACCAGCGCGGCCACGCCGGCCAGCAGCAGCACGAGTCCGGCGCGGTAACGCGCGGTGAGGTGGTCCGCAAGAGGCGTCACGCGCACGCCGAGCGGTGAGCCGTCATCCGCCTTGAGCGACAGGCGCGCGCCGATGGCGGCGAGCTCGGCGGTGGCGGCCGCAAGGGAGGCGCCCGGCGCCAGGCGTCCAATCAGGTCGAGGTAGCGCGGGCCGATGTTCGTGCGCTCCGACGGCGCCAGCGCGAGCGGCGCCCACCAGTCCGCAGCGCCGACGAGCGTGTCCGCCTGCGCGGGCAGCACGCCGACGATGGTCGCGGGACGTCCGTCGAGCGTGACGTCCTTGCCGACGACGTCGCTGGCGCCGGCGTACCGCGATTGCCAGAGGCGGTGCGAGAGCAGGAGCACGCGGGCGGCGCCAGGGGCGTCATCCGCGGCGGTGAAGGCACGTCCGTGTGCGGGGGCGGTGCCGAGCACGCGGAAGAGGGACGCCGTGACGAGCGCGCCGGGCAGACGGTCGGTGCCGGCGCCGTCGGCGTAGGCCCCAGCGACCTGCCGGATGGCGGCCAGCGCGTCGAGGGAGCGCGCGTCGGCCTGCCAGCTCAGCGCGGCCCCGGGCGACGAGCTGTCCGCGTCGCCCGCGGACACGGACTCGATCCACACCAGGCGGTCGGGCGCCGGCACGTCGAGCGGACGCCACACCACCGCCCAGACCACGGCGAAGACGGCGATGGCAGCACCGAGGCCGGCGGTAAGGGTGAGCACGACGGCCGAGGGCAGCAGCGGGCGTCGCGTCCACTGACGAAGGGCGGTGCGGAGGTCGGCGGCGAGGTCGGTCACGGGTGACGGGGGCAGCAAGGGATGTGCCGAACGCCAGTATCCGCAGAACCTGCACGCCGCGTCAGCAGAATCCGCGAGAAATCCTTTGGCGGCTTGAATGGGGACAGTCCCCGATGTTCATCCTGCCCCGCAGACTGTCCCTGCGCGGACGACGCGTCCCGAAAACGGACGTCACGAGCGAATCGCCAGCGCCGCTTCGAGCGTCCAATCGACGTGACTCTTACGCCTTTCGGCCTCGTGCTGATCGCGCATGGGGCGGCGACGTGGGCGATGACGGGCGTCATCTGGTTCGTGCAGGTGGTGCACTACCCGTTGATGGGCGCGGTGGGGGCCTCGGGGTTCGCGGCGTATCACGCGGCACACGCGCGACTCACCACCATGGTGGTCGGTCCGCTGATGCTCGCGGAAGTGGCCTGCGCGGGCTGGATCGCGATGGAGCGGCCGTCGCCGGCCTCGTGGGTGGGCGTGGGGCTCCTGGTGGTCGTGTGGGGTGCCACCTTCTTTGTCTCGGTGCCCCGGCACAACCTGCTGGCCGCTGGCTTCGATACCGCGGTCATCGACAGCCTCGTGGCCACCAACTGGATCCGCACAACGGCGTGGACGCTGCGCGCGCTGCTGGCTGCGTGGTTCATCGCCGGTGTGGCGCGTCCGTCATGACGCCCGCGCCGTTCCTGCGCGCAGTTCGCCGCTTCGCGCCGGTGCCTGGGCGCGAGCCTCGCCGCTGGGTCGTGGTGTTCTACGACCAGCTGCGTCCGCGACATCCGCTGCTGACCGGGCCGCCGGCCGACACCGGCGTGCTCTACATCGAGACCACGGCGAAACCGGCGCGCCGTCGCTACCACGCGCAGAAACTCGTGCTGCTGCTGAGCGCGATGCGCCATGACGCCGAGGCCCGCGGGCTCGCCGGGCATCCGGTGCGGTATCACGCGTCGGAGGCGTGGTACGACGGCGCCATCGCCGAGGCGCGCGAGCGCTACGGTCTCGCCGAGGTGCACGCTCTCGAACCCGCTGAAGCGGAGGTCCGCGAGCCGCTGCGGGCGCTGCTGTGGCTTACGCTTCATCCGAACACGTTGTTCGCGACCGACGCGGCGTTCTACCGGCGCGTCTTCCCGAAGCCCGGCACCCGCCGGCTCGAGACGTTCTATCGCGCGGCGCGCACGGCCACCGGCCTGCTGATGGACGGGCGCGTGCCGGTCGGGGGCGCCTGGAACTACGACGCGGAGAACCGTCGCGCGTGGAAGGGCGATCCGCCGGCGCCGGCTCCGGTGACGTTCACGCCGGATGCCATCACGCGCGAGGTGATGGCGCTGGTCGCCACGCGGTATCCCGAGTCGCTCGGATCCGTCGAGGGCTTCGCCTGGCCGGTAACCGCGGCGGACGCCGCGCGCGTCGCGGATGAGTTCTTCGCGGCACGTCTTGCGTCGTTCGGTCCATTCGAAGATGCGATGGCTGTCGGCGAGCCCGAGCTGTTCCACTCTATGCTCTCCGCGCCGCTCAATCTGGGCCTGCTCGAGCCGCTCGAGCTCTGCCGACGAGTCGAGGCGGCGTATCGAGCGGGCGATGTGCCGCTGGAGTCCGCCGAAGGCTTCATCCGTCAGGTGCTCGGGTGGCGTGAGTTCGTGCGGCACGTCTACGAGGAACATCGCGCGCACTACGCCGCGGCGAACGCGCTCGGCGCCGACCTGCCGCTGCCGGCGTGGTACTGGGGCGCGCCGTCGGGCATGCACTGCCTCGACACGACAGTGGCCGACGTGCTCGCGCGCGGCTACAGCCATCACATCACGCGCCTGATGGTGCTCTCGAACATCGCCACGCTGCTCGGCGTCGATCCGCAGGCGCTCAACCGCTGGTTCTGGGAAGCCTACGTGGACGCCTACGAGTGGGTGGTCACACCGAACGTCGTGGGGATGGCGACGTGGGCCGACGGCGGCATCGTGGGCAGCAAGCCCTACATCTCGTCGGGCAAGTACATCCAGCGGATGGGGCCGAGTCTGTGCGCCGCGTGCCGCTTCAATCCGGCGAAGACCAGTGGCGCGGACGCGTGTCCGCTCAATCATCTGTACTGGGATTTCCTCGACCGCCATCGCGCGCGGCTCGCGAAGAACGTGCGCATGGCGGTGCCGCTGGCGGCGGGCAAGAAGCTGCCGCCTGCCGTGATGGCCGACCATCGCGAACAGGCGGCGGTGTGGCGGGCGCGGGCGCGTGGCGTGGATGAGTGACGCGACGCGCGTGCCCGACTAGTGCGCCGGGGCGGCGCTGGTGCCCGTAGCGGTCGTGGCGGCCTGAGCGGCTGCGGCAGCCGCGCGGGCGGCATTGGCCTCCTGACGCTTCCGCGTGAGGTGCGGAGTGATGCCGAGCAGCCGCTGGATGACCATCAGCTGGCCGCGGTGGTGCATCTCGTGTTCCTTGGCGCCGAGCAGCATCTCGAAGCGGCTCTTGGTGGGCGGCTGCAGGCCGGCGGGGAAGGTCACGAACTCGCTGAGGTTGGCGTCGGTGAGCGACTCGAGGAACGTCGCGAACTCCTCACCGCGGGTCGTGAGGGCGTCGATGATGGCGGCCTTGGTCGTCAGCGCGCTCTGGATTGCCTGCGCTTGTCCCATGTAGGCGCCGAAGTCTTCCATCGTGACGTGCGCCCGCTTGTCGACGCCGTGCAGCTGGTAGTGGAAGTTCGTGCTCGCCGCGACGTGCGCGAGCATCTGCCCGACCGTCATGCTGCCCGCGGCGGCGGCGAAGCCGTACTGCCCCTCGGGAATGTCCTGTGCCGTCTGAATGGTGTTCTGGCGCACGGTGCGGAACGCACTCGCCATGTCTCTGCCTGAGTAGTAAGTCATGCGTCAATTGTAACGGGGTCTGTCACCATCTCCATTTGTAACGGGGTCTGTCACGGTCACCGCGCCTCGCCATCGGCGGGAACCCCGGTCGCCGCCTCGAGTGCGACGGCCACGCCCAGTCGAGGCCGGCGAGGAGTGGCTGGCCGGTCATCCGCAGACAGCGGCGCGTTCACGAGGTCGAGCCAGGTCGCGACCGGTGGAAGTGGAGTTAGCGGGTCGGTAATGAGCCGACACGCCCCGAGCCGCTCGTCGAGGCTCGACCACCTCCAGAACTCCGCGCGCTCGACGAGCTCGGCGCGCACGGGGTTCGCCTCGACGTAGCGCAGTGTGCGCAGCAACTGAACGTCGCCGCCCACCACGGTCGCGTGGTAGCGTCCCTGGTAGACGTGGCCATGGCCAGTGGAGTGGCTGTGGGTGCGAACAATTGCCGCGTGCGCCGACGTCACGCGTTGCATGAATCGCGACAGCTGCTGAACTGACTCGGGCCACGCCACCAGGTGCCAATGGTTGGGCATCACCACATAGCCGAGTAGGCGCAGCCCCTCCCGACGTTGGGTTGCCGCGAGAATTCCGATGAATACGTCGTAGTCGCCACGGAACGCGAACAGCCGACGCCGGTCGTTGCCACGGTTGACCACGTGGACGATCGATTGCCCGACAGCACTTCTGGATATGCGAGGCATGTCCGACGCCACGCAATTCCCGGGCCGGGTCGACGCGTCGCAGGATCTGCGCAGTCCCTGTGACCGTGACAGACCCCGTTACAAATGGAGATGGTGACAGACCCCGTTACAAACTACTCGGCGGTGCCGTAGTAGATGCCGTTGAACAGGAACTTGAAGGTGCCGTGCGGCTGCGCGCGGAAGGTGATTTCCGGACCCAGCAGGAACACCTTGCCCTTGCCGACGGACGCTTCCACCGCCGCCGTGCCGCCCTGCAGATGGTGCTGACCCCAAGCCCATCCGGATCGCAGCGGCGCCTTGTCGCCGAACCACGCCACCGGGCGCACACCCTTGAGCGATGCGTTCGGCGCCAGTTCCAGCACCGGGCTGTTCTCGAACAGCACGTCCACCTCCGAGCCGAAGCCGAACGCCAGCGGCGACGTGTTATCCACCGCCAGGCGCAGGATCGAGCCCGGCACGTAATACTTGTCGCGCGGCAGCGCGCGCTCGACGCCCGCCGGCGTGACTTCCACCAGATGATCCCGCACCGGCAGACCGAGGTGATGACCAAGCACCGCGGACCCGCCGAACGCGACGATCACGCCACCGGCCTCCGCGAACTGTTTGAGCTGCGGCACGGTCTTGTCGATCGTGACGCTGCCAAGGTGCGCGCGGTACTCGGACGGGATCTCCGCCGCCGTCGGCTGACGCCCGAAGAAGCCACCGCCGCCGCCCGCACCTTCCGGGATGCCGCCATCCGGAAACAGCAGCACGTCGTACTTCGCGTTCAGATTCCCGGCATCGAGCGTCGGCGGGAACACCACCTCGAAGTCGAACTCGAACTGCTCCAGCAGCCAGCGGACGTGTCCTGACGGCATTGAACCGCCGTACTGATCCCACAAGCCGATGCGCGGCTTGCGCAGCTTCATCAGTGTGCCCGCCGGACGCGCACTCACGCCCACCGCGCTCACGCCGAGCTCCGTCGCCGCCTTCTGCAGCACCGCCGCCGTGGACGCTTTCGCCGGCACGTAGATGGCACCGGTGCCATCGGAGCTTTGCCACGTCCGGTCGGCGACGAAGAACGCCTCCTCGCCGGCCTTCAGCAGGCGATTCACGACGATGAAGGCGTCGTTGTGCTTGTGCGCGATCGCATAGCCGGTCGTGCCCGCGGGCATGGACACGGTGCCCGGCGTCGGCTTCGCCAGATCCGTCAGCGCCTCGAACGGGCCGGCGACCTCGGTGAGGTGCCGATCGAAGGCGACGCCCATCTGGAACGCCAGCGTCCAGCCGGCGTTGTCGTAGGGCGGAATCGGCGGACCGCCGGGAAACTGCACGTCGTTCGGATGATCCTGCGGCTCGAACATGTCGAGCACGTGCGGACGAAACGCCTGCGCCGCCTTCACCACATACGATCCAATGGGATATTGCTTCCCGCCGGCGCTGAACGGTCCGGTCGCACGGTGCACGACCACGCCCGCCTTGATGAGGGCGTTCACGAACTTGGTGGAGGTCAGGAAGTCGCCTTGGTCCGCCGGCAGCACGTAGGCCTTGGCATCGCGCCACTCGGGCTTGCGCAGCAACTGGTAGTACTTCGTGGGCACGGTCTGCGCGCGCCCTCCGGCGACCATCCGCGGGTCGCCCGCCTCGAGCTTCATGTCTTTCGCGATCTCGTTCTTCACCTCGGCAACACGCCGTGGGTAGTCGGTCCAGGTGTCGGTCGTGCCGCGGCGGATGGCGTTGCGTCCCATCACGTAGATGTTGAAGAGCAGCGTCTCGCGATAGCGCTGCGCGAAGTCGAGCACCGCGTAGTTGGCCGTCATCGAGTAGTCGACTGACTGGCGGAAGTGCCACGTCTGAGGTGCGATCGGCGCCGCGTAGTCGCCGCGCGGGATCAGCCGATCCGGCACGAAGCCGATCTGCTCCGGTGTCGGGTTGCCGATGCTCTCGGTGAGCAGTCCCACCTGGTTATGGAAGTAGACCATCGTGCGCAGGCCGCCGTTCCACCAGGTGGAGTAGTTCGAGCCCGAGCGCGTCGTCACACCCGGCTTGCCCTCGGCGTCGAAGCGCGCGTGCATCGCCGCACCCACCTGATCGAGCGTGTTGATGACGAGCGGGTCGTAGACGTAGTTGAACGGATCGCGGAACGGCGGCGAGAACATCACCGTGCCGGTCGGGCCGGTCTGATGGTGGTTGTAGACGATCTGCGGATACCACTCGCGGTAGAGCACGCGGTTGATGTTGGTGCTCTCGGGCTGATTCATCGAGTAGAAGTCGCGGTTGTTGTCGTGGCCGACGTACTTCTGGTAGAGGCGGGGGATCTGTCCGGTGCTGCGTTCGGTGGGATTCGGCTTGCGCATGTACCAGTCGGAGACCAGCTCCATGCCGTCGGGATTGGCGTGCGCGGCCAGGATGATGGTGTCGCGCAGGATGCGCAGCGTCTCGTCATCCGTCTTGCTCGTGAACTGCCAGATGGTCTCGAGCAGCTGCTGTGCGCCGAGCACTTCGGTCGCGTGCAGGCCGCCATCGATCCAGATGACGGCTTTGCCTTCTCTTGCGAGCGCGCGGGCGGTGTCGTCGGTCAGACCCTCGGCGCGGGCCAGTTGACGCGCGATGTCGCGATAGCGATCGAGTTTCTTGAAGTTCTCGGGCGCCGTGATGATCGCCATCAGCTGGTCGCGGCCCTCGGCGGTCTTGCCGATCGATTGCACGACCATCCGGTCGGATTCGCTGTCGAGCAGCCGCACGTACTCGGTGAACTTCGTGTAGTTCGGCAGCACGTAGTCGGCGCCGATCTGATGGCCGAAGAACTTCTCCGGCGGCGTCAGCCGCGGCGACGCGACCCGCGCCGGCTGGGCGAAGAGCGAGACGGCGGCCGCCAGCGCCAGGGTGGCGCAGAAGGTGGCGAGAACGGAACGGCGAAGGCTGGTGCGCATGGGACGGGACCTCGAGGTCAGCCTCCTAGTGTGGCAGAAACAGCCATCCATGCAGTTCCCGCA
Organism: Acidobacteriota bacterium; assembly: GCA_031404695.1. GTDB lineage: Bacteria > Acidobacteriota > Vicinamibacteria > Vicinamibacterales > UBA2999 > CADEFD01. Next base: position 22,909 of record JANNIB010000503.1, read on the forward strand.
ACGTGACGACCCGTCGGCGCGCGGGTGGGTCAGACCCCGCCGCGGAATCTGCCACGCCTGGGTCGCAGCTTCAGTCATGGGGTCTGCCCCGTCTTCGCAGGCCCTGACCCCATCCACCGGCCGGTCACCGGTCAGTAGGGGCGGGGCGTCGACCAGCCGTTCGGGGCGCGCAGGGCCGCGAGCGCGTCCAGCAGCTCCGGCGCTTGGCCCGCCCATACGACCGCCAGCACGGCCACGACGGCGCCAGCCACGAACAGCCGCCCGCGTCCCGCCGACGTCAGCGGGCCGACGCCGAGGCTCGCCGCCACCGCCAGCACCGGCACCAGCGGCAGATGGAAGCGGCTCTCGCCGAAGCTGGCCACGTGCAGCGCGCAGGTGGCGACGACGAACGTCCCGAGCGCGACGTGGACCGGCGACATGCTTTGAAGCCGCCCGCGACGCCCCGATGCCTCGCCCGTCACCCCGCCGGGCACCCCTCCGGACGCCCCCGGCGCCGCACGCGCGGGCTGACGCGCGCCTGCCCGTACCAGTCCCAGCACCCCGGCTACGACCAGCATCGGGAACGACAGCATCAGCAGGCCGCCCCACAGCGTCACTGTCAGCGGACGACGCGCGCCGAAATAGCCCACCGAGTAGAGCCACGCATGTTCGCGTCCCTCGAGGCCCAGCAGATAGCCGACCTTCGCGCCCGCCAACCGCAGCCACGCGCCCGGATGCGCCACGGCCCACGCCACTCCGGCCCGCATCGCGCGCGCGTTCGCGTCGGCCTCGCTCGCCGCG
>JANNIB010000504.1:0-2038 GCA_031404695.1 Acidobacteriota bacterium
CCTCTCGGTCGACATCGCTGCGGTCCTCTTCCGCCACCGACCAACGCACCCGCACGAACGCCCCCTCGAGGCCAACGTCCTTCGCTGCCCGCTCGATCTCCGCGACGTCGGGCTTGCCATCGAAGAACAGGTCGACCGTCCGCCGCGCCGGCGTCTGAACCAGTTCGAACCGCGTGACGGCCTTCCCGACCTCCCAGAGCAAAAAGCCCTTCGCGTCCACCTCACCGTGGTGAAAGCGGCCGATCGATCCCGCATAGGCGATGACCCGCCCGGAGTCCTCCCAGTGCTGGTGCTTGTGGATGTGCCCGAGCATGAACGCCTGCGCGCCAGCGGCGAACAGCCCCGTCGTCGTGAACTCATGATCGAAGCCCGCCATCGGAACACCGTGCTCGGTCACGCACCCCGTCACCGTGCCGTGTGAGATCCCGATCGTCGACACCATCGCCGTCCGCGCCGCCTGGTTGATCCTCGCGTAGCCCGCCAGCAGCGCGGCCAGTTCTTGCCCCACAGCCTCGGCCGCCCGCCCCGCTCCCACAGACGCCGCGACGACCGCCTTGTTCACGGTCGGGACGCAGGTCAGCAGAGCGCGCGCATGGCTCGGCACCGCGTCGAAGCACCATCCCTCCGACTCGATCCAGGCGCCGCTCTCGGTCAGCGCCACTTGCGAGATGCGACTTGCCACGTGCACGGGATGCTTGCCGCCCAGCAGAGGAAAGATGGCCAGGGTCCCCGGCGGCTCGTGCGAGAAAGTGCCTTGCAGCATCAGCACCGGGCAGTGGTCTGCGAGCCGCCTGACCTCGCGCGCGAGGCATGCGACGGCCGGACTGTGAACGTCCAGCGCGTGGTCCGTCGAGTCGCCCGAGATCACCGCCAGATCGACGCCACGTCGGATCACCTCGTCGACCGCGAACGAGAAGCAGCGGTGCGCTTCGTCGAGATTCTTTCCGCTGTAGTGCAGGTCCGAGAACTGTGCCGCCTTGATCAATTCGTCTCTCCTTGTTGCCCATCACTCGACGCCATTGCCCGCTGGGCGCGCTTGATCTGGCGTTCGTTCAGGATGCCGTTGCTGCGCATGGCTTCAAGCTCCTGCAACGAACCGCCGCACTTCGCCGCCGTTGCCCACCCCTTCGTCGCTCGCGCAGTCCGCGAGGTACCAGGCCACCACCGCAAAGACACTCTTCGGAATGGCGTCGTACGCGGGGGCGCAGATCTCCCGCACGACGCCGTCGTTGTTGCCGACCGCCACCTTCAGTTCCAGATCTCGAGCTCGCCGGCGACCTTGGCCTGGAACCCCTTGGCGTCGTCCGCAAACGCGCTGACGTCCTCGAGCGCGCGCTTGCGCCCGCCTTCCGCCGCCTTCCAACCCTTGCCCCAGCGCTTCTCGGCGTACTGCTCGAATCGCTCTGCGCTGACGCCCAGTGCCGCAGCCGCATCGAAGACCCACGCGAGGGCCCTCTGCGCGGTTTGCCTGGCGTCCGCCGGCCCGCCGTCCGCGCCTTTTCGCAGTGGGCGATGCTCACCAGCACGCGCGGTACCCGCGACGGCCGACGCCTGCTTCGGCTCATAGGCCTGGCTGAACGTCCGCTCGGCGTGGTGCCGCGGTTCGCCAATCAACACTTCACCGGTCTCGGCGTCGACCACCGATTCGTCCTTGTTCGGCACTGACTGCGCCGCACGCGGCTGCGCATCGCCCTCGAGCACCGATGCCGCATCACTGGCGCGCATTTCCAGCACCTCCAGGCCGTCCTCGCGTTTGAGCAGGCCGCTCACGTCGATCGGCGCCTCGAGCTCGATCAGCCACTGCGCCACCCGGGTCGCCTTGCCGCCATCGTCGATGCGCGACACCTCCACAAGCCGCTTGGTGATGAAGAAGGGCGTGTGCTTACCGTCGAGGAAGCCCGAGATGCGCCCACCGCGCATGAAACCGATCGTCTGGAACTTCTCGATTGCCGCCTGCATCGCGTAGAAGCTGTTGGTCGCGAGCTCAAACGCGCTCAAGGATTGGATGCCCGGTACATAAAAGATGAACCGGCCCGAC
>JANNIB010000505.1:0-4720 GCA_031404695.1 Acidobacteriota bacterium
GGCCGCTCGATGATGTAGTCGGTGTAGATGCCGGCCAAACGCGTCCAGTCGAGATTCGAGAGGTCCGGTTCATCCCAGACCGGGAGCAGAATCACGCCGCTGATTCCGCGTGATTGCAGGATCGAGTCGAGGCGCTGCACCGCCGCCGGCTCGAGGCTCTCCGAAGACGAGGTGCCAGCGGAAGACGCGGACGTGGTCGCGCGCATGACGATGGCCGGCGCGGTGATGCTCGGCAAGACCAACACCCACGAACTGGGCGGCGGCGTCACGACCATCAACCCGTTCTTCGGCACGACCCGCAATCCGCGCGACCTCACGCGCATCCCCGGCGGCTCGAGCGGCGGCTCCGCGGCGGCTGTCGCGGGGCGGCTGGTGCTGGTGGCCACCGGCAGCGACACCGGCGGCAGCGTGCGGATTCCGGCGGCTCTTTGCGGCTGCGTGGGCCTCAAGCCGACCTTCGGCTTGCTGCCAACGACGGGACTGCTCGGCGCCTGCCCGACCTTCGATCATGTGGGTCTGCTCACGCGCACCGCCGAGGACGCAGCACTCACGCTGGCCACCATCGTCCAGGGTCGTGAGGGCACGGGCCTGGCCGGCGAGGCGTTCGTGGAGGCCTACCGCGCGACGGTGATGCGTGGCTTGCGCGGCCGGCGCGTCGGCGTCGCACGTCCAGACTTCTTCGACCGGCTCGAACCGGGTGTGATGCGCGCCGTGGAGGGCACGCTCGAACGCCTGCGCGCGGCCGGTGCCCGCGTGCGAGATGTCGCCATCTTCTCCGCAGGTCGGCTCTACGACGAGATGTTCGAGCCGATCGCGGTGAGCGAGATCCGCGCCACCTATGCCCGTGCCTTCCGCGCGCGGCCCGACGCGTTCTCGAAAGACTTCGCCGCGGTGTTCGACGGCCCCGGCGTGACCGCGGCCGTGCTGACCAACGCGCGCGAGGCCCGCGACGCGGTGCAGCGGTCGATCGAGGCAGCCGTGGCGGATGTGGACGTCGTCGTGATGCCCACGGTGCCGATGGTGGCGCCGCCAATTGCCGGGCCCATCGACGGCATGCGGATCCTGCAGAACACGTGGGTCTTCAACGCGGCGCGCGTGCCGGCCGTGTCGGTGCCTTGCGGTACAGGCGCGAACGGGCTGCCGGTCGGGCTGCAGCTCGCCGGCCGTCCCTTCGGCGAACCGGCCCTGCTGGCAGTTGCCACGCTCATCGAGCGCCTCGGCGCGGTCTGACGCCGGGCCCGCGGGCTACAATCGTCGCGATGCGATTTTCCCTGTCCGGGTCCGCGTGCGCGTGACACGTTCCACGCCGCTCTACGTCGGTCTCGGCCTGACGATGCTGGCGACGCTGCTGCTCGAGATCGTCGACAGCCGTCTGCTCTCGGTCGTCACCTGGTATCACCTCTCGTTTGTCGCCATCTCGGTGGCGATGCTCGGCGCGGCGGCTGGCGCGGTGGCGGTGTTCGTGTCGCCGGCACGCTTTCCGATCGACGACGGACCACGCCAGCTCGCCACCTGGGCCGGCCGTTTCGCGATGGTGCTGCCGCTCTCGCACCTGCTGTCACTGGTCATCCCGATGCCCGACGGCCAGCAGTGGACGTCGATGGACCTGGTGGTGCTGGCACTCGCGCTCGGCATCATCGCCACGCCATTTGCCCTGGGCGGCGTCGTCACCACGCTGGCCCTGACGCGCACGCACGCGCCGGTGGGACGCCTCTACGCCGCGGACCTGCTGGGCGCGGCGCTCGGGTGCCTCGCGGCCGTACTCCTGCTCGATGCCACGAACCTCAGCGCGGCGGCGTTTGCCGCCACGGCCCTGGCGGCCCTTGGCGCACTCGCGTTTCGTCGCGCGGCCGGGCTGTCGGCTGGACTCGCCGTGCCGGTCACGCTCGTGCTGGCGCTGGTCGCCATGGGCGTGAACGTGCGCGGTGAAGCCGTGCGGGTGATGTATCCGAAGAACCGTCTCGCCTGGAACAAGCCGGTGCTGCGCAGCCTGTGGAACAGCCACGCGCACATCCTGGCGTTCCTGCCCGAGGTCGGTCCGGCGTTCTACTGGGGCGGCGGCGACGGCGCCGCGCAGTTCACCAACACCCAGGCGTTCGTGGTCGTGGATGGTGAAGCCGGCACGCCGATGACGGAGTGGGACGGCAATCCTGCCTCGCTCGACTGGGTATCGTACGACGTCACCGCGCTGCCCTATTACCTGCGCAAGGGCGGCCGCGTCGGCATCGTCGGGGTCGGCGGCGGACGCGACATCCTCGCCGCGATCTGGAGCGGAAGTCCAGCCGTCACGGCGGTCGAGATCAACAGCAACGTCGTGGCGCTCCTGACCGAACACGCGCGCCGCTTCACGAAGATCGCCGATCACCCCGGCGTGACGCTCGTGCACGACGAAGGCCGCGCCTATCTCACACGGTCGCGCGAGCAGTTCGACGTGCTGCAGATGTCGCTGGTGGACACCTGGGCCGCCACCGGCGCCGGCGCCTTCACGCTCAGCGAGAACGGCCTCTACACGCGCGAAGCGTGGCACATCTTCCTCGACCGCCTCACCCCGACCGGCGTCATCAGCGTGTCGCGCTGGTTTTCGCAGGGGCAGGCGTCGGAAACGAGTCGGCTCATCGCACTCGCCGTCGGCGCGCTCATTGACCGCGGGGCGGCGGCGCCACAGCAGCACATGGCGCTGGTCGCGCGTGGCAACGTCGCCACGCTGATGGTGTCGCCGACGCCGCTGTCGCCCGCCGATCTCGACCGCATCGACGCCGCCTGCGCGGCACACGGCTTCACCGTGCTGGCGTCGTCGCGTGTGCCGGCGGCGGATGCACGGTTGAACGGCATCCTCGCCAGTACCTCGAGTGCGGGACTGGAACTGGCAGCGACCGACGCGACGTTCGACTATCAGCCGCCGACCGACGCGCGTCCGTTCTTCTTCAACATGCTGAAGCCGCGCGCGTGGCTGACCGGCATGGCCTCGACCGATGGCGGCGTCATCGCCGGTAACCTGCGCGCCACCGGCACGCTCGTGGCGATCCTCGCGGTGTCGCTCGTTTTCATCGCCGGCGCCATCGTGCTGCCGCTGGTCGTGCGCGGACGTCCGGCGATGCCGGTGGGCAGTCTCGCAGCCGGCCTCACCTACTTCACGCTCATCGGCACCGCCTTCATGTGCGCGCAGGTGGCGTTCCTGCAGCGCTTCTCGGTGCTGCTCGGCCATCCCACCTACGCGCTGGTGGTGGTGCTGTTCTCGATGATTCTGTTTGCCGGGCTCGGCAGCTTCGTGTCGAATCGCGTGGTGGGCGTGCGCGGCGAGCGCTTCGCCCTCACCACCTGGGTGCTGGCGGCCGGACTGGCGGTGACGGCTTGGTCGATTGCCGGCATCTGCGCCGCCGCCGTGGCCTGGTCCACCAGCGCGCGCGTGGCCACGGTGCTCGCGATTGTCGCGCCGCTCTCGGTGCTCATGGGCTTCTGCTTCCCACATGGAGCGCGGCTCGTGCAGACGCGCGACGAGTCTGCGCTGGCCTGGATGTGGGGCGCCAACGGCGCCGCCGGTGTCGTGGCGTCGATTGGCGCGGTGATGATCTCGATGTCGCTCGGCATTGAGGCGAACCTGTGGGTGGCGGGGGTCGCCTACGCGCTGGTGCCGCTGGTGGCCGCGGGTGTGGCGACGCTCGAGGCGCCGGATGCGGCCGTTGGCCGCGCGTCCGAGGCCGGCCGCGGGGCAACCGCGACATCGACGGGCAGCACCACACCGGGAGCGACCCCGGCGTGAGCGCGCGCGTGGAAGCGGCCGCCCGGTTCGAGACGCGGGGAGCTGCGGGGGCGTGACGCGGATCGCCGGCTGGGCGATCGTGGCCGTCGCCGCGCGCCTCGCCGTGTCGTGGGCCAGCGCCGACAGCGGCGTCTTCGCCGACATGGCGCAATATCACGAACGCGCTGTGCACCTCGCCAGCACCGGGTCGCTCTATCCCGATGCGCTGCGCGGTCCGGGGTATCCCGCGTTCCTCGCGCTGGTGTATCGCCTGTTCGGGGTCTCGTTCTGGGGCGCCCGGGTCGCACACGCGCTCGTCGGCGGTGCCCTGGCACTCGTCACGGGCTGGCTGGCGCGGCGAGCCGGCGCGGCCGAGCGTGCGTGGATTGCGACCGCAATCGTGGCGCTCTATCCCGGTCTCGTATTGTCGTCCGTGTATCTCATGCCCGAAGGGCTGTACACGCTGCTGGCGATGCTGGCGCTGCTGCTCGTGCGGCACCGCTCGCTGACGATCGCGGCGTTGGCCGGCGCCGTCACGGGGCTGGCGATTCTCACGCGGTCCGTCGGCGTGGCGCTGGTCGTCGTGGCGGGCGGTGTGGCCGCGTGGGCGGTAGCCACCGGCGCGGCTCCACCGCGAGTCGCCCTCACGCGCGTGGCAGTGTTCGTCGGCGCGTGCGCGATCGTACTGGCCCCGTGGCTGACGTTTACGACGCGCGTGACCGGCGCTCCGCTGCTCGATGCCACGAGCGGCATGAATGTGCTGCTCGGCAATCACCCGGCGGCGACCGGGCGACTCAACATGGCGGATGACGCGCGGTTGCGTCAGATGCACGTCATCGGCGCGGCGAGCGAGGCCGACGCGAACGCGCGCGCGATGCGGGCCGGAGTGGCGTGGGCCGTGGCGCATCCGGGCGCGTGGCTGCGGTTGGCGGGCGCGAAGGTCGGCTATCTGCTGGGCCTCGAGGGACGCGAACATGCGTG
>JANNIB010000506.1:0-5610 GCA_031404695.1 Acidobacteriota bacterium
TGGCTCACGGCTCCGGGCGTGGCGCCGCCGCCGAGGCCGACCACCAGCGCCCGCTTCGGGTTGGGATGCAGCACCATCGGCAGATGGCCGATGAGACGGTGGAGCTTCACCATCTCGGGCCCGTCCGAGGCCTGGTGCAGGCCATCCAGATACATCAGCCAGCCGCGGAACGCGCCGGTGTGGATGCTGACCGACGTCTGCACGCCTTCCTCGCGCCAGAAGATGCGCTCGTTCGGGCCGTGCCGGCGGGCCAGCGTCACCTCGAAGGGATCGGGCACGAGTCGGGCGGCGCCGGCGAAGAGCACGACCAGCGCCAGCGCTGGGAGCCAGCGGCGCGGCAGAAACAGCGCCAGGCTGGTGAGGAGATAGAGCGCGGCGAGCACGATGAGGGCGCGCCGGCTGCCGAGGCGCGGCAGCAGGACGAACCCGCCCACCACGGCGCCGGCGATGCCGCCCAGGACATTGGCCGAGTAGAGCCGGCCCACGGGACGATCGGGGGCGTCATCGGCCAGGCCGGCGCGGATCCAGAGCGCGATGGCGACCGGGAAGGCATAGCCCATCAGCAGCGACGCGGGCAGGATGGCCGCGGCTGCGGCCTGCGTGAGTCCGGAGGTGCGCCAGCCGGCAGCGTAGGTGGCCCCGAGCAACGCCAGCGACAGCAGCACGACGACGCTGGTCGCCCCCTGCACCCAGGCCAGCGTGTGGCCCCAGGCCCGCGGACGGGCCAGGTGACGCGATGCCAGCGCGCTGCCGGCGGCGATGCCGCCGAGCACGGTTGCCAGCATCGTCGTGAAGGCGTAGGTGGTCGCCGGCAGGAACTGCACCAGCACGCGGAACCACACGATCTCGAGCGCCAGCGCCGCGAAGCCCGACACCGCCATCACCGCGAGCACCGTGGCGGCAGGCACGGCGTCGAGCGGCACTGCGCGGGCTGGTGTGGGGTCTGACCCCGGCGTTGTGGAGGCAGATTCGCTGGCCTCTGCGCTGCTGAGCCACCAGGCGCCGGCCGCCACCAGCAGGTTCAGTGTGGCCGCCAGGTAGAACGTGCGCTGCATGCCGAGGCCGCCGATGAGCACGTAACCCGTCAGCAGCGCGCCGGTGAGGGCGCCGGCCGTGTTGACCGCATAGAGTGCGCCCAGGCGCGAGCCCGACGCCGTCCGCACGATCGGCGCCTGACTCAGCACCGGCAGCGTCGCGCCCATGAGCGCCGTGGGCACCAGCAGCACCGCCGACGAGCACAGGAAGCGCGCGACCGTCAGCAGCGTGAGCGAGTCTGGCAGGGCGTCGGACATCGGCCGGTAGAGGCTCGACGCCACCGCGAGGAGGGCCGGGGTGGCCAGAGCCGAGACGGCGATCCCGGCCTCGAGCACGGCGAAGACACGCAGCGGATGCCCGCGACGCGCCACCCGCTCGGCCAGCACGGCCCCGAGGGCGAGGCCCGCCATGAAGCTGGCCAGCACGGTGCTGGCGGCGTGCACGGTGACGCCGAAGACGAGCGCCAGCAGACGCAGCCACAGCACCTGGTAGGTGAGGCTGCACGCGCCGGACACGAAGAACAGCAGACAGAGGGGGACGAATCCGGACGTTCGGCGCATCAGGCGGTCAGGGACGCGAGGTCATGCTCTGCTATTCGGCCCGCGGCCGCAACCGCGGACTTCGATCCACCTCATCAATTCAACGTGGATGACCACCCTCGGCCCCTATTCGTCGCGCAGGGCCACCATCGGTGCGATGCGCGAGGCGCGCAGGGCCGGCAGCAGGCCGGCGGTGAAGGCCACCGCGCCCAGCAGCGCCGCGCTGGCCGAGAGCACCGCCGGATCCCAGCCCTGCATCTCGAAGAGCAGCGCCTGGGCGCCGCGGCCGATGCCGATGGCCAGCGCCAGCCCGACGAGGCCGCCGATGACCGTCATGCGCAGCACCTGGCGGAGCACGAGCCCCCGCACCATGGCACCGTCCGCACCGAGCGCCATCCGTAGTCCGAACTCGCGCGTGCGCTGCGCCACGGTGTAGGCGAGCACGCCGTAGAGGCCAATCGCCGCCAGCAGCGTGGCCAGCGCCGCAAACGACGCCGACAGTGTGCTGATCATGCGGTCGAGGAAGATGTTCTCGCGCACCTGCTGCGCCATCGTGCGCGGGTTCTCGACCGGCAGGTTCGGATCGAGCGCGCGCACCGCCTCGTGAATCGACGCAAGCAGCGCCTCAGCATCACCCGTCGTCGCGGCGTAGAACGAGATGCTGCCCACCTCGTCGTCCTGCCGGTACGGCGTGAAGTAGACCGGCGGGATGACGTCCTTCACCTCGCTGTACTTTGCGTCTCTCGCCAGGCCGATGATCTCGACGTCGAGCGGCCCCGAGCCGCGATCGGACGTGCTCATCCGCGCGCCTACGACACGGTCGCCGAGCTGGAACTTGCGCGCGAACGCTTGGTTGACGATGGCCACCTTCGCCCGTCCGGCGGCATCGGCGCGTGTGAAGTCGCGGCCGCGCAGCAGCGGGATCCCGAGCGTCGAGAAGAAATCGGCGCCGACGGCGCTCACCGACGATCCGCGGTCGGTATCAGGGCCGGCCTCGAAGCCTTCCACGCGGACACCGTTGCCCCAGTTGCTGCCCGAGATGAGCGCCACCACCGACGCGGTGACCGAGGTCACGCCGGGCAGCGCGGCGACGGCGTCTTCGACACGCTCGAAGAACGCCCGTGACTGCACCGGCGTGTAGCCGTTCAGTTCGGGCGAGAGCGAGAAGGTGACGAGTTGTTCGGTGCGCAGCCCCAGATCGACGCGGCTGATGCGATCGAGGCTCTTGAGGAACAACCCGGCGGCGACGAGCAGGGCCATCGAGAGCGCCATCTGGCCGATGGCGAGTCCGCTGCGGAACCGCGAGGCGGCGCGTGCGCCGCCCGGCTGCCCCGCCTGGCTCTTGAGCGTGGCGATGAGATCCGGGCGCGTGGCCTGGAGCGCCGGGTAGAGCCCGAATAGCAGGCCCGTGCCCATCGCGAGCGCCACGGCGAAGGCGAGCACGCCGGTATCGAGCGTGACCGGCACGGTGTGGGCCGCCTCGGGCGGCAGCAGCCCGGCGATGCCAGCGAGGGTCACGCGCGCGACGCCGAGGCCCAGCACACCGCCGACGAGCGACAGCGTGCACGACTCGACGAGGAGCTGCGTGAGGAGCTGGCCGCGGCCGGCGCCGATCGAGAGCCGCACGGCCATCTCGCCCGCCCGGCCGGCCCCCTTGGCGAGCAGCAGGTTGGCGACGTTGGCGCAGGCCGTGAGCAGCACGAGGCCGGTCACCGCCATGAGCAGCAGCAGCGGCGTGCGCGCTTCGTCATCCACGCTGCTCTGCCCGCTCTGCCCCGGCGTCAGCTCGAGGGACTTCGCCTTGAAGCGCTGGAGCGTCTGGTCACTCATGCCCGTCTGCAGGGGCGCTTCGACATCGAGGAGGATGGCGCGGTACGGCCCCTCGAGCGCTGCCTGCGCCTGCGCGATCGCCACGCCAGGTTCAAGCCGTCCGAACACGTAGACCCAGTAGCGGCGGCGGTCCTCGAAACCTTCCCAGCCGGGCTGCATCACGCCGCGCATCGACAACGGCACGAACAGCCCCGGCCGCAGCCCGAGTGTCGTGCCCTCGAAGCCGGACGGCGACACGCCGACCACGGTGAGTGCCGTGTTGTTCACGACGATCGGCTGACCGACGATGGACGGGTCCTGCGCGAAACGCGACGTCCAGTAGCCGTGGCTCAGCACCACGACGGGGTGGGCGCCAGGCGTCCCGTCGTCCGCGGGCGTGAGCAGGCGGCCCGCCGCCGGCTGCAGACCGAGCGTGGGAAAGTAGCTGCCCGAGACCAGCTCACCGCCCATGCTGCGCGTGTCGCCGCGGGCGGCCACGTTGGCATCGAACTGCTTGTGGCCAGCCAGCCCCGTGAAGCTCGTCTGCAGTCGCTCCAGATCCCGGTACATCGGGTAGCTGAACACGTCGGTGCAGGGCCCGGCCTGGCTGCACTGCGTGGACCCGGGCTTCGGCCCTGGCGCGGCCAGGTTCACGAGGGCGTCGGGCGACGCGACCGGCAGCGGCCGCAGCAGGAATCGATCGAACAACGAGAAGATGGCCGTGTTCGCGCCGATGCCGAGCGCGAGCGAGGTGACAGCCACGCCGGTGACGAACGGCGTCTTTAGCAGCGTGCGGACGGCAAGACGCAGATGGCGCAGCATGGACTCTCCTGACCGGATTTGACGAGACCAGGCCGGGAAGGGTTGGCGGCACGCCGACCTGGGACGAACTCAGGGCCGCGGGCGACGGCCCCACGTCGGCGGCGCCGGTTCCGTGCGCAGCCGCGTTGGCGGCGCCGCCTTGAGCGCCTTCATCGCTTCGTCCACCGCGCGCTCGAGCTGCGGATCGCGCCCGGCTACGACGTCTTTCGGCCAGTTCTCGAGCTCGATGTCCGGGCCGACGCCTTCGTTCTCGACCGCCCACTGGCCGTCGCGGGTGAAGAAGCCGCCGCGCGGGGCGATCATGGTGCCGCCGTCGATGAACGGCGGCGTGTCGGCCGTGTGCACGAGCCCGCCCCAGGTGCGCGTGCCCACGAGCGGCCCGATCTTGCGGCGCCGGAACATGTAGGGCATCAAATCGCCGCCCGAGCCGGCCATCTCGTTGATGATCATCACCTTCGGGCCCCAGATGCCGGCGCCCGGACTGGTGAACGGCACGCGGTCGCCGGCGACGTTGTTGAAGTAGCCGTCGAAGTCGCGTTGCAGCACGTCGATGATGTAGTCGGCGGCCGAGCCGCCGCCGTTGTAGCGCTCGTCGATGACGGCGCCGGCCTTGTCCTGCTGCGCGAAGTAGTAGCGGTTGAAGCTCACGTACCCCGGCTGCCCGGTGTTCGGCACATACACGTAGGCCAGCTTTCCGCCCGAGAGCTTCTCGACCAGGCGCCGGTTGCCTTCGACCCAGGCGCGGGTGCGCAGGCCCTGGTCGCTTGCGACCGGCACCACGGTGACCTGACGCGCGCCGGCGAGCGTGGGCTGCGCGTTCACGGTCAGCACGGTCTGGCGGTTGGACGTGCCGTCGAGCAGCCGGTGCAGGTTGTCGGTGGGCCGCAGCTCGACGCCGTTCACGGCCAGCAGGTAGTCGCCGCTGGCGACCTCGACGCCGGGCGCCGCCAGCGGCGCGCGCAGCTCCGGATTCCAGCTCTCGCCGTCGTAGATCCGGGTGAAGCGGTAGCGGCCGTTCTCGACGACCGTGTCGGCGCCGAGCAGGCCGACGCGCGTCGGCGGCACGTCGGGCAGATCGCCGCCGCGCACGTACGAATGACCAATGGCGATCTCGCCGCCCATCATGTCGAGCAGGTAGGTGAGGTCGGCACGGTGCCGCGCATGCGGCAGCAGCGCGCCGTACATCGTCTTCATCGCCGGCCAGTCGGCGCCCTGCTGGTTGGGCACGTAGAGGTAGTCGCGCTGATAGCGCCAGCCCTCGTGGAAGATCTGGCGGAACTCGGCCTTCGGATCCAGTTCCATGCGCAGCGTGGCGGTGAGGCGGCCGCTGCCGGCGTCGGGCACGCGTCCATCGGCATCCACGAGATGCAGGACGGGCGGTGTGGCCTCGCCTCCGCCTTCGGGC
>JANNIB010000507.1:0-13020 GCA_031404695.1 Acidobacteriota bacterium
CCGGGCTCCTGGCGCGCACCGTGTTCTACAAGGCCGGGCACCATGCCAGCCACAACGCCACGCTGCCGGCCCTGTTCGAGCAGGTCACGAGCGACAACCTGGTGGCCTTCATCCCGGTGCACAAGCGCGATCCGAACATCGCCCGCGCGAACGGCTGGCGCATGCCGGCGCCGCACCTCATGGAGCGGCTCATCGAGAAGACCCATGGACGCGTGTTGCAGATGGACGGCGCCGACCCGCCGGCGTCCGATCCCGACAGCGCGCCGGTGAAGCGGAAATGGCAGGAGTCGGGCGTCGCCCTGCGGCGCACGGCTGACGCCGTCGAGGTCGACATCACGGGCTGACGACGCCCACACTTGCGCCTTCTCGAGCCGGCCCTCGAAGGCCGGCATGTCGCTTGTGGAAGAGCACACCTTCCGTGTTGAGCTCCAGGAAATTCAGGGCGACGCTGTCGCCGCGATCGTGCGACAGCAGCACGAACTGGCGCAGGCCAGGCACGTTTGTCACAAGGTGCCAGACCAGCTGGCGGCGTCTGCGAGCGTGTAGCGGTAGCCGCCCGCCGGTTTGGCGGCGCCGCCGTACCCTCCTCTTCTCTTCCCCCGTTCGCACGGCGCGCTTGTGCCCGTCGGGGCTGATCTTGGTGCCGTCGGTGGGTGGCATCTCGCACGCAGCCAAGGAGTTCACCAGGCCGCAGGACGTCGTGAACGGTGCCAACGTGCTGCTGCACACGATTCTGGCGCTCGACGCGGCGGCCCAGGCGTCGCCCTCCCCACTGTTGACTAATAACATTAGCTAACCTACGATCCCGGCATGAAGCCGGCCAGGCAGGTCAACGTCCATCAAGCGAAGACCGAGCTGTCGAAGCTGCTCCTGGACGTGGAGCGCGGCCACGAAGTGGTCATCGCTCGCAATGGCACTCCGGTGGCCAGGCTGGTGCCATTTCCGACGGCCGGCGCGAAGCGCCTGCGCGTCGACACCTGGAAAGGGCGCATCCAGATGGCGGAGGACTTCGACGCGCCGCTCACGGATGCCGAACTCGAGGAGTGGGGTGCGTGAGGTTCCTGCTCGACACGCATTGCTGGCTGTGGCTGAAGTTCGATGCGAGCCGCTTGCCTTCACCGGTGCGACGCCGGGTGTTGAGGAATCCGCGCGCGCTCGTGTTGTCAAGCGTCTGTGTGATGGAGATCGTCGTCAAGCAGGCTACCGGGAAGCTGAGCCTCGGCGCCGGCGGCGCACAGCAGTTCGTGGCGGAGTTGGTCGACGAGGGCGTGGCCACGCTGGATGCCGGCGTGGAGCACATGCTGCGCATGGGTCTACTACCACCCCGGCACCGCGACCCGTTCGATCGGCTGCTCGTGGCGCAAGCACTGGTCGAAGACCTCACGCTGGTCAGCGCGGATCCGCACGTGCTGGCCTACGACGTGAAGACGCTCGACGCCCGCAAATAGTTCCTGGCTGTGTGTCTCACTTCACGACCAGCTTGCCGTCGCGGACCAGCGGCCGTTGTCCGACCCAGCCCACGGGCTCTCCTCCTCTTCTCTTCCCCCGTTCGCACGGCGAGCCATAGGGTCTTCTCTCTTTGGCGGCGAGGTCGCGATCGGCGGTGTCGTCGAGCGCTCCTCGTTCCTTGTGCAGTATCCCTACCCGGCGCAATATCTGGTGTCCTCAACCACTCGGAGCACGAGAACGGCTGGGCGGTCGGTCTCCCACCGCCGTTGAGAGTGCAGGGTGACACGCTTGAACCGGTTGCGCCTCAGAAAAGCTGGCTGACGGGTCTTCGGCTTTAGGACATGCGCGAAATCATCGATGGCCGAGTGGTTGATGGCGGCGGTCTTGAACACCGTCGCGGCGCCCCAACTGATCCCGAGGTCCGGTCGTTTACCGGCGACGCGGTGGCGGTCGTGGACGAAGTCCAGTTTTTTGCCCCGACAGGCCAGGCCTGGTTCTCCGTTTCACAGGAGGGCACGCTTGTCTACCGCCCGTTCACTGGCCGATCGCAACTGCAGTGGCTGAGTCGCGACGGCCGATCGCTTGGGACACTTCTTGGAGAAGATCACTACGAGAGGGTGGCGCTGGGGCCTGACGGCCAGCGGCTCGCCGTCGCGATCCTCGACCCGCGGCGCAGCACTTCGGATCTGTGGATCGTCGATCTCGAGCGCAACGTGCCGACACGCTTGACGTCGTCGGTGCGGTCGGAAATGGATCCGAAATGGTCAGCGGACGGCACGCGACTCGTGTTCGCGGCAGACTGGCAGGGTCCTCCAAACCTCCACGTCTCGGATCTGAGTGGGAGCGAGCCACGTGTGCTCGTGCCGATGGATCGGACGCAGCAGTATCTCGGCAGCTGGACTCCCGATGGGAGCCGCGTGGTCTTTTCGAAGGTCACCGACAAGTCCGCCCGCGATCTCTGGGTCGTTGACACGACGAGCGGCGAAAGCCGCGCCATTCTCGCGACGGCATTCGACGAAAGGCTGCCGGCCGTTGCCGCCAACGGCTCCTGGCTCGCCTACCTCTCGAACGCCGCCGGGCGCTCAGAGGTCTACGTGCGAGGATTCCCGGACAGCACGTGGGAGACGCGCATCTCGAATGATGGAGCCAGGGCGTTCGCGTGGAGCGCCGACGGTCGCGAGCTGTTCTACGTTGACCCGTCCGGCGCGTTCATGGCGGTGTCCCTCTCGCCGGGTCCCACTGGCAGCGCCCGGGCCGCTGCGCCGACGCGCCTGTTCCAGATCGACCCGCGGCTCTTTCGCTCGTTCGACGTCGCCGCCGATGGGCAACGGTTGCTCGTCAACATCGCCAATCCCGACGCTGTCTTCCGAACGGACGAAGTTGTCGTCGATTGGACTCGACTGCTGCGACGATAGGCAACTGTCTTCAAGTCAAGCGGTCTCCGGCTGACTGAACTGCTACCACGTCCTGTTCGTCCGCATCATGGCGTTCAGCATGCGGATCGCGACCGACGACCCGATTGGTCGTGAATTCCAGTCTTAGGCACATTCAGCGCTCACTAAGTGGTGGAAGAAGTGCTTGAAAAGGTGTGGCACACTGGGATGTGGCGCCGGTCCCGCCTGGAGAATTCCCAGGGCCGAGGACGTTCCGGTCATATGAAGACGGCAATACTGCTTCTAGCGGCGGCTGCCGTCGCGGGCGTGGGCTCGCGGGCATATGCTCAGCCCGTGGCCGTGACTCCCAGAACCCTGATGACCTTCTCCGGCGCCGCCGGCGAGGCGGCGTGGGTAGCGGTTAACGACGGCGTGATGGGTGGCCGGTCTCGGGGCGAGCCGACGATTGCCGACGGGCAGCTGACCTTCTCGGGCACGCTGTCGTTGGAGAACAACGGTGGATTTTCGTCGGTGCGCACCACCGGTCGCCAGTACGACCTCCGCGGCGCGACGGCGATCATTTTGCGGGTGAAGGGCGATGGCCGGGCCTACCAGCTGCGCCTGGCGACCGACGCTCGCTTCCGTTACTCTTCCGTCTCCTACGGCGCGGAGTTCCCTACAACGGCCGGCCAGTGGACCGAGGTCCGGATTTCGCTCGATACCCTGAGGCCCACCTACCGTGGCCAGCGTCTCGACGGCCCACCGCTCGATCGAGCCAGGGTCGAGGAAATCACGCTGCTCATCGGCGACGCGCGCGAGGGCGCGTTTCAGCTGCTGGTGGACTGGATTGCGGTCGAGTAAAGGGGCCGGCACGCGGCCATGAATCGTCGAACGTTCCTCGGAACGGCCGCGTCGCCGTTGCTGCCGAAGAGGATAGACGGTATTACGAGGGGTGGTAGGGGCGGCGAGCTGCAAGCCGACGACGCCGCGGGGTTCGCCGTTCTCGCGGGAGACGAAGAAGTGGTCGAGCATCGCGGGTGCGATGTCCTCGCTGGGCAGACCGTGTGGTGCGAGCATCGTCGCGACGAGTTCGAGTGACGGATCTACCGTAATCGTCATCGCGCGCGGGACGCAGTATGCGCCTTACGCTACGACGAGCCGCGCAGACGCGCGAAGTGACTGAACGCGCGAGCGTGGGCCGTCGGGGTAGCATGGTCGCCTTGGTCACGCCGTTGTCTCGGCCAATCGAACGACCCCAAACCCGCTCCGTGGGCGCCCTCGCCGCGGCCGTCGCGCTAGCCGTGGCCGTCCTGAGCGCCGAGCCGCTCACGACCATCCCCAATCCTCGCACCCGCGACGCTACCTGGGTCACCGATGTCACCGGCACGCTACGCCCGGAGACCGTGGCCACCCTCAACGCGACGATCGGCGAGATGGAGCGGACCAGCGGTGCCGAGATGGCCGTCGTCGTCATCCGGTCGCTCGACGGCCGGTCCATCGATGAGGCTGCGGTCGAGCTCTTCGAGCTCTGGAAGATCGGCAAGACCCGGGAAGACAATGGCGTGCTCCTGCTCTGGTCCACCGGCGATCGCCGCGTGCGCGTCGAGGTCGGCTACGGCCTCGAGGGCCGTCACCCCGACGGCAAGGTCGGCGCGATTCTCGACGCCGACGTCATTCCAAGGTTCCAGGCCGGCCAATTCGACGAGGGAATGATCGCCGGTGTGCAGACCCTGGCGCGAGTGGTCGGGCAGCAGCCTGTGTCGCTGCCGTCGCCGCGCACCGAGTCCTACGAAGGCGGATGGTTCTCTTCGGCGTGGCAGGGTGTCCTGGTCTCGATTCCGATCGGCGCGGGCGCCCTGCTCGGTGTCCGTCGCTGGCGCAGGTACCGTCGCCGCAGGTGCCCGCAGTGTCAGGGCGTCATGGCCCTGGTCTCCGAGGCCGAGGAGGATGCCCGGTTGAGGGACGCGGAGCAGATGGAGGAACGCATTGGTAGCGTGGACTACGACGTGTGGACCTGCCCGTCGTGCGCGCATCACTTCACGCTGCGCTACCCCTGGTGGTTCTCCAGATACGCGCCTTGCCCGCAGTGCCACAACAAGACCATGTGGCCCACTGAAACAGTGATCACGGCGGCCACGACGAGCAGCTCCGGCAGCGCGCGCGTCGTCGAGGAGTGCGCATTCTGCAACTACACCCGCGACTACGTGAAGGCGCTGCCTCGCATCTCGGAGAGTTCGTCATCGAGTTCGTCGGGCGGCGGCTCGAGTTTCGGCGGGGGCAGTTCGGGAGGTGGCGGGGCGAGTCGGGGCTACTAGAGCGTTTTTCACAGCCGTGTAGGAACGCGATACCCGGCGTGCTGCATGTAGTGGGCGCATTCAGTCGGGGTGAAGCGGGGGATCGCGTCCCGCATGAGCGCGCAGAGGTCATCGAAGCTGCGTGGCCGGGCGGCCCGCAAGAAGGCCTTGAGCGTCGCAAAGACCTGTTCGATCGGATTCAGATCGGGGCTGTAGGGCGGGAGATAGCGGACCGTCGCGCCGACGGCTTCGATCGCGGCGCGCACCGCCGGTTGCTTGTGAATAACCAGGTTGTCGAGGACGACGACGTTGCCGGGGCGCAACGTGGGGACGAGGATCTGGTCGATGTAGGCGAGGAACGGCGGATTGTCGATCGGGCCATCGAAGACCGCCGGCGCGGTCAGGCCCTCGAGCCGCAGCCCGGCGATGACGGTGTGCGTCTGCCAGTGCCCGCACGGCGTGTGGTCGTGCAGCCGGGTGCCCCGCGGACTGCGCCCATAGCGCCGCAGTAGATCGGTCGTGACGCCGCACTCGTCGAGGAATACGTAGGCGCGCAGGGATGGCCGAGTGGTTGATGGCGGCGGTCTTGGAAACCGTCACGGCGCCCCACCAGACCCCTCGATTTCCTAAAAACTCAGAGCATTTCTGCGGATTCCGTCCGACAACGACTTGGCTGGAGTGGGCTGAAACAGGCCGATCTTGGCCGGTCGCAGGAACATTTTCAGGGACAGTTCTGCTCCCCGATTGACCGGGGCCCGCCTCCCGTGCGACCATCAAATTCGCACCGAATTTAGTGAGGCGCTATGCTGGACTTAGCCAACGACATTCGCTCGCTCAGCGACTTCAAGCGCAACACCGTGGCGATGCTCGATCGCCTTCGCGAAACCGGGCACCCCCTCGTGCTCACGGTGAATGGCAAAGCCGAACTCGTGGTGCAAGACGCCGCGGCGTATCAGGCGCTGCTCGAGCGGGTGGATGCGATCGAAGGCATCCAGCGCGGCCTCGCGGACGTGAAGGCCGGCAGGACGGCGCCGGCGCGGAAGGTGTTCGACCGCGTGCGTCGCAAGTATGCCATTCCGCGTTGAGATCGCCCGCCGCGCCCAGCAGGACCTCGAAGCGTTGTACCTCTGGGTTGTTGCCCGCGCGCCGCAGCAAGGCGCCGCGTGGTTCAACGGACTCGAGCGCGCCGTGCTGTCGCTTGAGACGCAGCCCGAGCGCTGCCCAGTCGCCCGCGAGAGTGTCAGCGCCACAGCGCATATTCGCGTGCTGCTGTATGGCCGCCGGGCCTCGGTCTACCGCGTGTACTTCTACGTCGATCAGCGCGCCCAGGTCGCCCCCGGGGGCTCCTGCTCTGCAGCGATCGTTGCCGACCTGGATAGGAGCGAAGCGACCGAGATAGCGCGTGCGAAACTCATCATAGGCACCTCCAACCCCGCGCATTCCCTTCGCCCCGCTGTCACGCCTTGGACGTTCGTCCAACGGTTCCAAATGAGCCCCGCGCTTCGGTGACACGAGCGCGCCGGCTCCATCTGGGTGTGATGCCGTCGTCGAAGCGCATCAATGCCATCGCCGTCTGCCCGTGTCTAGCGAGAAGCGCCGTGAATCGGAAGCTCACGTTCAATGATGATTGGGCTGGGTAAGTCTGGACCTCGCTCTTCTACTCGAACGCGAAGGCTGTACACACCCGGCGTCACCGGCAGTCGCCCGACCACATATAGACCTCGGCTGCGCGAGGACAACAACAACTGGTCCTCACGCTCTCCAGTAGTACTCGCCAAGTCGCCCACAAAACCCCAACTCTGGGAAATCGCGATTGAAAGCTCGCGATACTGGACTCCCGGATGGCGTACCTCAATTTCGAGGTAAAACGTTTCTCCCAAGCCCAACGCGTACATTCCATTCTCTGGAACGACCTCGGGGCGGCCCCCGCAGCCCCAGCGGTCGCAGAGGGTATCCCACAACGAGATACGCACGATCTCAGCGTGCACCCCAGGCCCCTGCGCTGGGAGCGCACCGGCCCAGGGGTTGTTGCCCGTGGGGCATAGTGGGCAGTAGTTCCCCATGCATGATGAACTCAGTAGGGCCGCACTCAGGACGACCAACAGCCAATCGTGAGCCATACGCTTATGCATGATGCGGTTCCTCGCTGTTGACTCTGG
Source organism: Acidobacteriota bacterium (assembly GCA_031404695.1). GTDB lineage: Bacteria > Acidobacteriota > Vicinamibacteria > Vicinamibacterales > UBA2999 > CADEFD01. The sequence continues at coordinate 7,276 of JANNIB010000507.1, forward strand.
TCAGCATGACAATCGTTGGACAAGTCAGCCTGAACGCCTGTCACCCGCTCGCGGAAAACCGGGCCGACCGCTGAGAGCGCGTGCTCTCATGGCCAGCCCGGGCCCGACTGACGTGCTGCCGGCGTTACGGCAGCACGCGTGACGTCTGCTCAGCGAGGATCGCGTGACCGGCCTTGGTGGGATGAATGCCGTCCCAGAACAGGAACTTGTCGGCGTGACGGCACCTGAAGGGCGCGGCATTCGGGGTGACGCACGCCGTGGTGACGGTCGTCAGATTGAAGCCGGCCGGGTCGGCGAGAATGGCCGTCAGGATCTGATCGACGGCGAGCCGCGTGACGCTGATGCCGGGAAGGCCGGTCGACAGCTGTCCCAGCAGTCCGGTGAGGTTGCCGTTGAAGCTCTGCGTCAGCGAGGTCGCCAACGCCACCGCGGCCGGGCCGAGCGACCTGATGGCGGGCGTCAGTGCGACGTTCGGGCCGCCCAGACGAGGAAGTTGCGCGCCCCGGCCAGGTACAGCCGCTGGATATTGGCCGCGATCGATCCGAGGGCCGCCCCCAGAATAGGACCGCCGTTGCCGCCACCGGCATAGAGGGCAAAGGCATCGCGGATGTCGTTGCTGCCCATCTCGATGACGTAGAGCGCCTGCGCTGGCGCCACGCCCCCTGAGCGCTGCATGAACGTGTCGACTTGGCGCGTCAGGTTGAAGTTGATGCCGTCGTTGTAAGCCCGCGCGGCACCCACCGCGAAGTTGGTGGCGCCCCCGCTCTCCGCGGACAGCGCTGGTCGCACGCTGCCGGCGAGCCCCACGGACCTCGCGTACTGCTCGATCCACGTCGCGCCGTTGCTGAAGTGATGGCCGCCCTCGGCATAGGGGGCGCTGGGGATGAGCAGCGGATTCAGGTCGAAGTCGTGCGGCGTGTTCGCGTCGCCCACCAGGGCGAACGCGTTGCCTGGATCCGAAAGGCTGGTGCCGAACACCACGATGCCGGAGAAGGCCGACTGCGCGGCGGCCCACCCTGGAATCGCGACCACCATCGCCAGGCAGGCAACGAGTGGCCATCGCGTGATGAATGTCGTGCTGCGTTCGGTCGTGTCCATGGCGTCAATCCGCGTGGTGTCGGCGCAGCACGACGGCGCGTGGATTCGCGTCCTCCCGCTGCATGACGTCGCGGCTCCTTGTGGAGGACACCGTACGGGCCGCGGCGAGGGATGTCCTGACCGATTGCCTGAATAGACCTGATTTCGAGGACGACGCAGGCGGCCGGGGCTATGCCGAGCGGTCGCGCAGGAGTGCGAGCACGGGGGCCCACTCGATCGGGTGGGCGCCGACGTTCAGGAACGGGTCAACCGGCAGCATCCAGCCATCGCTGCCAGGCGGCGCCGCCCGGAGCGCCGCATGCACGCGCGCCGCAGCCGCGGCGTGCCGGCCGGCGAGCGCTTCGCCCACGGCTGCGACCGCTGCGGCCTCGACGCCGGCCCCTTGAGCGCTGAGATGTTGGAGGCGCGCATCCAACGCGGCGCCCTCTGGTGACGCGGCGGAGGCGCCGTCGCGCAGCGCATGCGCCGCCGCGAGGGCCAGCGGGTAGCCGGTGATGCTCAGCTGCGCCCGCTCGAAGGCCGCCAGCGCGGCGTCACGGTCGCCCTGGCGCAGATGCAGCGCGCCGACGGCGCACCTGGTGTGCGCGCACACCTGCCGCGTGTAAATGTGGGCCCAGTCTTCAAGGGCGAGCTCCTGCTCGAACTCCTGCAGGGCCCCGGCGTCGTCGCCGCGCGCCAGGCGCACGAGCCCTAAGAGAAAGTGCAAGCCCGAGGTTCCGAAGCGCGAGTTCTTCTGCTGCTGGTCCTGCGCGACGGCGCCAGCCTCGAGCTCGTGCTGCGCGTCTTCGAGCGCTCCGCGTGAGACATGAACGGTGGCCGCCAGCCAATGGCCGAATGCAAAACCTGGAAACAGCTTCAGCGCGTGCCCCGCAGAGCGCAGGCGTTCGTCGCCCCAGCTCACATAGGCGAACCGCAGGTGGTGCCGCCAGTTCTCGTCCTCGAGGCTGATCGCGCGCCGCACCGCCGCGATGCCCTCCGCGGTGAGCCGTGACTGCGCCAACACGCCCCCGAGCGTCGCCCACCCCTCCCCGGACGACGGATTGAGCCGACAGGCTTCGCGAGCGTGGTGGAGCGCTTTGGCAAGCGCCTCGTGATCTGGGGCCAGTTCTGCCCGTGTGGACTCGAACCAGAGCGAGTACGCATTGGCGAGGCCGACGTGCGCCGAGCCATAGTCCGGCGTTGCTTCAACGATGCGTTCGAACACCTGCCGCGCCCAAGCCACGGCGTCGCGGTCGAAGGTCTCGAGCGCTGTCCGTCCCTCGGTGAAGGCGCGATGCGGTGCCAGCATCGCGTCCAACGCCGTGTCGTCGGCTCGCGACGTGACGCGAGTCACCGGCGCGTGGAAACGGTAACCACGACGGGCCAGCGTCTCGATGTAGGGCTCGCCGTCTGGGGCCGGACCGAGCGCCCGCCGCAGGCTGGAGATCGCCTGCTCCAGGCTGTTGTCGCCCACGGCGACGTCCTTCCACCCGGCGTCGAGCAACGCCTCTTTCGGCACGATCGTGCCGGCCTTCGTCACCAGCAGCAGGAGGATGGTGGCGTAGCGGTCGGGAAGAGCCACGGGCTCGCCGTCACGCGATAGGCGGCAGACCATTGGGTCGAGGCTGTATGGCCCAAACGCATAGGCTACGCTTGATGGCACGCGGCGATTGTAGCCGCTTCAGCCAGTCTACAATTTGACTCTTCCTGGCTCACCGCGAGCCGTTCCCAGCCACGGCCGCGGCCGATCCGCTTCAGGGTAATTCAGTGCTCCCGTCAGGACTCTGCGCCAGCCAGCGCGCACCATGCGCCTCGGAGGCGCCTATGCGCATCAACACGAGCGGGCAGTGGTCGGCGCCCGCCATCAGCACTCCGGCAGCCGCATTCACGTTGGCCAGGCCGGTCTCCTGGTCCCACCGAACGTGACCGGCGTGGTAGCAACGGGTCTATAGCCCATCGATATCCCTGGAGGCTCTCGTGGCTGACGACCGGATTGTGCTCTCGCTCGCCGACGTCCAGGACCGCGAACGGATCTATCGAATCCGGCACCAGGTCTACGCCATCGAGCTCGGGCAGCACGCCGAGAATGCGGCGGGGCGTCTGACCGACGCGCTCGACAGCATGAACACCTACCTGATTGCGAAGCGTGGAGGCGAGGTACTCGGCTTCGTCGCCATCACCCGGCCCTCGCCGACCGGGTACTCCATCGACAAGTATTTCGCCCGTGCCGACGTGCCGGTCGCCTTCGACGAAGGGCTGTTCGAGGTGCGGCTGCTGACGGTCGTGCCGGGGTCCAGGCGTACGCAGCTCGCGTTCCTGCTCATGTACGGCGCGCTCCGCTACTGTGAATCGCGTGGGGCGCACACGATCGTGGCTATCGGCCGGCTCGAACTGCTCGAGGTGTATCGACGCGTGGGCCTGCAGCCGCTCGGCCGGCAGGCGAATGCCGGCGCCGTGACCTACGAGTTGCTCGCCGCGAGGGCAGCAGACCTCCGTGAGATGGCCGTTCGGTTCGAGCCGTTCGTGCGGCGCCTGGAACGCGACGTGGAATGGCGCGTAGCCGGCGTGGACCGACGAGACGACGATGGCTGCTATCACGGCGGGGCGTTCTTCGACGCGGTGGGTGACGAGTTCGACGACCTCGCGCGCGCCGGCCACATCATCGGCGCGGACGTGCTCGATGCCTGGTTTCCTCCCGCTCCGTCCGTCGTCGAGGCGGTGGGCGAACACCTGTCGTTTGCGCTCCGAACCTCGCCGCCTACCGGCTGCGACGGCCTTCGCCGCGTGATCGCGCGGACCCGCGGCGTGGGCGTCGAGAACATCCTGCCCGGAGCCGGTTCGTCGGACCTGATCTTCGCGGGGCTGCGCGCATGGGTGTCGCGCCGCTCTCGCGTGCTCATCCTCGACCCGATGTACGGGGAGTACGCGCACGTGCTGGACGCGGTCATCGGCGCGCGTGTCGATCGGCTGCTCCTCTCGCGGGACACGTCGTTCGACGTGCCCGAAGACGGACTGCGCGCCGCACTCGCCCGCGGCTACGACTGGGTCGTGCTCGTCAACCCGAACAGTCCGACCGGCCGCTGCATGCCCGCGGGGAGCTTGTCGTCGCTGCTGTCGTCCATGCCTGATTCGACGCGGGCGTGGGTGGACGAGACCTACGTCGATTTCGCTGGCGGCGAGTCGCTGGAACGCTTCGCTGCCGCCTCCAGCAATGTCGTCGTCTGCAAGTCGATGTCGAAGGCGTATGCCCTCTCTGGCGTGCGGGCGGCGTACCTGTGCGGTCCGGCGCCGATGATCCACGAGCTGAGGCGGCTGTGTCCGCCGTGGGCGGTGAGCCTGCCCGGGCAGATCGCCGCGTGCGCCGCGCTGCGCGCGACGGATTACTACCGCGACCGCTGGCGCGACACGGACGTGCTCCGAGGCGAACTCGCCGACGCGCTGCGCGGTCTGGGGTGGGGCATCGTGCCTGGCTCGGCGAACTTCCTGTTGTGCCACCTGCCCGAGGATGGGGCCGCCGCCGCCGACGTCGTCCGGGCGGCCCGGACGCGCGGGTTGTTCCTGCGGGAAGTGGAGAACATGGGGCGCGGCCTCGGACCACACGACCTGCGGGTGGCCGTGAAAGACCACCCGACTAACCAGAAGATCATCGACATCCTGGTCTCTGTGCTGGGGGAACTGGCGGCCCGGCGCCGCCACCACGCCCTCAGCACGCCTGCCCGAGGCTAGTGGCGCCCAACCGTGACGCGATCGCCGCCGTGGCTGCATCACGCAGTTCGGCAGCGGACCCTGAGGCGGGAACGTGGACCGCGGGCAAGATCGTCACCGTGATGGCCGATGGCGAGAGGAGGCGGAGTTGCCTGGGCATCAGCTGGCGCGTGCCGTCCAGGGCGATGGGTACGACTGGGCGCCCGCTCGCCACGGCCACTCGGAACGGGCCGAGCCGGAAGGGCAGGAGTCCGGCCAACGACCGCGTGCCCTCCGGAAACACGAGCAGCGACGTCCCCGAACGCAGCGTGTCGATCATCGCGCGGCCGCACGCCGCGCGGGAGGCCGCCGACGCGCGGTTCACGAAGAGATGGCCCGCCTTCCGCACGGCGAGGCCGATGAAGGGCCGCCTGCCGACGAGATGGTTCGCGACCAGCTTGAAGCGCGCGGGCACGCACGCCAGCAGCACGACGGAGTCGATGAAACTGGCGTGATTGGCCACGAGCAGGGCACACGTGCCGGGCCCGAGATGCTCGGCTCCGGTTACGGTGACCCGGCATCCGCCCCAATGCAACACGCGTCGCGCCCATCGTCGTAACAGCGCATCGGCCGGCTCGCCTGGAGCCGTCAGCGCCGCCATCAGGTAGAGCGGCGGCAGCAGCAGCGCGAGTACGCCGACCGCGCGCAGTGAGAACATGACCGATCCGCGGCGTGGTTCGCGGGCAGGGGAGGTCATTGGAGGCTGCGTCGGCCCGGTCCTCACTCCGCATCACCCGGTGATCGATTAGGGCACCTGCCCCCGCGGTGCTCCTTCTGCGCGGCATTCGCCGGCGCCGTGCAAATTGCCCGTTTGACTGATGTTTTCTGGAGCCGGCGAAAGGGCTCGAACCTTCGACCTGCTGATTACGACTCAGCTGCTCAACCAACTGAGCTACACCGGCTCAGTGTGTGCGCGCACGAGGC
>JANNIB010000508.1:0-3792 GCA_031404695.1 Acidobacteriota bacterium
CTGAGCATCGCCAAGCGCATCCTCGAACGTCACGGCGGGCGCATCTGGTTCGAGTCGCAACCAGGCGAGGGGGCAACGTTCTTCTTTACCCTGCAGCCAGCAGCGGCAGGTCACGCGTGACCGCCGGCGCCCGCACGGCACCCATTCGCGTGCTGCTGGTCGAGGACAACCCGGGTGATGCCGACTTGACCAAGGACACGATGGAAGCCGGCAACCTGCGGCTCGCCATCGATGTCGTCAGCGATGGCGAAGGGGCGATGAACTATCTGCTGGGGCACGGCTCGGCCGGCAACGCCGCGGCCCCCGATGTGATCATCCTTGATCTCAACCTGCCCAAGATGAGCGGCCGGGAGGTACTGACGGAGATTCGGCGGCATCGACACCTTCGCGCGATTCCGGTCGTGATGCTCACGTCATCCACTGACCCCAAGGACGTCGCCGAGAGCTACGACCTCGGCGCCAGCTGCTACGTGAACAAGCCCATGGGACTGGCAGCTCTCGAGGCAGTCGTGAGGGCCATCGATGGATTCTGGTTCACCGTGGTCAGGTTCCGCTAGGGCGCCGGCGGCAGAAGAGCTCACATGACACCATCCCTGATTGAGGCGGCGGCCCCGGACCTGACAGCCGATCCGCTTCCCTGGAAACTCCTCCTCGTCGAGGACAACGAAGGCGACGTGCAACTGCTCCGCGAAGCTCTCGCTGAGAGCGGCGCCGAGGCCGATCTCACCGCGGTGAGCACGCTCGACGAGGCGCTGGCGCTCGCAACGAGCGGGGCATTCGAGCTGCTGCTGTTGGACCTTGGACTCAGCGACTCGAGCGGCATGGACACGCTGCGGTCGGTGAGGCGCGCGTTGCCAGACCTCCCTGTGGTCGTGATGACGGGCCTGGATGATGAGGTCACCGCCCGCAGAGCCCTCGACGAAGGCGCGCAGGACTATCTCATCAAGGGCGACTGGTTCGGACTGAGCGGCAGTCGCGCGATGCTGCGGTCGCTGGAATACGCCGTGGGCCGCCATCGCACGCTTACGGCACTGCGGGACTCGGCCCGCATCCGCATGATGTTCATGGCGTCGGCGTCTCACGAACTGCGCACGCCGATCACCATCATCCGCGACTACGCGTGGCTCCTGAGCGACGGCACCGCGGGGCCGCTCGAGCCGGCCCAACTCGAGTGCGTCGAGGCCATCCTGCGGAACTGCGGGCGCCTCGGAGCGCTCGTCTCCGACCTGCTGGACGCCACGAAGCTCGAGTCCGGCAACATCCCCATGAAGATCGAGAACACTCGGCCTGATGTCCTCCTGCGTCAGTGTCATGCCGACTTCGCACGCATCTGTGAGGCGAAGCATCAACGGCTCGATCTCGACGTCGCTGATCATCTACCCTCCATCCTGTGCGACCGCCTGCGTCTGACCCAGGTCGTCGTCAATCTGCTGTCGAATGCCAACCGCTTCACGCCCGAGGGCGGCACCATCGCTCTCCGCGCGCGAGTCGACGCGGCCAACTTGCGGATTGAGGTCGAAGACTCGGGCGTGGGCATCTCCGGCGACGACCAGCAGGTCATCTTCGATGCCTTCGTGCAGGTGGACCGCCGCTCAGGACCCGGGCCGCAAGGCACCGGCCTCGGGCTCTACATCGCCAAGCGAATCGTGGCCATGCACGGCGGGTCGATCACCGTGGTCAGCCGCATAGGCCGCGGCAGCGTCTTCACTGTCACCGTGCCCGCGATGTGCGACGGCAGTGAACTCGCGGGCTTGCAGGCGAGCGTGCTCGCGTGTTCCGCTCCAGGCACGGCGGCCGACCTCGTCCCGCGGGCGCATACCGTCATCTGGCTGCATCTCCCGCCTTCGAACACCGATGGCGACGAGTGGCGCTCGCGGCTGCGCATGGTCGAAACGACGGCGAGTGCACTGTTCAGGCGGCACGACTCGGCGTTCTGCAGCGAGCAGGACCAGACCGTGGCGTGTCTCATCGAGGGCGCTGAACCTGAAGCCCACGGCTACTTGTGCCGACTGGACGCGGCCCTCGGAACGGAAACGCCAGGCCTGCGCTACGCGATCGTGCCCGTGTGCCCTTCGTCGCCGCAGGCGAGCGCAGCGCGTCCACCCATGGCGATGATGCGGCTTCTGTCGGGCGCAGCCGTCGGGCGAGGTCGCGATGGCGGCACTGGCATGAGCGGGTTCAAAGGTTGAGGAGACCCAATGAACATGAATACGACGGACAGACGCAAGCGAGTACTCATCGTCGACGACGAGCCGGACCTCGTGAGAACCATCGGCCTTCGACTGCAACGGGCCGGGTATGAGGTGGCGATGGCTCCGGACGCGGTGAGCGCGACGCAGATGGCGATCGCGCAGCGACCCGACGCCATCGTGCTGGACATCGGCCTCCCTGGCGGCGACGGGCACCTGGTGGCGAAGCGCTTGAAGAGCAACGTCCGGACCTCCGGCATCCCCGTGATCTTCCTCACCGCTCGCGCCGGGCGATCGGACGTGACCAAGGCGCAGGAAGTGGGTGCGTTCGGCTATCTCGTCAAGCCGTACGAGCCGGCTGAACTGCTCGACCTGGTCAAGCTGGCGACTGGTGGCGGGGAGTCGGACGAGGCCGAGGCCGCGCAGCCGACGTCCTGGCCGCGCGCACTGACGTAGAGGCCGCTGACCAGCTCCAAGCCGAGCGCGCCGCCCACGTAGACGAGGCCCGCCGTTGGCCGCACGCGACAGAGTCTCCGCCGACCCCGGCTCTCGGCTGGACAGTCCCGTGCAGCGACAGGATCGCGGCGCATCTGGAGCACCGCGTGCAGGTACTGCGGCACAACCTGCAGCGGCGCGTGATTGTGCAGCATGATGCCGCCCGCGCCGATGCGGATACGCGAGGTGCCGGCGCCCGCGTGCGCCAGCAGCGCCGCCGTGGCGGTCAGTCGGTGCCATCGGTCTGGTGCAGCAGCTTGGCCACGAGCGCCGTCCAGCCGGTCTGGTGGCTGGCCCCCAGCCCGGCGCCGGTGTCGCCGTGGAAGTATTCGTGGAACAGGATCAGGTCGCGCCAGTGGGGGTCGGCGTGGAACAACTCGGCGGTGCCGTTGGACGGCCGCCGCCCGCTGGCGTCCGGCAGGAATATCCGTGACAGCCGGCGCGACAGCTCGGCAGCTACTTCCCACAGCGTCATCATGTGCCCCGAGCCGGTCGGGCACTCCACCGTGAAGCCATCGCCCAGATAGTGATGGAACTTCTGCAACGACTCAATCAGCAGGAAGTTGACCGGAAACCAGATCGGCCCGCGCCAGTTGGAGTTGCCGCCGAAGAGGCCACTGGACGACTCACCGGGCTCGTAGTCCACGCGGTGCTCCGTGCCGTTCAGCGACAGCACGTAGGGCTGGTCGCGGTGCGCGCGTGACAACGCGCGGATCCCGTGAGGTGACAGGAACTCCTGCTCGTCGAGCATCACCGCCAGCACGCGCCGCAGACGCGCCGGATCGAGCACGCTCAGGAGCCGGCGCTCGCCGCGGCCGGGCGTCTCCATGCTGGCCACGCCGGCGCCCAGGTCGGGCCGGTGCTCGATGAACCACTCGAGCCGCCGCTTGAACGCGGGGAGCCGCTCGAGCCGCTCGGGCTCCAACGTCTCCACTGCGAAGAGCGGAATCAGGCCCACCATCGACCGCACCTTGATGGGAAACTGCGGCGAGCCGGTCGGGTGCAACACGTCGTAGAAGAAGCCGTCCTCGTCGTTCCACAGCGACTGGTTCTCCTGGCCACCGCGCGCGGTCATGGCCTTGGCGATGTTCAGGAAATGCTCCCAGAA
>JANNIB010000509.1:0-20388 GCA_031404695.1 Acidobacteriota bacterium
TGGGGCGGCCCGTCCTCCGGGCGACGCGCTCGCGCCGCTCGGTCACTCGCGCCTCCCGGCGACTTGTCCGATGACCAGGCATTTCTGGGGACCCCCATCCGGGGCCCCCGTCGCGCGGACTGTGCGCGATGGGGTGGCGTCCCCTGCAGTGGGGTCACCCGCACTCCGGGCGCAAGTGTCGGTCCTCTGAGCGACGACGACTCATAGTCGCTCGCCGACCGGACACCACGACAACGCAACTGCTGCAGTGGAGGCAGTCGTCCTGACGTCAACGAAAGTTGCTCGGCCGGCAACGGGCCTTGCCGCCCTCGAGACGTTGCAGCTCGCCGCCCACATCCGGCACAAGCAGGAAATGGTGCCAGCGCCAACTGCTGTCCCCCGACGGGCCCCCGCCGCCGAGTCGCTACGCCGACCAGGCCTGTTCGGGATGCCAAGGACCGGGCACAATACCCAACGTGGTGGGTGACGGTCGCTGGAACCGGGGCCAATCTGACAGTCGCTCCGGGGAAGGGCCCTTTCCACCTATCTAGAGTTAGGGCTGAAACGGAGAATGACATTGAGCGTAGTTCTGGATGAACGATATGCGGACCTTGCGGCGCAATTTCAGCGGGCGCAAATCTCCATGCTCCGGAAGGTACTAAAGAAGCATGGTGTCGTTGGGCAATCAGCCCGAGACATATGCGGTGAGTTCTCGTTCGACTTGGCGATGCTGTTCGATCAGGGAGAGTTCGACCTTGGTGGCGAGGGCTATCGCCCGTGCGTGGCTTTCACCGCGGATGAAGACACGTTCTACGTCCAGACGGCAGGCATCGAGTATCACGAGTATGCATTCGGAACGACGGCGGAGATATTCGAGGAGCCCTAACAAATTGCTGCACGCGACGCGGGAAACCCGCGCGCGTGAGCAATGGCGTTAACCGGAGATGGACAATCTGAAATCCGGATCGGGTGCGCACCGGTTTGCGGCGCACAGGCAAGGGTGAGACGTTCGTGGAGTGAGTGGCGACGTCGATCACGAAGGCGCGTAATCTCGCCGAGGGGCGCGGCTCATTTTGAATGGTCGAGGCGTCGCAACGCAGCTGCTTTCAGGAAGCCAACCGGCACAACACGCGAGGAGTCCACAATGACCACGGCGATCATATTTCACGACGTTCAAGATGGCTCAGTCTGGGCCAAAGCCTGGAAGAAGGGACCGGGAAGCCGACACGAGATGTTTGGCAAGCTTGGAATCACATGCCGCAACTTCCGCGACCCTGACAACCCGAATGCCACTGGCGTCATGGCGGAAATACCGGACATGGTGAAGTTTCAGGAGTTGCTCCAGTCCGACGAAGGCCAGAAGGCGATGCGGGAGGACGGCCTGAAGGTCGAGACAATGCGAATGTTGGTCGAGTTCACGCCATAGCCGGAGATCGGGTCGACCCGGCCAACATTCGTCTGCAGCCGACGCCGGCCGCTGCGATCGAGGGCCGCCGCGACTGAACCGCGATCGTCGGCCAGGCCAAGTGGCAAGGTGCCGAGACGATCGCGACGGTGCAGGAGGCTGACGGTCAATGGCGCGTCGTTTGGTACGACGTGAAATAGGCCCGGCCGTTCTTCATCGCAGTAACGGCTCGTCGGAGGCCCGGACAGGGGTCCCCAGAAATGCCTGGTCATCGGACAAGTCGCCGGGAGGCGCGAGTGTCCGACGCGACTCATCGGAGCCGACGACCGGACACCACGTCAACGCAACGGCTGTTCCGAGCAGGCTGCCGGTCGCACCCGGAAGGCGTCGTAGCCGTATACTCCGCGCATGTCACAGCCATCCCGGTGGGTCCGTACGTTGGTCGTCGTGCTGCTGGGCTCGACGACACTGGCCGCGCAGCAGGGTGCGCCGGCCGGCGAATGGCGCACCTACGGCGGCGATCTCGGTCACACCCGCTACGCCCCGCTCGACCAGATCACGGCGGCCAACTTCGGCAGCCTCGAAGTGGCGTGGCGCTTGAAGACCGACAACCTGGGCCCGCGGCCGGAGTACACCTTCCAGTCGACGCCGCTCATGGTGAAGGGCCGGCTCTACTCCACCGCCGGATCGCGTCGAGCCGTCGTGGCCCTCGATGCCGCGACCGGCGAACTGAAGTGGACCTATTCGCTCGATGAAGGCGCCCGTGGCGCCGCCGCCCCGCGTCAACTCTCGGGCCGCGGCCTGTCTTACTGGACCGATGGCACCGAGCAACGCATCCTCTACGTCACGCCCGGTTACCGCCTCATCGCGCTCGACGCCGCCACCGGCTTCCCGATTCCGGGCTTCGGCGATCGGGGGATCGTCGATCTGAAGCAGAACTTCGATCAGGACCTGAACCTCACGACCGCGGCCGTCGGCCTGCACTCGACGCCGATCGTGGCCGGCAACGTCGTCATCGTCGGCGCGGCGTTTGAAACCGGCGCCAACCCGAAGAGCAAGATCAACGTGAAGGGCTACGTGCGCGGCTTCGACGTGAAGACCGGCAAACGCCTGTGGATCTTCCGCACGATTCCGAGCCCCGGCGAGTTCGGCAACAACACCTGGCGCCAGGACTCGTGGGCCTACACCGGCAACACCGGCGTCTGGGCGCAGATCTCGGTGGACGAAGAGGCGGGCCTCGCGTATCTGCCGGTGGAGCTGCCGACGCACGACTACTACGGCGGGCAGCGTCCCGGCGACAACCTGTTCAGCGAGAGCCTGGTCGCGGTGAATCTTCAGACCGGCGTGCGCAAGTGGCACTTCCAGTTCGTGCACCACGGCGTATGGGACATGGACATCCCGTGCGCGCCGATCCTGGCCGACGTCGTCATCGACGGGCGGCTGCGGAAGATCGTGGCGCAGCCGACCAAGCAGGCGTTCCTCTATGTCTTCGACCGGATCACCGGCGAGCCGATCTGGCCGATCGTCGAGCGGCCGGTGCCGCAGGGGGACGTCCCCGGCGAGCACTACGCGGCCACGCAGCCGATCCCGTCCAAACCGCCGGCCTACGATCGCCAGGGCTTCGCCGTAGACGACCTCATCGACTTCACACCCGAGCTGCGCAAGCAGGGCGAGGCCGCCATCACCAACTACCGCATCGGCCCGGTCTTCACGCCGCCGTCACTCAGCCGCGCGGAAGGGCCGATCGCCACGCTGATGATGGGCGCGCAGGGCGCCGCCACCAACTGGCCCGGCGGCTCGTTCGACCCCGAGACCGGCGTGCTCTACGTGGCCTCAGAGAGCTCACCGCGCCCGATGGGCCTGGTGCCGCCAGCGCCCGGCGTCTCAGACCTGCCGTATCACCAGGGCACGGTGCTGTCGGGGGCTCGGCGATCCGGCGGTTCGGGGTCGGCCACGGCCGAGGCGGGGGGCGCCAATCCCGGGCTCAGCGTGCAGGGGCTGCCGCTCGTGAAGCCGCCCTACAGCCGCATCAGCGCCATCGATCTCACGAAGGGTGAAATCCGGTGGCAAGTGCCGCACGGCGCCACGCCGGATGTGGTGAAGAACCATCCGGCGCTCAAGGGGCTCGACCTCCCGCCCACCGGCCGGCCCGGCAACAACGTCGGCACGCTGGTGACGAAAACGCTGGTCATCGCGGGTGAAGGGAACTTCGGGCCCACAACGTCGGGCACGCGAGGAGCAATGCTGCGTGCCTACGACAAGGCCACCGGGCAGGAAGTGGCGGCCGTGCAGATGCCGGCGCCGCAGACCGGTTCGCCGATGACCTACATGCTGGGCGGGCGGCAGTACCTGGTGGTCGCCATCAGCGGGCCCGGCTATAGCGGCGAGTTGCTGGCGCTGCGCCTGCCGGCGCGCTGACCAGCCGCAGCCGGCCGGGAGCGCACGATCGATGCGATAATCGTACGACGACTTATCTATCGATGAGGCTGGCATGGACACCGTCACGATTTCGCCGAAATTCCAAGTGGTCATCCCGAAAGAGATCAGGGCGCGCCTGAAGCTCCGCGCCGGACAGAAAGTCCACGCCATGGTGTACGAGAATCGCATCGAGCTCGTGCCCGTGAAGCCTGCCCGTGAGCTCAGGGGCTTTCTGCGGGGGATCGACGCCACGGTCCCGCGTGAGCGGGATCGGACGTGAACGTCGTCGACTCGTCTGGTTGGCTGGAGTATTTCGCCGACGGACCAAACGCTGGCTTCTTCACGGCAGCCATCGAGAAGCCTGTCGATCTCGTGGTGCCCACCATCAGCGTGTACGAAGTCTTCAAGCGCGTGCTGCAGCAGCGCGATCATGGCGCCGCCCTGCAAGTCATCGCCGTGATGCGCCAAGGGAAGGTGGTGGACCTGTCCGAGGCGCTTGCCGTGTCTGCGGCCCGGCTATCGGTGAGACACGGGCTGCCGATGGCTGACAGCATCATGCTGGCGACGGCGCAGGCGGCGAATGCAACGTTGTGGACGCAGGACGCCGACTTCGTTGGCGTGCCAGACGTGCGCTACGTGGCAACGCGGCCCTGACCTCAGCTGGACGGAACCTCGCGGAGGAACCAACCGATGTCTCTCGCCCGGCTGCACAACCTCCGGCTGGCGTTTCGCCTCGCCGGCCGCTCGAAGACGTTCGACGTGGGCGCCGCGTTGACGCTGGCCATCGGCATGGCCGGGGCCACGGTGATGTTCACGCTGATTCGCGGCATCCCGCTCAGGCCCTTGCGCGTCGCCGCCGAGGATCGCCCGGCCTTCCAACAGACGTGGGAAGACGACGCCAGGACGTTCGGCGCCGCGAGCGTCGCCACCTGGCTGCCGGCCCGCCGCGCCACGCGCGTGGATCCGATCGAAGGCTTGCGCGCGGAGTGAGTGCGACCTGCTCCCAGAGCTACTGCTCCCGGAGCGCCACCATCGGATCGACGCGCGTCGTGCGCAGCGCCGGCAGCAGACTGGCCACGACGCCGGCGAGCATGAGGCCGAACGCCGCCGCTGCGAACGCCGGGCCGTCGAACGGCCCGATGCCGTAGAGCACGCCGGCCAGCGACCTTGCCAATACGAACGCACCCAGCAGCCCGACGGCACCGCCTACGGCCACCAGCGTGACGCTCTGGCGCACCACCAGGCCCACCGTCTCGGCCACCGTGGACCCGAGCGCGAGGCGCAGCCCGATCTCCTTGGTGCGTTCACTGACCGAATAGGAGAGCACGCCGTAGATACCGAGCGCGGCCAGGAGCAGCGCCGCCAGCGCGAAGAGCGCCAGCAGGGTGGTGCTGAGGCGCGGCAGAAACACGGCGCGGGCGAGAATCTGATCGACCGTGCTCAGCTCGTAGATCGGCTGCTGCGGATCGACCTCCCAGATGACGCGCTGGATGGTGCCGGCAAAAGTGGATGGATCGCCACTCGTGCGCGCCACCAGCGCCATGCCCGCCGACGGGCTCTGACGCATCGGCAGGTAGACCTGCTTCTTCGGCTCGCTCTCGAGCCCCTGGTTGCGCACGTCGCCGACGACGCCGACGACCTCGCTCTTGCCGTGCGGGTTCTGGATGATCTGGCCGATCGGGCTCTTGTCGGGGAAGTAGCGGCGCGCCATCGTCTGGTTGATGACGCTCGTGCGGGGTCCGGTCTCGATGTCGCGTTCGTCGAGCAGGCGGCCCTCGATGAGCGCGATCTTCATCGTCTGGAAGTAGCCGGGCGCGACGATCCGCACATCGGCCAGCGGATCTTCGGTGGGCGGCGGCGCCTGCCCGGCCACCGTGAACGGCAAAGCGCCGGCAGCGCCCACGTTGTGCAGCGGCATCGCCGACACGGCCGAGGCCGCCGTCACCCCGGGCGCCTGGCGCAGCCGATCGACGACGTCTTCGTAGAAGCGCGCCACGGCGGGCCGCTGGTTGTACTTGGTCGTCGGCAGCAGCACGCGAGCCGCCACGAGGTTGGTGGCGTCGAAACCCGGGCTCACCTGCAGCAGCTTCTGGAAGCTGCGCGTCATCAGCCCCGCGCCGACCAGCAGCACCAGCGCCAGCGCCACTTCCACGACCACCAGGCCGCTCAACAGCCGGCGGGCGTAGGGACTGCCCGTTGATCCCGACGACTCGTGCATCTGGTTACGCAGGTCACCCGCCGCTCGCAGCGCCGGCAGCACGCCGAAGGCGAGCGCCACACCGAGCGACACGACCATCGCGAAGAGCAGCACGCCGCTGTCGAGGTGAATCTGCTCCATCCGCGGCAGCTCACCGGCCGGCAGCGTGGCCAGCAGCCGTAGGCCACCGAAGGCGGCAATCAGGCCGAGCACGCCGCCGCCAACCGCCAGCAGCAGGCTTTCGGCCATGATCGGCCGCGCCACTTCCCAGCGTCCGGCGCCGAGCGCGCCGCGCACGGCGATCTCCCGGCGACGGCTGGAGGCGCGGGCCAGCAGCAGGTTGGCCATGTTGGCGCACACGATGAGCAGCAGGAAGGCCACCGCGCCCATGAGCACCATCAGCGCCGGCCGCGACTGCGCCACCAGTTGTTCGTGCGCGGCCACGACCCGGGCGCCCCAGCCGGCATTGCTGTCGGCGTGCGCCGCGGCAATGCGCGCCGCCAGCACCGAGAGTTCGTCCTGCGCCTGCGCCATGGTGGCGCCGTCTGCGATGCGACCGACGATGGTGAGCGAGCGGGCCCGCCGCGAGGCGCCGTGCAGGTCTTTCGGGTCGAAGGCCAGCGGCGTCCACGCTTCGACGTTGGTGCTGGTCGGGAACTCGAACACCGGCGGCATCACGCCGACGACGGTGAACGGCACGGCATCGAGCTGAATCGACTGACCGATGGCCGCCGGGTTGGCGCCGAGCTCACGCGTCCAGAAGCCGTGGCTGACGACCGCCACGCGGTCGGCCCCGACGACCGACTCTTCCGGCACGAAGGTGCGGCCGAGGAAGGCCTGCGACCGCAGCACGGTGAACAGATCCGGCGTCGCCCGCACGCCGGGGACGTTGCGCGGATCGCCGGTGCCGGCGTACGAGAAGTCGACCTGACGGTAGGCGGCGACGGCTTGCAGCGTGCGGGCCTCGCGCTTCCAGTCTTCGTAGGTCGGCACCGCCACCCGTTCCTGATTGCCCTCCGGGTTCACTTCCCACAGCACCGCGATCTGCTCGGGCGCCTCGTAGGGCAGCGGATTGAGCACTACCGCCTTGATGACGCTGAAGATGGCGGTGGTCGCGCCGATGCCCAGAGCCAGCGTAAAGAGCGACACCAGCAGGAAGGTGGGCTGCCGCACCAGGGCGCGGGCGGCGTATTTGAATGCGGAGAGCCAGTCGGCCATCCGGCGATTCTAGGCGTCCAGCCCGGCTGTGACCAGCATTCTCTGCCGCCGGCACCACCACCCGTCCCATGGCTCCAGGCCTTCCTGCGGACAGGCTAGACTCGGTGCCTCAAGGAGTCTCGCTGATGCTTGTCGGTGCAGTTCTGCCCCGCGTGGGCGCCTCGCTCGTCGTGTTGATGTTGGCCGCAACCGCGCTGCCCGGCGAGGTGCTGGCGCAGGGCGCGGCCACCGCCGCACCGCCCGTCGTTACCGCCGCCGGCTACGCGCGGGCCGAGACGTTCCTTGCCGCCGCAACCGCCCCGCTCATCGCGGGCGGCACAGTGAACGCCACATGGCTACCCGACGATCGCTTCACCTATCGCAGCAACAAGGGCGACGGCCAGAGCGAGTTCCTACTGGTGGATCCAGTGGCGAAGACCCGTGTGCCGGCCTTCGATCACGCGCGCCTGGCGACCGCGCTGGCCACGGCATCGGCCACCAAGGTGGACCCGGCGAAGCTGCCCTTCACGGCAATCGAGCTCTCCGCGGATGCCAGGTCCGTGTCATTCGACCTGGCCGACAAGCGCTACACGTGTGACGTCGCCGGCACCGCGTGCACCTCGGCCGCCACGACGCGTGACCCGAACGCGGTGGTGTCGCCCGACGGCACGCGCGCAGTCTTCGTCAAAGACTGGAACCTGTGGGTGCGCGACCTTGGGTCGAAGGTCGAGCGCCCGCTCACGACCGACGGCGTCACGCACTTCGGGTATGCCACCGACAACGCCGGCTGGCGGCAGAGCGCACGCCCGGTGGTGTTGTGGTCGCCCGACTCGAAGAAGGTGGCGACCTTCCAGCAGGACGAACGCACCAACGGCGAGATGTATCTGGTGGAAACGACCACCGGGCACCCGGTGCTCAAGGCGTGGAAGTATCCGCTGCCGGGCGACGAGTCGATCGCCATGCTGCACCGCGTCGTCATCGACACCGACGCGGGCACGGTGGTGCGCTTCACGATGGCGCCCGACTACCACCGCGCCATGAACGGCGACGACTTCGACACCGACGACATGCTGTGGAGCCCCGACGCGAAGCGCCTGGCCTTGGTCTCGACCGGGCGCGATCACAAGACGGCTACGGTGCGGGTGGCCGATGCCGCCACGGGCGACGTACGCACGGTGTTCGAAGAGAAGGTCGCCACGCACTTCGAGGCCCCGGCCGGCTGGCGCGTGCTGTGGGCCACCAACGAGATCCTCTGGAATTCCCAGCGCGACGACTGGAGTCACCTGTACCTCTACGACCTGACCAACGGCCGCCTGAAACATCAGGTGACCTCGGGCGCCGGGCCGGTCACGCGCATCCTGCATGTGGACGAGCAGGCCCGCACGGTGCTCTTTCTCGCCAACGGCCGCGAGGCGAAGCAGGATCCCTACTTCGCCCACCTCTACCGGATCGGTCTCGACGGCACGGGCTACCAGTCGCTCACGCCGGCCGACGCGCACCATACGGCGCAGATCTCGCCGAGCGGCAAATACCTCGTGGTGGCACACTCCACGCCGGAGCGCCCGGCCGAGGTGGTGCTGCGTGACGGCGCCGGCGCCGTGGTGATGCCGATCGAGAAGATGGACATCACGAAGCTCGTCGCCGCCGACTGGAAGCCGCCGACCCCGTTCACGGTCAAGGGCCGCGACGGCAAGACCGACGTCTACGGCCTGATGTTCCGACCCACCACCTTCGACCCGTCGAAGAAGTACCCGATCATCAACTACGCCTACCCGGGGCCGCAGAGCGGCAGCGTCGGGCCGCGCTCGTTCGTGGCCTCACGCGGCGACAACCAGGCGCTCGCCGAGCTGGGCTTCATCGTCGTGTCGCTCGACGGCATGGGCACGCCCGGCCGCTCCAAGTCGTTCCACGACATCTACTACGGCGCCATGGGCCGCGACAACACGCTGCCCGACCAGGTCGCCGGCATGAAGGAGCTGGCGTCGCGCCACGCGTGGATCGACATCGACCGGGCGGCGATGTGGGGACACTCCGGCGGCGGCTTCATCACGGCGGATGCGATGTTCCGCTATCCCGAGTTCTTCAAGGTCGGCATCTCGGAATCGGGGAACCACGACCAGCGCCTCTACGAAGACGACTGGGGCGAGCGCTACCAGGGCCTGCTGCACCGCCTGGGCGGTGAACACAAGGGCACCGGCTCCGAGCCTCGCGACAGCTACGAGGCCGAAGCCAACCAGACCCACGCGAAGAACCTGCAGGGCAAGCTGCTGCTGATGCACGGGATGATGGACGACAACGTGCCGCCGCAGAACACGTATCTCGTGATGGATGCCCTCATCAAGGCCAACAAGGACTTCGACCTCATCCTGTTGCCGCACCAGCGGCATGGCTTCGGCAGCGACGCCCCGTACGTGATGCGTCGCCGCTGGGACTACTTCGTGACCCACCTGCTCGGCGCGACGCCGCCGAAGGAATATCAGATGAAGCGGCCTGGCAGCCCGGGGTGTAAGTGCCGGCGAGCACCGAGACCGGTGTGGCGCGCCGCTCGCAAGGCGCGACAACTGAGAATACCGGCTTGTATTTGAAGGCGGAGCAACGCAGCGAGCGGTGATGCGTCATCGGTCGAATGCCGTCGGGACTTTCACCACGGGCTGCTATGCCCTAGGGCCGCGGGTGCGGGCCTGCCCCGCCAGCACCAGCGCGCCGACGACCCCGGCGCGGCTGGCGAGCGCCGGCGCCACCACGTAGCGATCGATGCCGGTGAGCACCTCGGGCGCCTGGACGTAGCCGTTCAGCAGCGTCTGCAGCTGTTGGCGTACGCGCGGCAGCAGCGACGGCTCGGTCATCACCCCGCCGCCCACGATGATGCGCTGCGGCGACAGCGTGCAGACGAAGCCGGCCAGCGCCAGCGCGAGGTAGCGCGCTTCGAGCGTCCAGGCCTCGTGGTCCGGCGGCAGCGACTCGACCGCCACACCCCAGCGCGCCGCCATCGCCGGGCCGCTCGCCAGGCCTTCCAGGCAATCGCCGTGGAAGGGGCACAGCCCGGGAAACGCCAGATCCGCCACGTCGCGCGGCACGCGCACGTGTCCCATCTCCGGATGGACCAGACCGTGCAGCAGTCGTCCGCCGGCGATGGCGCCGCCGCCGATGCCGGTGCCGACCGTCAGGTAGAGGCACGTATCGAGGCCCTGCGCGGCGCCGTGGCGCCATTCGCCGAGGGCCGCGGCGTTGACGTCCGTATCGAAGGCCACCGGCACGCCAAGCTCGCAGCGCAGCGTGCCGGCCAGATCGGTGTGCGCCCAGCCGCCCGGCTTCGGCGTGGCGGTGATGAATCCCCAGGTCGGCGAGGCCGGATCGAGATCGACCGGACCGAACGAGCCGATGCCGAGGGCCTCGATCGGTCCGTGCAGGTGCCGCTGGGTGTGGAAGAACGCCACCACCGCCCGCAGGGTCTCGGCCGGTGTCGTCGTCGGCACGCGCAGTTCGGCCCGCAGGTCGGCGGGCCCGGTGCCGATGACGCACACGAATTTGGAGCCGCCCGCTTCGATGCCACCCAACATGCGGAACCTCTATTCGATGCCCAGCCGGCGCTGGATCTCTTCGAGCGACACGCCCTTGGTCTCGGGCAGGAACACCAGCACCATCACGAACTGCAGCACCATCATCACGCCGAAGAAGGCGAAGGCCATTCCGCCCGAGGCTTCGGCCACGATCGGGAAGCTCCAGCTCACCGCCGCCGCCCAGAACCAATGCGTGAAGCTGCCGAGCGCCTGGCCACGGGCCCGCACGCGGTTGGGGAAGATCTCGGCCAGGTAGACCCAGATGACGGCGCCCTGCGAGAACGCGAAGAAGGCGATGTAGCCGATGAGGCTCGCCAGCAGTAACCCGCCGCCGATCTTCCGCTCGAAGGCGTAGGCGGCGATGAACAGGCAGGCGGCGAGGCCGAGCGAGCCGATGAGCAGCAGGCGCTTGCGTCCGACACGATCGATGAACGCCATGGCCAGCAGCGTGAACACGAGATTGGTGACCCCGATCGTGACCGATTGCCACAGCGCGCTCGTGCGCTCCGCCCCGGCCATCGCGAAGATGTCGGCCGTGTAGTAGACGAGCGCGTTGATGCCTGAGAGCTGATTGAAGGTGGCCACCATCAGCGCCAGCAGAATCGGCCGCCGGTACTTGCGCGTGAAGAAGGGCTCGGTGGCCGCCGCGGATTCGGAGTGGAGCGACGCGGCGATCTCGGCCACTTCGGCCCGCGGGTTGGCGGCGCCCACGAGCGTCAGCACCGCTTCGGCGTCGGCGCGGCGCTGCTTCACGAGGAGCCAGCGTGGGCTCTCGGGGATGCCGAACGTGAGCAGGTAGAAAAGCGCCGCCGGCACGGCAGGCAGGCCCAGCATCACCCGCCAGGCGGCAGAGTCGGGTCCGCCCACCGCCAGCTCGACGATCGAGTTCGAGAGGTAAGCCGCCAGGATGCCAATGACGATGTTGAGCTGACTGAGCGCCACCAGACGCCCGCGCACGGCGGCCGGAGCGATCTCGGCGATGTACATCGGCGCCGCCACCGACGATCCGCCGATGGCGAGCCCGCCCAGCACGCGGAAGACGAAGAGCGCCGTCCAGTTCCACGCCAGCCCGCAGCCGAGCGCCGACACGACGTAGAGCACGGCGAGCGCGCGCAGCACCGGACGACGGCCGTGGCGCTCGAGCGGCGCGCTCACCGCCAGCGATCCGCCGATGGTGCCGAGCAGCGCGCCGGCCACTGTGAGACCAAGCCACTGGCTGTTCAGATCGAAGGTCTGGCGCAGGGCGTCGGTGGCGCCGGAGATGACGGCGGTATCGAAGCCGAACAGGAAGCTGCCCAGCGCGGCCACGCTGGCACTGCGAAAGAGCTCGGAGTTGAGGTGGCGCATAGCGGCGCGGCCGGAGCTTACCTCATGCATGGATGGGGACTGTCCCCATTCAGGGCCGGGCCTGACTTTCACGTCGATGCAACCGGCCGCTATAGTGACCGGGCACCGCGCCCGCATGGCCGACATCCACACCGCCATCGACCTACTGTTCCAGGGACCCCTCGACGCCTTCACCGACGCGCGCAACGCGCTGGCGAAGTCGGCGAAGCGTCCCGACGTGAAGGCCCTCGCCAAGCCGAGCCTGCCGGCGTGGGCCGTCAACCAACTCTTCTGGCATCACCGCCCCGTCATCGAGCACCTCGAGGCGGCGTCCGAAGCCGTGCGCCGCGAGCATCAGCGCGCGCTGGCCGGCGAGCCGGCCGACATCGCCCGCGCGGACCAGGCGCATCGGGAGGCGCTGCGCGACGCCGCAGCCGCGGCGAAAGAGGTGCTGATCGCCGGCGGCCACGCCATGACGCCGGGAACGCTCGACGCGATTCGCGACACGCTGCAGGCGCTGCCCTCGCCGGAGGCGATCGGACGGCTCACGCGTCCGCTGGCGCCGCGCGGTCTCGAAGCGCTGGCCGGACTCGTCTTCGCGGCACGGCTGCCAGGACCAGCCGCGGCGCCGCCGGCCGCCCCGCGCCCGACGGCTGCGGCCACCCCGCCCACCGCAAAGCCCGGAGAGGCGGCTGCGACCGAAGCCGCGCGAGCCAGAGCGGCGCGCGAGAGAGAGAAGGCTGCCGAGAAGGCGGCAAAAGAGCGCGAGGCTGCCCGCCAGAAGGCGGAGGCGGCCCTGGCTGAGGCCCGCGAGGCGCTCGCAGCAGCCGATGCTGCCGTCGAGCAGAGCGAGCGTGACCTCGCCACGCGCCAGGCCGCGCGCGTGGCTGCCCGCGACGCGGTGAAGAAGGCACAGCGCGCCGTCGAGGAACTGTCGTTCGGACGCTAGCGGCGGCGCTACTGGTCGCCAGGCGGCAGCCCTTCGGCCTCCGCCAGCACAGCTTTGGCACGTTCGAGGTCGTTCGAACTCACCAGCAGCCTGACGCCCCCCATCCACAGGTGAGGTCGCATGCCGGCGACATCATCGGCCGACACGGTGGCCTCGATCTCGACGGCTTCGAGCGCGGTCTTCGCGAGGTCGGCATCGACCCGCGTCAGAAACGTGGCGACGACTTCGAAGGTTTCGTCTGACATCACCGCATTGTAGCCACCGTCGCATCCACCGCGTCGCCGAGCCGGGCCACGATCCGGTCGATGTCGGCAGCGGTCACGTTGTAGGGCGGCGCGATGATGACGTGGTCGCCGAGACGCCCGTCGATGGTCCCGCTGCTCGGATACACCGCCAGGCCGTGCTCGAGCGCGGTCCGCTTCAGCGTCGCGGCGAACTGGCAAGACGCCTGGAACGGCGCAAGGGTCGCGCCCTCTGCCACGAACTCCAGCGCCTGGAACAGGCCGCGGCCGCGGATGTCGGCCACGTGCGGATGGGCATCGAATTGCGCGCGCAGCCTCGCGGTCAACACGGCGCCCATGCGGCGGACGTTCTCGAGCAGGTGTTCCTCGTCGATGATCCGTTGCACCTCGAGCGCCGCCGCGCAGGCCACCGGGTGCGCCTGGAACGTATGCCCGTGAGCAAACGCACCGCTGCCCTCGTCGAGCGCCCGCATCACCCTGCGCGACACGAGCATGGCGCCAAGCGGCAGGTAGCCGCCGCCGAGGCCCTTAGCCACCGCCTGCAGGTCGGGCGTCACGCCTTCCTGTTCCCACGTGTGCGTCGTACCGCACCGGCCCATGCCCGACATGATCTCGTCCAGGATCAGGAGCGCGCCGTGGCGGTCGCACACTTCACGGATCGCGGCGAAGTAGCCCGGCTCGGGCGCCACGCATCCCGACGTCGCGCCCACGACCGGCTCGGCCAGAAACGCGATGACGCGGCCCGGCCCGACCCGCTGGAACTCGGCCTCGAGCTCGGCCGCCAGACGCGCCACGTATTGGGCACTGGTCTGGTGCGCCGGCTTGTGGCGAAACGCGAAGCACGGCGA
The DNA here is from genome assembly GCA_031404695.1 of Acidobacteriota bacterium. GTDB lineage: Bacteria > Acidobacteriota > Vicinamibacteria > Vicinamibacterales > UBA2999 > CADEFD01. The sequence continues at coordinate 14,122 of JANNIB010000509.1, forward strand.
GACGTGGCTCACGTGGGGCATCAGCATCGGTTCGTAGAACCCGCGCCGGGCGGGATGCCCACCCACCGACAGCGCGCCGAAGGTGTTGCCGTGATAGCTCTGCCGACGGGCGATGAAGTGAACGCGATCCGGCTCGCCCCGCTCCACGAAGTACTGCCGCGCCATCTTCATGCACGCCTCGACGGCCTCCGAGCCTGACGACACGAAATACGCATGCGAGAGGCCACCAGGCTCGTGGCCAACGAGGTGGTCGGCGAGCGCTTCGGCGGCGTCGCACGAGAAGAACGACGTGTGCACGTAGGCGAGCGCCGACGCCTGACGCGCGATCGCATCGACCACCCGCTGCTGCCCGTGCCCGAGGCATGCCACCGCGGCGCCGCCGGAGGCGTCGATCACGGTGCGGCCATCGGCGAGCCTGATGGTCAGGCCATCGCCGCCGACGGCAATGTCGAAGGTCTGCCGGGTGGAGCGGTGCAGTAGGTGGGAGGCCGTCGGGCGGTCAGTCACGGGCCACAGGATAGCCCGTCGAGACCTCGCTGACGTCAGTCCGCGATCATCGCGCCTGAGCGCGCGCCGCAGGGCTCCGGCGCAGTCGCCACGTCCACCAGCGCGTCGTAGAAGGTGGCCGCGTTGCCCATGTCGGCGAGCCGCTGCGACGTCACCTGATTGGCGTTGGTGCCGTCGGGCGTGAGCTTGCGCCACCAGAGCGACACGGCCACCACGCAACCCGGACGCGCCTTCTCGGTGACGCGGGCGCGGGCCCCGAACGCGCCGCGGTCGTTGAACACGCGCAGCCACGCGCCCTCAGTGATGCCGCGCGGAGCTGCATCTTCGGGATGGATATCGAGGTGCGGTTCCTTCTCGGCGTCGAGGAACAGCGGCAGGTTCGCAAACGACGAGTTGAGCAGGTGGCGCTGGGGCGGCGAGATGATTGCCAGCGGATAGGTCTTGGCCCGTTCGGGCGCGCTCTGCACCGACTCGACCGGCGGCGTGTAGGTGGGCAGCGGGTCGAGGCCCATCGCCCTGGCGGTCTCGCTGTAGAACTCGCACTTGCCCGACGGGGTCGGGAAGCCGCCTTCAGCGAACGGCGCGTAGATCACCGGCACGTTGAGCCGCTGCCAGCCGTGCTCCTTGAGCCCCTCGTAGGTGATACCGGCCATCCTCGGATGCGTCGTCTGCAGCGTCTGGCAGATGAGCGTCTCGTCGTCTTCGAAGAGCGCCGGCTCGGCGAGCCCCATGGCCCTGGCAATCCGCCGGAACACCTCCGTGTTCGGCAGCGCCTCGCCCACCGGCGCAATCGCCGGCTGGTTGAGCAGCACGTAGAGATGCCCGTAGGACTTGTGGATGTCGAGGCACTCGAGCTGCGTGGTCGCCGGCAGGAAGATGTCGGCGTAGTCGGCGCTGTCGGTGAAGAACACGTCGTGCACGACGGTGAAAAGATCCGGACGCGAGAACCCGGCGACGACCTTCTCGGAATCAGGCGCCACGCACACCGGATTCGAGTTGTAGACGTAGAGCGCCTTGATGGGCGGGTCGGCCTCGAGCAGGGCGTCGCCGATCGAGCTGGTGTTGATGGTGCGCGGGCGCCGCCCGGCCAGCAGATCCTGACGCTCGAGTGCGGCCGTGTTCATGCCGTAGAAATCGCCGGTGCTGAGCAGCACGCCGCCGGCGGCGTCGCGCCAGGCGCCGACGAGCGCCGGCAGGCACGTGATGGCGCGCACCGCCGCGCCGCCGCCCCGGTGCCGCTGCAACCCGTAGTTGACGCGGATCGCCGACGGCCGCGTGGTGGCGTAGTCGCGCGCCAGCTGCGTGATGGTGGCCGCGGAAATGCCGCAGATGTCAGCCGCGCGCTCGGGCGGATACTCCTGCACGCGCTCGACCAGCTGGTCGAAGCCCACGGTGTAGTTCGCCACGTAGTCGGCGTCGTGCAGGCCGTCGTTGATGATGACCTGCATCATCGCCAGCGCCAGCGCGGCATCCGAGCCCGGACGCACGGCGATGTGGTCGGTGCCCTTCTCGGCCGTGAGGCTGCGGTACGGATCGATCACCACCACGCGGGCGCCGCGGCGCTTCGCTTCCTGCACGCGCGTCCAGTAGTGCAGGTTGGACGTGATCGGGTTCGAGCCCCAGATGAGGATGAGGCGGGCGTCCTCGACGCGTTCGGGGTCCATGCCGACGCCGCCGCCGAGGGTCAGCTTGATGCCCACCTTGCCGGCCGACGAGCACAGCGTGCGATCGAGCAGCGACGCGCCGAGATGGTAGAAGAAGCGGCGGTCCATGCCGGCGAAATTCAGCAGCCCCATGGTGCCGGCGTAGCTGTAGGGGCAGATGCCTTCGGGCCCGGTGGGCGAGGCGATGATCTCGTGGAACTTCGCGGCGATCGTGCCGACCGCTTCGTCCCAGCTGATGCGCTCCCAGCTCCCCTTCCCGGGGCCCTTGCCGCCCACGCGCTTGTGGGGATACACGACCCGGTCGGGCGCATAGGTGCGGTCGAGGTAGCGCGACACCTTCGTGCACAGCGCGCCGTCGGTCCACGGATGGTCTTTCTGCCCCGACACCTTGATGGCGACGCCGTTCTGCACCGTGGTTTCGAGCGCGCAGGTGTCGGGGCAGTCGTGCGGGCAGGCGCCCTTCACGACGTGAAGCTCAGTGGCTGGCGAAGGCATGCCTTGAGCATAATGCGGCAGGGGCGGCTGGCGGACGCCGGAACCACGAACGCAGTAGACTCCCGACGAATTCCCGATCGCCGGGCAAGCAGCCGTTCCATTCGATCATGGCCGGGTTCGTGACGAAAGACGGCGAACCGCTGATGGCCTTCGGCAGCATGGGCGGCAGCGTACAGCAGGAAACACACGCGCAGCACATCGTGAATCTCGCTGGTGGGCAAAGCGCTCGAGGCGAAGGGCCACAAGATCCGCGGCTGCCGACGCCGACCTTCGATCGGCGCAGCAACAGCGAGGACCTGCCCGTGAACGGGTTCTACCGGGCCGGGTCGGATCACAGAAAAGACGGACAGGCCGCCGGCTGGTAGCGGCCCGACGCGCGCCTCAGGACGGCGGCCGCTGGTAGACGACCTTTCCGCCGAAGACGGTCGTCGCGGCGGCAAGGTCGGCGGCACTGCGCGGCGTGGTCGTGAGCACGTCGCTCGCCAGCACCACGAAGTCGGCCAGTTGCCCCGGCGCCAGCGTGCCTTTTTCGGCCTCGTCGAACGACACCAACGCCGCATTCGACGTATAGGCGTCGATCGCCGCCCGGAGTGCCAGCCGACCGTCTGGCCGGCCCTCGCGCGGCGGGGCCACGGCCACTTGAAACAGCCGTCCAGACGGATCGAACGACGCGACCGGCCAGTCGCTGCCGAGCACCACGCGTCCGCCGGCGTCATGGATGCGCTTCCAGGCCGTGCCACGAGCGGCGCGCTCGGGTCCGAGGTTGGTCGCCCACACTCCGGCGGTCGCCGGCGTGGTCGGCGGACGGGCCGACGGCGGGCGGAAGAGGCCCCCGGGGTGCAAAGACGCGACGACGCCCAGGGCACCAAAGCGCGGTTCGTCGGCCGGGTCGAGTGTCTCGATGTGATCGATGCGATGGCGCCGGCCGCCCGCCGGCCGCCACGGCGTCGAGCGCCATGCGCACCGCGCCGTCGCCGACGGCGTGCATCAGCACCTGCCAGCCGCGGGCATCGCCGGGGTGATCGGCGGTGGCGGGTCGGACGAGAACAGGCCGGAGGGTGAGACGGCCGAGTAGAGGCGCAGCGCCAGCCGGCCGCGCGTGCGGGCCTCGGCCCAGGCCTCGAACTCGTCGCGGTTGCCGAGCGCGTTCTGCACGCTGGTGACGCCGGCGGCCTGCAGGCGCGCAATCGTCGCATCGAGCACCGTCAGCCGCTGCTCGAGCGACGGCGCCGGCAACAGGCGCGACACCAGCCCCTGCGCGCTTTCCTGCAGCACGCCGGTCGGCTCGCCGCGCGCATCACGGACGATGTGTCCATTGGGTGGGTCTGGCGTGTCGCGCGTGATGCCCGCCAGGGCCAGGGCCTTCGAGTTGACCCACGCCGTGTGGTAGTCGAAGCAGCGCACGAACGCCGGCCGGTCGAGGTTCACGGCGTCGAGCTGTGCTCTGGTGGGCAGGCCGCCGGGGAATACGTTGTAGCGCCAACCTTCGCCGAGCAGCCAGCCCTCGCCCGGCTGCGACGCCGCAAACGCCCGCAGCGCGGCCTGCACGTCGTCTACGGTGCCGGCAGCGCCGAGGTCGGCGCGTTGGGCGCCGAACCCGCCTTCGAAGAAATGGACGTGCGTGTCGTTGAATCCCGGGACGACACTGCGGCCGGCGGCGTCGACCACCCGCGTCGAAGGTCCGCGCAGCCGCTCGATCTCGACGTTCGTGCCGACAGCCACGATGCGCTCACCGACCACCGCCAGCGCCTCGTGCAGCGCCGGCGCGTTAGCGCCGGCATAGACTTGGCCGTTCACAACGACGAGGTCCGCCGGCGGCGGCTGAGGCGCGGAGCTGCACGCCGCCGATATCAGCAGTGCGACCACGCAAGGGCTCATCGAGCCGGTGCCGGGCTGGTGGCGGAAGGGCATCGGATTCCTCTTTCCGCATGGAGGAATACCACATGGATGCGAATTGACAACCTCGAACCCCTGTGACAGCCTTCGCGCGAATCGAACCACGCGGCTTCGCCGGGACCAGCCGCTCCGCAGGTTCCACCGCCGACACACGCATGATCGCGGGCCGGCCGGAACGCCGCTCAAGGAGTTTGCGCATGACCTACCCCTGCCGGTTCATGTTTCGGATCGCGATCGTCGCGCTGCTCGGCGTGGCTGCGTCGCCGGTGGCGCGGGCGCAGCAGCCGGCGCTGATTGCCGCGGATGTCGCCCGGGTGAAGGCCGAAGTGAGCGCCGTCGTCGACAAGTACTACGCCTACTTCTCGGCGCACAACATGAAGGCGCTGCCCGAGGAGATCTTCAACATCCCGTGGATCGTCATCGGCGGGTCAGGACCGCAGCCGGATCTGACCAGGGAGCAGGCGCTGGCGCGATTCGAGGGCTCGCTGAAGGACCTGGTGGCCAGCGGCTGGGGCAAGTCGGTGTTCACCATTCAGAACGTGTGCGTGCTGAATGCCAGCGCAGCGATCGCCAGCGGCTACAACACGCGCTACAAGACCGACGGCAGCGTGATGTCGGTCGGCGGCACGTCGTATCTGTTTGGCCGCACGAAAGAGGGATGGCGGGTCGTCTCCTACACGGGCCACGCTCGCGACAAGGTGGTGCGCTGTGACTGAGTCGCGTGACCTCGGGATGCACCGTCGCATTCCGCGCCGCGACTTCCTGAACGGCGTCGCCATCGGCATCGCCGGCGCCAGCCTGACGCGACCGAATCTGCCCCTCGAGGCGCGCGCGCAAGGGCCGGCCACGGAGCCGGCCTACCCGCCCCAGCGGCTCGGCATGCGGGGACAGCACCAGTCGTCGATTCAGTCGTTCGACGCGCTGCGGCGTGGCACCTACGCGACCTACCCGGGCATCGACGTCGACACGCGCGAGAGCTACGACCTCGTGATCGTGGGCGGTGGCCTGTCGGGACTCTCGGCCGCGCACTTCTGGCACCAGGCGCTACCGAATCAGCGGGTGCTCGTGCTCGACAATCACGACGACTTCGGCGGCCACGCCAAGCGCAACGAGTTCGTCTACCAGGGCCGCACCTACCTCGGCTACGGCGGCACGATGAGCGTGGCGACGCCGTATCCCTACAGCTACATGGCCAAGCAGCTGCTCGTCGACCTCGGGGTGGACGTGCCGCGCAACGCCGAGTTCCAGGATCGCGATCTGTTCCAGCAGTACAAGCTGGGGCCGTCGACCTTCTTCGACAAGGAACACTTCGGCGACGACCGCCTGGTGGCGGGCAACGGGCGTCTGCCGTGGGACCAGTTCCTGGCGAAGGCGCCGCTCTCGGAGACGGCGCGCCGGGATCTCGTGCGGCTCTACGGCAAGAACCCCGACTACCTGCACGGCAAGACGCTCGAGCAGAAGATCGCGCTGCTCTCGCGCATCAGCTACCAGGAGTTCCTGCTCACGCACGCCAGGATGAGCCCCGACGCGCTGCCGTTCTTCCTGGGGCAGGGCGGACGCAACAACAAGCGCGTCGACACGACGCCTGCGCTCGAGGCCGCGCGCGCCGGCCGCATCGGCTTCGACGGTCTCGGACTGCCGGACGAAGAATCCTTCAGGCAGGGTAGCTTCACGTTCCATTTCCCCGACGGCAACGCGTCTCTGG
>JANNIB010000510.1:0-4577 GCA_031404695.1 Acidobacteriota bacterium
GACCGGGGCCGGGCCGCGTCAGCAGCGCCAGCGTGACGACGAGCGCAGACGGGTTGATGCTGTCGACGACGGCGAGCGCGATGAGGCTCGCCAGGGTCATGGCTGCCGGGTCGTCTATCGCCGCACGAACTTCTGCACGCGCCGCCCGGTGCCCACTTCCGCTGTATAGAGATCGCCGCGTGAATCCACGGCGAGGGCATGCAGGAAGATGAACTGGCCGGCGTAGCGGCCGATGCGGCCGATGCTGCTCACCTCGGTGAGCGTCGCGCGGTCGTAGATCCGCACCTTGCCGTTGCCGGCATCCGCCAGATACAGGTAGCGCTGCGCCGCATCCGGTGAGAAGCCCACCGCGAACGACGTGCCCAGCAGCCTGGTCTGCCGCTCGATGAAGATCTCACGCTCGTAGACGCCGGCCGTCGAGAACACCTGCATGCGGTTGTTGCGGCGGTCGTTCACGTAGACCTTGCCGTCGTGCGACACGCGGATGCCGTGCACGAGGTTGAACTGCACCGGCGGCGGCCCGTCGTAGCTCACGGCCTTCGACGCCGCGTCGTCGGGCGGCTTGCCATACGCGCCCCACATTCGTTTGAATGCACCGGTGTCGGCGTTGTAGACGATCACGCGGCGATTCACATAGCCGTCGGCCACGTAGAGCTCATTCGTCTTCGGGTCCACGTAGACGTCCGCGGCGTTGTTCACGTTGGCGGTGTCGAGCGAGCCCTTGCTCTGCCCGCGCTTCCCGATCTGGAGGAGAAAGCGGCCATCGCTCGTGAACTTCAGGATCATGTTCTCTTTGCCGTCGCGCAGGCGCGGGCCGCCAGCGGACGTGATCCAGACGTTGCGCTTGTGATCGACGTGGATGGCGTGTTCGTCTTCGGGCCACTCGTAGCCGTCGCCGGCTCCGCCCCAGCCCGACAGATAGCGCCCGCTGGCATCGAACTCCAGCACCGGTGGCGCCGCCGTGCAGCACGCGGCCTCGGGGTTCTGCGCCTTCTCGTCGTCGGTGAGCGACCATGGCCGATGCAGCACCCACACGTGATCGGTGGCATCGACGGCCACACCGGTGACCTGGCCGAGCGTCCACTGCGGCGGCAGCGTCGGCCAGTGGGGATCCACGGTGAAAGACGGCGCCGCTGGCGCCTGGGCGATCGTTCGCACGACCGCGCGCTCGGTGAGGCAGAGTGCGGCCAGCACACCCACGGCAAGGGCGAGACCTCCGAGACGTGTCATGGGGAACTCCTGGAGGCTCAGGCCGCTTCGCCGCCATCGGCCACGGTACGGTTGCGGCCGGCCGCTTTGGCGGCGTACAGACGACGGTCGGCGGTGTCGATGAGCGCGCGGGTCACGCCGTCTTCGGGCCGGCTGGCGACGCCGACGCTGGCTGACAGGCGCGGGATGCGGGCCGAGGCATGCAGCGATGCCCGCCAGGCGTCGAGCCGCGCCACCGCGCTGTCGCGGTCGGTCTGCAGCAGCACCGCGAACTCCTCGCCGCCGTAGCGGGCGATGATGTCGCCGTCGCGGAAGGCGTCTTTCAGGTGGCTGGCGGCAAAGCGCAGGGCATCGTCGCCGGCGGCATGGCCGTAGCGGTCGTTGACGTTCTTGAAGTGATCGAGGTCGATCAGGGCGACGGTGAAGGGCGAGTGGGCATCGCCGGCGAACAGCCGTGAGTAGCTTTCGTCGAAGAAGCCGCGGTTGAAGAGCCCGGTGAGCTGGTCGCGCATCGAGTTCAGCCAGAACGCGCGCGACCGCACGACCACGGCGGCGTGGATGATGGTGGCCACCGCGATGAGCTGCAGGCGGCTGACCTGCGAGTCCCACTGGAAGATGCCGTAGACACTCGACTGCGTCCACACGCCGGGTTCGAACATGCCCACCCAGCTGACGAGAGCGCCGTACTGCAGCAGCGCGGCGCCGCCGGCCGCCAGGCACACGCGCGGGTCGTAGCGCAGGCCGGTGCCGGCGAGTGCCACGAAGTACATCGTGTAGTGCACCAGGCTGTTGCTGACGACGATCGGGCGATCGGCCACGATGAAGCTGACAAAGCCCAGCGAGATCACCGCGACGTCGAACTGACTGGTGGCGAAGCCGAGCCACCCCGGAGGCGTCGGTTTTGCCGCCAGACGTTCGAACCACACCGCAAAGGCGAGGGCGACGCCGATGGTCGCCAGCCCAAGCCAGTTCTCGATCTGCCCAGGATTGACGAGCGAGGTCAGGAGCGGAATAAGAGCGAGCAGCACGAGCAGGCCCAGCCGGAACTGGGCGACGAACAGATCGCCAGACCGGCTGAGATCGCGGCTGATGGGATCGCCCCAGCCGGCCAGAGCGCGCGTCACCTTGAGCAGCGTCTCCACGACCGTTTCTGCCCGCACCAGCGCCGTTGGCGCTAGTACCCCATCGCGTAGCCGGTGCGGCGTGGGTCGGCGCCGGCGGTCTTCGCCCCGGTCTTCGGGTCTACCCGGATGACCTGCATGTGACCGAGGCTGCCCCAGCCGGGCAGCACCTCCACGGTGTGACCCATGGCCGTGAGCGCGGCAATGGTGGCCGCAGGTACGCGGCTTTCGACCTGCACGGCGATGGCTGCGCCGGGTTTGTAGAAGTTCGGCGTGGCGTTGAGCACCAGCCGCGGCGCTTCGATGGCCTGCTGCACCGGCATCCCGAAGTCCACCAGGTTGACCAGCACCTGGAACTGGGTCTGGCCGATGGTCTCGCCGCCGGGCGTGCCGAAGACGAACGCGAGCTGGCCGTCTTTGAGCACGACCACCGGCGAGTTGTTCAGCACCGGCGTCTTGCCGGGGCCGACGTAGTTGGCATCGGTCGGATAAGGCGAGGTGGAGCCGATGCGCATGCCGTTGTTGAGCAGCAGGCCGGTCGAGCCGACGACGACGTTACTGCCGAACAGGCCGCCGAGTGTCGGCGTCACGCCGACGGCGTTGCCGAAGGCGTCGACGATCGAGAACGAGGTCGTGTGCAGTTCGCCGTCGTAGTGCTCGTCGAACGCCGGCCCCTGCGCACGTGGCGAGCTCGACGGCATGCCCTCGGGCGTGCCGGCCGGTGGATAGGCAATCGCCTTTGACGGATCGAAGAGCGTGCGCCGCGTGGCGGCGAACGAGCGCGACATCAGGCCCGCTGTCGGCACAGTCACGAAGGCGGGGTCGGCGACGAAGCGGTAGATGTCCGCCTTCGAGATCTTGATCGCTTCGATCACCGCGTGCAGCGCCGCCGGGGAATTCGCACCGGCCGCTTTGAGATCCACGCTTTCGACGAGGTTGGCGCCCATCAGCACCTCGAAGCCGCCGCGCGAGGTCGCCGGATTGCTGTAGACGTCGTGGCCGCGGTAGGTCGTGTGCAGCGGCTCCTGCCATTCGGGCTTGTAGGCGGCCAGATCGGCGGCCGTGAGCACGCCGCCGTTGTCCTTGAAGAAGCGGTCGATCTCCTGCGCGATGTCGCCCTTGTAGAAGCGATCGAACGCCGCCTGGATGGCGGCCGCGCGCGAGGCGCCCGTCTTGAGCGCCTGCTGCTCGGCGTCGACCAGCTTGCGCAGGGTGGCGGCGTAGTCGGGGTTCTTCAGCAGGTCGCCGGCCTTGAGCGGCTCGCCGGTGGGCAGGAAGATCTTCGCGGAGGTCGGATACTTCGCCAGGTTGGTGCGGCCGCGCCCGATCGACGCCGCCAGCATCGGATCGATCGGATAGCCCTTCTCGGCGTATTCGATGGCCGGTCTGAAGACCTCCGCCACGCTCATCGTCCCGAAGCGCTGGAGCTGCGTGAGGTAGCCACCGAGGTTGCCCGGCACGATGCCGGCCTTCATGCCGGCATTCAGCGTCTCGGGCGTCATCTCCGACGGCACGATGGCTTTGGGGGCCGCGCCCGCCATCGACAGCGACCACACCTTGCCGGTGGTCTTGTGATACACGGTCATGAACCCGTTGCCGCCGATGCCGTTCATCTCGGGCTCGCCAAGTGCCGCCATGGCGCCAACGGCCGCCGCGGCGTCGAACGCGTTGCCGCCCTTGTGCAACATCTGCAGGCCGGCCGACGACGCGATCGGGTGACCGCTCGTCACCAGGCCGTTCAGGCCGGCCACGGCCGGGCGCGTCATGGCCGGGCGGGCCGAGGCGGGCGCTTCGGCCGCCTGCTGCTGCCCGAAGACGAGCGCGGCGGCGGGGGCCAGCAGCGCGGCGGACAACACGAGCAGGCGTCGAATGCGCATGGAGAGCTCCTTGGGGAAATCGGTGTGTAGAGTATAGGAGCAACCCGGCCACGGCCACCCCGTGCCGCCGTTGCACATCCGTGCCACAGCCCCCGTCGCCCCAGACCCTGTCGTTTTGGCGCCACACGGTGCGCGCGCAGCCCCGCAAAAGCGCCCGTGCGGGCACGACCACGCGCGCCGGGCTGCTGTTGGTCGAAGACGATCTCGGCATCTACCGCCTGCGTGGAAGCACCGCGACGCTGTGGGCCGGGCCCGACCTGCATCCCGCGCTGGCGGATCTCGAAGGCGTGACCGCCAACGACGCCGGCGATGTGGCGCGAATGTCTTTGCCTTCATAGATGCTGAACAGGAGCCCTGGGTGATTTGACTT
>JANNIB010000511.1:0-11144 GCA_031404695.1 Acidobacteriota bacterium
CAGCGCCAAGGAGCCGATTCCCGGCGTGAAGGTCAACGGCGAGCTGACACTCGGCGAGAACATCGGCGACCTGACCGGACTCGTCATCGCGCACCGCGCCTACCGGATGTCGCTCGGCGGCAAGGCGGCCCCGGTGATGGACGGGCTCACCGGTGACCAGCGCTTCTTCGCCGGCTGGGCGCAGGCGTGGCGGGCCAAGCAGCGCGACGAGGCGCTGCGCAATCAGGTGATGGCCGATCCGCACTCGCCCGACCAGGTGCGCGGCACCGGGCCGCTGCCGCACGTCGAGGCCTTCTACACGGCGTTCGACGTCAAGCCGGGCGACAAGCTGTATCTCGCGCCCGAGGCGCGCGTGAAGATCTGGTAGTCAGCGCCGCGAGGCCTGGCCGAAGGTATCGCAGGCGTCGATGGTGCCTTCGCTCAGGCCGCGGCGCAGCCACGTCACGCGCTGCTCCGACGAGCCGTGCGTCCACGATTCCGGCGATACCCGTCCCTGCGCGCGCTTCTGCATCATGTCGTCGCCGATGGCGGCGGCCGCGCGCAGGCCCTCTTCGACATCGCCGGGCTGCAGCAGGTTCTTCTGGTTCGCGTGGTGGCCCCACACACCGGCAAAGCAATCCGCCTGCAGTTCCTGCATCACCGAGAGCTGATTGCCCTCGACCTCGCCGGCCCGCTGGCGCGCCGCCATCACCTTCTCGGACACGCCGAGCAGTGTCTGCAGGTGATGCCCGACTTCGTGCGCCACGACATACGCCTGCGCGAAGTCGCCGGGCGCGCCGAAGCGCTGGTCGAGTTCGTGGAAGAAGCCCAGGTCGATGTAGACCTTCTGGTCGGCCGGGCAATAGAACGGCCCCACGGCAGACGAGTTGGTGCCGCACGCCGATGCCACCGCATCGGTGAAGAGCACCAGCCGCGGCGCCTGGTAGCGATCGCCTGCCTGCTGGAACACGCGGCCCCAGGCGTCTTCGGTCGAGGCCAGCACCACCGCGGCGAACTCGGCCTGCGGATCGTTGGTGGGCGCGCCGACCTGCCCTTCTTCGACCGGCGCCTGCGACCCGCCCGACCCGCCCGCCATCTGCAGGAGCGTGAGCGGATTGGCGCCGGTGAGCCAGCTCACGATGAGGACGACCACGACCGTGCCGATGCCCATGCCGCCGCCCACGCCGCCGGGCACGCGCATGCCCCGCCGGTCTTCGACGTTCGAACTGCGCCGTTGATCTTCCCACCGCATGGTCGTGGCCTCCGTGTGCCGGCTGGCACCTCAATCCGCGTGCGATGCCGGTCTCGGCATCATATGACAATCGTTCACCCGGAACCGGTCGTCACGACGCGGTCCAATCGTGGGCTCCGCTTCGCACGTCGGTCACCCGCACCTCTCGGCGACATGTCGTAACGAGGGAACGCGCCTGGGCTCTTCCCCTGTCGCTATCGGCAGTTGTGTTGGCGTGGGGTTCGGTCGTCGGCTCCGATGAGTCGCGTCGGTCACTCGCGCCTCTCGGCGACTTGTCCTGCCGTCCAAAGCCTTTCTGGGGACCCCCATCCCCTAACCCGCCCGTCACCCGCACTTCCGGCGCGAGTGTCGGTCTTCTGCGCGACGACGACTCATAGTCGCTCGCCGACCGAACCCCACGCCAACGCAACGGCATCGCCCGCAGTCAGGCGAGGGTGACGGGTTTCGAGCGCGGCGCTCAGAGTCGCCACCGATCGGACCGCGTCATGCCGACCGCGCACCGGTGCCGCGACTCGGGGTATCGTGGGACGCGCGTCACGCCGGGGTGGCGAAACTGGCAGACGCACGGGACTTAAAATCCCGGGTTCCGCAAGGAGCGTGTGGGTTCGATTCCCACCCCCGGCACCATCACTCGCCGATGGCTCGTTCTGGCGCCGGGGGTGGAACTCAGGCACTCAGCCGTCGCGCTCTGCGCTCGGCCTTCGGGCACGCCCACCCCCGGCACCATCAGGAGTAACAGTAGTTGAACCCAAGGCCAATCCGCAGGCGACTCCGGGTCCTGCTCGCCGCCCTCGTCGCCACGCTCTCGTGCTCCGACGGCACCTTGACCTCGCCCACCTCCGCCGCCGACCTCGAAGGCATGTGGTGGCTGCCCCTGGCGTGCACGCTTGCGGCCTGCGCCAGCGCCCCGATCGACACCCGCTTCACGGGGCTGCTGACCGGTCCGCTCACCGTGCGCCTCAACAACCGGCTGCTGCAGCTCAACGACGCGCAGGGCGGCGAACTGCGGTTCCAGAAGTAGCGTCGGCGCAGCTATTGGATCGTGCCTTCATCCTCGACCGCTCCGGGATGGGTGGCCTGGTCCAGCAGGATCGCGAGCGCCTCCGGGGCCGTGACCGGCGCCGCGCAGACGAACTCGCGGCAGACGAATGCGGCCGGTTCCCCCGCGCGCTCCGCGTACGAAGCAAGCCACGGGGCGGGCCCTCCGAGCGCACTCGCGTGCGTTTCTGAGAGCGGCACGCAGACCGCCGAGGGCAGGAAGCGGGACGTGATGGTGTGATGCAGCGTGGCTGCACGATCGCCGCCCGCGACCACGATTTCGAGCGCCGGTTGCAGCGTGGTCGAGAGCGCCGCCAGCAGGTGCGGTGCCACGCGCGGCTGCGCCGCCAGTTGTCCTCGTCGCGCCGCCAGCACCCGCTCGGCCGTCTGCTGATACTCGGCGCGTCCGGTCAGGCGCGACAGCGCGAGCAGGTTCATTACCGCCACCGAGGTGGCTGACGGCTCGGCGCCGTCGTACTCCTCCAGTTGCCGCAGCAGCACCGACGGGTCCTCCCCGGTGGTCGCGTACCAGCCCCGACCATCCCGCGCGAGGAACAATCGATCGAGTGAGGCGTGCAGCTCGACGGCCCACGTCAGCCACGCCGGATCGCCGGTGGCCTGGAAGAGTTCGATGAGCCCCCAGGCCATACACGCGTAGTCTTCGGCGAAGCCGTCGATACCAGCCGTACCACCTGCCACGCGCCGCTGCAAGCGCCTGGTCACGTCGTTCCACAACCGCGCGCGGATGAACGTGGCGATGCGGATCGCCGTTGCCAGGTGCCGCCGTCCGCTGCCGGCCACGCCTTCGTCGAGCACGCCCTCAGGGGCGAGCACCCTCGCCGCGCGGGCAAAGGCCGCCAGCGCCAGCCCATTCCACGCCGTGAGCACCTTGTCGTCGAGCTGGGGTCGCGGACGCTTGCTGCGCCATTCGAAGAGCCGCTGCCGGCCGCGTGCCAGCGCGGCACCGATGTCGGGCGCACTTTTGCCGGTCTGTTCGGCGATCGCGGCAATCGTCTTGGCCGTGTAGAACAGGTTGCTCGCGCCGAACTCCCCCTGCGGATCGAGCGGCGCATTGCCACCAGGGAGCACGCCGAAGCGCAGTTCCCAGGCGGAGCTGTCCGGCCCGAGCGCCTCGACGACCTCATCACGCGAGAAGATGTAGAACGCGCCCTCGGTCGCATGTGCTCCCGGCTCGCCGGCCTGCGCGGGTGGCACCGAGTCGGCATCTTCGGCCGAGTAGACGCCGCCGTCGGGCCCGACCAGGTCGCGCTCGACGTAGCGCAGCGTGTCTTCGGCCACCTGCGCGAAGAACGGATCGCCGCTCACCTGCCAGGCTTCGAGCAGCGCCAGTACCAGCTGCGCCTGGTCGTAGAGCATCTTCTCGAAGTGCGGCACCCGCCAACCGCCGTCCACGGAGTAGCGATGGAAGCCGCCACCGACATGGTCGCGCATGCCCCCGAGCGCCATCGCCCGCAGCGTGCCGAGCACCATCACGCGCGGCTCCGGGGCCCTGGTGCGCGCATGTTCGCGCAGCAGGAACAGCAGTTCGCTCGGCCGCGGGAACTTCGGACCGTCGCCGAAGCCACCGCGTCGCTCGTCGAAGGCGCGCGCCCAGGCTTCCTGTCCGGCTTCGAGCACCGCCAGATCCGAGAGCGTTGCGCCGTCACGCACCGGCGGGTCGGCCTTGAGATGCGCCATGGCACGGCTGGCGGAGGCGCCGACGTCAGCGCGTTCGTCGCGCCACGCGCGCGCGATCTCGCGCAGCACGTCGGAAAACGACGGCCGTCCCCACGCCGACACCGGCGGGAAGTAGGTGCCGCCGTAAAACGGCTCGAGCGACGGCGTGAGCCACACGCTGAGCGGCCAGCCGCCGCTGCCGGTGGTCGCCTGCACGAACGCCATGTAGACGCGGTCGACGTCGGGACGTTCTTCCCGATCCACCTTGATGGCGATGAAGTCGCGCCCGAGCTGCTCGCCGATGGCGGCCTGCTCGAACGACTCGTGCGCCATCACGTGACACCAGTGGCAGGTCGCGTAGCCGATGGACAGGAAGATCGGCTTGTCTTCCCGGCGCGCGCGTTCGAACGCTTGCTCGCCCCACGGATACCAGTCCACGGGATTCGCTGCGTGCTGGCGCAGGTACGGACTGGGCTCCCCGGCAAGGCGATTCATCCTTCGATCATATGCCGCGCCCCGAGCGCTGGGGTACACTCGACGTGGAGGCGCTTCCGGCGTGACTGATTCGACACCGCTTCGCGGCAAACGCGTGGTGATTCTGGTGGAACAGGAGTACGACCACGTCGACCTCGATGCAGCGCGCATCGCCTTGTCGGTGGCGGGGGCCACCGTGCACGTCGTGGGGCCGATCGCCGGTCACATCTACAGGAGCCGCGACGGCCAGCAGGTGGCCGCCGAGTTCGCGGCCAGCGCGGTTCGCGTGGCCGATGTCGATGCGGTGGTCATCCCCGGCGGCTTCGCGCCCGACCGCATCCGCCTGCGCCACGCCATGGTCGATCTCGTGCGCGACGCGGTCGCCGCCGGAAAGCCCGTGGCCGCCATCGACCACGGCCCCTCGGTGCTCATCAACGCCAAGGCGCTCAGCGGCCGCATGATCACGTGCTGGCCGTCGATCGCGGTCGATGCCAAGAACGCCGGCGCCCGCTACGTCGATCGCCCGGTGGTCGAAGACGGCTGCGTCATCACCTCGCGCAAGTCCGACGACCTGCCGTTCTTCACCGAAGCGATCATCCGTCAGTTGCTGGCGACCGTGACATGACCCGCAGGCGCACATAGGCGGCCGTCATCTCGACGCCGTAGAGCAGCAGCACGGCCGAGACGTAGATCCAGAGCAGAAACACGACCACCGCGGCCACCGAGCCGTGGACGCTCCACTGTGACAGGTCGGCCGCATACCACGAGAAGAGCGCGAAGGCGACGCGCCACAACACGGCGGTCACGATGGCGCCGGGCCAGACCTCGGCGAAGGTCACCTTCACGTTCGGCACGAAGCGGAAGATCAGCGCCACGCAGACGACCAGTAGACCGAGCGCCGCCCAGTCGGTGCCCACGCCCTGCAACCGATCGACCCACGCGCCCTGCAGCTCGAGTGACGAGAACCAGCGCGCCTCGACGACGCGCACGGCGCTGACGATGGCGATGGCCACCACGAACACCGCGCCGGCCGAGACCATCATCACGAACGAGAAGAGCCGGTGGCGGATGAAGCTGCGCCGCTTCTCGACGCCCCACGAGTGGTTGACGGCCGAGCTCAGGGCGTTGAACACGCCGAGCGAGGCGTAGGCCAGCGCCACGCCGCCGCCCACGCCGATGCTCACCCGATCGGTGCGGAAGCTGTCGATCTGGCCGGAGATGAAGTCGAATTGCCGGGGGAAGTAGCGGAAGACGAACGACACCACGCTGTCGCGCGACGCCGGATCTTCCGTGAAGCTGCCAATCACCGAAAACAGCAGCAGGAAGAACGGGAAGATCGACAGCAGCGCGTAGAACGCAATCGACGCCGCATGCGTCAGACCCTCGCTGCTGTAGAGCTCCTCGACGCCCTTCCAGGCGGCGCGCGCGACCAGCCGCACGCGCTCAGGCCTCTCCCACCGCCGGCACGGTGCGCCGGCGCTGGTCGCGGGCCACGATGCCGTGCCGCCGCATCTTGTTGTAAAGCGTCGGCCGGTAGAGGCCGAGGATCTGCGCCGCTTCCTGCTTGTTCCAGTTGGTGCGTTCGAGCGTCTGCAGAATCGCCATGCGTTCGATCTCGGCCAGCGTGCGGTGTGCCGGTATGGCGAAGGTGTCGTCGGCGGTCGCGGCGCGCAATGAATCCGGCAGGTCGGTCGCCTGGATCTCCGACGAGCGCGTGACCAGCACGGCGCGTTCCATGGCGTTTTCGAGCTCGCGGACGTTACCGGGCCAGCGGCTGCGGATGAGCAGGTGATAGGCCGTCGGGCTGACGCCACGCACCGACTTCTGGTGCCGGCGGGCGAACTTCTCGACGAACCAGTCGCAGAGCAGCGGGATGTCTTCCGTGCGCTCGCGCAGGGGCGGCACCCGCAACTGAATCGTGTTGATGCGGAAATAGAGGTCCTCGCGCAGGCGGCCGTCGCCGAGCGCCGCGTCGAGGTCGACGTTGGTGGCGCAGATGAGGCGGAAGTCGACCTTCACGAAGCGGTCGCTGCCGATCGGTCGATACTCGCGCTCCTGCAGGACGCGCAGCAGCTTGGTTTGCAGGTAGGCCGGCATCTCGCCGATCTCGTCGAGCATCAGTGCCCCGCCTTCGGCCAGCTCGAGCAACCCGACCTTGTCGGTGTTGGCCCCGGTGAAGGCGCCCTTCTTGTAGCCGAAGAGCTCCGACTCGATGAGGTCTTTCGGAATGGCCGCGCAATTGATCTTGATGAACGGCCCGGCAGCGCGCGGGCTGCGCTGGTGCAGCGCATTGGCGATGAGTTCCTTGCCGGTGCCGTTTTCGCCCTGGATGAGCACGTTGGCGTTGCTCGGCGCCACGGCGTCCACCAGCTCGAAGAGCTCGCGCATCAGCTGGCTCTGGCCGATGACCGCCCCCATGCCGTCGGGATCGCGCAGCTTGGCGCGCAGTTCCTCGTGGGTCACCCGCTCGTCCACCTGGCGGGCCGCGCGTTCGAGGATGCCGACGATGCCGGCCGGATCGAGCTGCGACTTCTCGATGAAGAAGAAGGCGCCGGCCTGGCCGGCGTCGAGCGCCCGGGCGATGGTGCCCTGGCCGCTGATGACGATGACCTCGGCGCCCGGCGCCTGTTCTTTCATGCGCTTGAGCACGTCCATGCCGTCGCCGTCGGGCAGCAGCAAATCGAGGAGCACGATATCGGGCCGCCACTCGCCGAACAGGGCCAGGCCGGTCCGGCCCAGGCCGGCGGATCGGACATCGAACGGCGGCTCGACCGCCGCCTGCTCGATCACCATCTTGAGCCAGTCGACCGTGGCCGGGTCGTCATCGACGACCAGGACGCGGCGCCGGCGTGGTTGCACACGCGCCATGACTGCTCGTCCATTATTCCCGATCCGCCGGGCCGGGCTGGTGTCGCCGCACCTTCCGCTATAATCGCCGCGATGGCCGAGACCCGCCCGTTCCCGCCGATTACGCCGGTCCTGTCGGCCCTCAGGAGCGCGCCGGCCCCGGCCGAGGATAGCCGCACGGTCTGCGAACGGTGCGGCGCCGAGATGTATCGCATGCACGCGGTCTGGCGCTGCCCGGCGTGCCGATTCAAGACCGACTGCTGCGGCTGGTAGGGGCCCCGGCCCCATCCGCCCGGCGCGCAGGAGCTGCATGGACGTCCTCGAGTCCCACATCCGCACCACGAGTCCGGAGTTCGGGGCCAATCGCGATCGGATGGCCGTCCTGGTCGCCCAGTATCGCGAGCGGCTCGGCCTCGTGAAGCAGGGTGGCGGCCCGCAGTACATCGAACGCCATCGGTCGCAAGGCAAGCTCACCGCGCGCGAGCGCATCGATCTGCTGCTCGATCCGGGCTCGCCGTTTCTGGAACTCTCGGCGCTCGCCGCCTGGGATCTGTACGACGGCGGCGCCGCCTCGGCCGGCATCGTCACCGGCATCGGCCGGGTGTCGGGCCGCGAGGTGATGATCGTCGCCAACGACGCCACCGTGAAGGGCGGCACCTACTATCCGCTCACGGTGAAGAAGCACGTGCGGGCCCAGGAGGTGGCGCTGCAGAACCAGCTCCCTTGCGTCTATCTCGTGGACTCGGGCGGCGCCTTCCTGCCCTTGCAGGCCGAGGTCTTCCCCGATCGCGATCACTTCGGCCGCATCTTCTTCAACCAGGCGCGGATGTCGGCCGCGGGTATTTCGCAGATCGCCGTCGTGATGGGCTCGTGCACGGCTGGCGGCGCCTACGTGCCGGCGATGTCCGACCAGACCATCATCGTCAAGGGCACGGGCACCATCTTCCTGGCCGGCCCGCCGCTCGTGAAAGCCGCGACCGGTGAAGACGTCACCGCCGAAGACATCGGCGGCGCCGATGTCCACACGCGCGAGTCTGGCGTGGCCGACTACTCCGCCGACGACGATCGACATGCGCTGCATCAGGCGCGCACCATCGTCTCGACGCTGCACACCGTGAAGCCGGCGGCGCGTGACGTCACCACGCCCGAAGATCCGCTCTACGACCCGGGCGAGCTCTACGGCATCCTGCCGGCCGACCTGCGGACGCAGGTGGACGTGCGCGAAGTGATTGCGCGTCTGGTGGACGGTTCGCGCTTCGACGAGTTCAAGGCCCGTTACGCGCCGACCATCGTCTGCGGCTTCGCCCGGCTGCACGGGCGCCTGGTCGGCATCATCGCCAACAACGGCGTGCTGTTCTCCGAATCGGCGCTCAAGGCGACGCACTTCATCGAGCTCTGCAACATGCGCGCGGTGCCGCTCGTGTTCCTGCAGAACATCACCGGGTTCATGGTGGGCCGCGCCTACGAGCGTGGCGGCATCGCCAAAGACGGCGCCAAGATGGTGCACGCCGTGGCCACGTCGGTGGTGCCGAAGTTCACCGTCATCATCGGCGGCTCGTTCGGCGCCGGCAACTACGGCATGTGCGGGCGCGCCTTCGAGCCGCGCCTGCTGTGGATGTGGCCGAACGCGCGCATCTCGGTGATGGGCGGCGAACAGGCCGCCGGCGTGCTCACGACGGTGAAGCGCGACCAGCTCGCCCGCGCTGGCGGCACGCTGTCGGCCGGAGACGAGCAGGCGATCCGCGGGCCCATCCTTGCCAAGTACGAGGAGGAGGGTTCGCCCTACTACTCCACCGCCCGGCTGTGGGACGACGGCATCCTCGACCCGGTCGACACGCGGGCGGCGCTGGCGCTGGGCATCTCGGCCGCCGCCAACGCCCCGGTGCCGCCGCCCCGTGTCGGCATTTTCCGGATGTAGCCGCTGATGTATCGCTACCTGCAGATTCGGCGCGACGGCGCCGTCGAACATCTCACGCTCAACCGCCCCGACGTCCGCAATGCGTTCAACGGCGAGGTGGTCGCCGAACTGCGGCAATGGGCCGAGGACCTCGCGGTGGATCCCGGCGTGCGCGTGGTCGTGCTGGCCGGCGCCGGCAAGGTCTTCAGCGCCGGGGCGGATGCCACGTGGATGGCGCGGATGGCCGCCGCCTCGGCGGCCGAGAACGAACAGGACGCGCTGGCCACGACCGCCATGCTGCGCGCCATCAACACGCTGCCGGTGGTGGTCATCGGGCGGATCCACGGCGCCGCGCTCGGTGGCGGCGCGGGCCTGGCCGCGGTCTGCGACATCGTGGTCGCCGACGACGCCGCGATCTTCGGCTTCACCGAGACCAGGCTCGGCATCCTGCCGTCGATGATCTCGCCCTTCGTGCTGCCGAAGATCGGCGTCTCGGCCGCCCGCGCGCTCTTTCTGACCGGCACGCGTTTCGACGCCGCCAGGGCGCTGGCGATTGGCCTCGTGCACGCCGTGGTGCCGGCCGACCAGCTCGATAGCGCCGTGGCCGTCCACGTGCGCGACGCGTTGTCGGCGGCGCCCACCGCGGTGGCCGCGGCCAAGGCGCTGATTCCGCAGGTGTGGGGACAGCGGCCGGAAGACGTGGCCGCGCTCACCGCCCGTACCATCGCGAGCCAGCGCGTATCGCCGGAAGGCCAGGAAGGGCTGCGCGCGTTTCTCGGCAAGCGCGAGCCGTCGTGGGTGGTGAAATGATTCGTCGTGTGCTCATCGCCAACCGCGGTGAGATCGCACTGCGGGTGATCCGGGCCTGCCGCACCGCGGGCATCAGCACGGTCGCTGTGTATTCTGATGTTGACGCTGCCGCACCCCACGTGCAGGCTGCCGACCTCGCCGTGCGGATCGGCCCGGCGCCGGCCGCCGAAAGTTACCTTGACGTGGCGGCGCTCATCGACGCCGCGCGCCAGACCGGCGCCGACGCCGTGCATCCAGGCTACGGCTTCCTCTCTGAGCGCGCGCACTTCGCCCGCGCCGTCGAAGATGCCGGGCTCATCTTCATCGGCCCGACGGCCGATTCGATTGCCCGTCTCGGCTCCAAGACCGGGGCCCGCACGCTGATGGAGGCCGCCGGCGTGCCGGTGGTGCCGGGCGCCGCGCCGGTGGACCAGAGCGACGCCGCCCTCACGGCCGCGGCCACGGCATTGGGCGTGCCGCTGCTCGTGAAGCCCGCGTCGGGGGGCGGCGGCATCGGCATGAAGACCGTGCGCCACCTCGACGAACTGGCGACGGCGCTGCCGCAGGCCCGCCGCGAGGCCCAGGCGGCGTTCGGCAATCCCACGCTGTATCTCGAGCGCCTCGTGGATCGCCCGCGCCACATCGAAGTGCAGGTCTTCGCCGACGCAAGCGGACACACGGTGCATCTGTTCGAGCGCGAGTGTTCGGCCCAGCGCCGGCACCAGAAGGTGGTCGAAGAGACCCCCTCGCCAGCCGTCACACCGGCCGTGCGCGCGCGGATTGGCGCTGCCGCGGTGACCGCGGCCAGAACAGTCGGCTATCGCAACGCCGGCACCGTCGAGTTCCTGCTCGAGGGCGACGGCGACGACGCGCGTTTCTATTTCCTCGAGATCAACACCCGCCTGCAGGTGGAACATCCCATCACCGAGTGCGTGGTGGGCGTAGATCTCGTCCGCGCGCAGTTGGCCGTCGCGGCTGGCGACGCGCTGCCGTGGCGGCAAGAGGACCTGACGCAACGCGGCCACGCGCTCGAGTGCCGCATCTACGCCGAAGACCCGGCGCAGGGCTTCCTGCCGCAGGCCGGCCCCATCCTGCTGTATCGAGAGCCGCAGGGTCCGGGCGTGCGCGTCGACAGCGGCGTGGCCGCGGGTGA
The DNA here is from genome assembly GCA_031404695.1 of Acidobacteriota bacterium. Classification (GTDB taxonomy): domain Bacteria; phylum Acidobacteriota; class Vicinamibacteria; order Vicinamibacterales; family UBA2999; genus CADEFD01. The sequence goes on from JANNIB010000511.1 coordinate 11,107, forward strand.
TGAGGTGTCGGTCCACTACGATCCGATGCTGGCCAAGC
>JANNIB010000512.1:0-4909 GCA_031404695.1 Acidobacteriota bacterium
CAAGGGCCTGCTCTTCATCGTCGACTTCAACCACTTCACGAGCAGCCGCGAGGAGTTCTTCTCGCTGCTGCGCTCGGGCGGCGTCTTCTACGGCGGGCTCATCGCCGCCTCCCTCACCTGCATCTACCTGCTGCGCAAGCACAAGCTGCCGCTCTGGCAGTCGGGTGACCTGTTTGCGCCCGGCATCGCGCTCGGCTACATGGTGGGCCGTCTGGGCTGCTTCGCCGCCGGCTGCTGCTACGGCAAGCCCACCCAGGTGGCCTGGGCGGTGACCTTCACCGACCCGGCTGCCGCGCTCAACGTCGGCACGCCGCTCAACGTGCCGCTGCACCCGACGCAGCTCTACGAGTCGCTCGCTGGCCTGGTGATTCTCGTGGCCGTGCTGGCGCTCGAGCGGCGCGGAAAACCGTATCCGGGCCGCACTTTCTGGCAGTTCGTGCTCATCTACGGGATCTCGCGTTTCATCATCGAGTTCTTTCGCGGCGACGACCGCGGCGCCGTGGCGATGTTCTCCACCTCGCAGCTCATCTCGCTGGTGCTCGTGCCGCTCAGCCTGGTGATGCTGGCGTGGCTGGCCAGGCGCACCGGCACCGCCGCGGCGGTGCCCGCACCGGCGCGGAAGCGCGGGTCGTTCTGAGCGGGCCTGCGGTCACGCCACCGGGCGCCATGACTCCCTACACGTTCGAGATCGGCGCCGAGCACCAGGGTCAGAGGCTCGACAAGTTCCTCGCGGGCGAGCTGCCGAACCACTCGCGCGCCCAGGTCCAGCGCCTCATCGACGACGGCGGCGGCGTCTCGATGGCCAGGGTGGCGACGCCGAAGTCCAATACGGTCCTGCGGCCGGGGGATGTCGTCAACGTGGAGGTGCCGCCGCTGGCGCCTTCCACGCTCGAGCCCGAAGATCTGCCGCTGCCGATCCTGCACGACGATGCCGACCTGGTCGTCGTCAACAAGCCGGCCGGTCTCGTCGTGCATCCTGGCGCCGGCCATCCCACCGGCACCCTCGTGCATGCCCTGCTGCATCACGTGCAGGACCTCAGCGGCATCGGCGGCGAGGCGCGCCCCGGCATCGTGCACCGCCTCGACAAGGGCACCTCCGGCGTCATGGTGGTGGCCAAGAACGATGCCGCGCACCAGGAACTGGCACGCCAGTTCCACGACCGCGAGGTCGAGTAGGAGTACGTGGCGCTGGTGTGGGGCACGGTGCACAACCGCAAGCGCATCGACCTGCCGATCGGCCGCGATCCGGTGCATCGGGAGAAGATCTCGACCCGCGCCCGCCGCGCCCGCGCCGCCGTCACCCGCGTCACCTGGGCCAAGGCGCTGCCGGGCCTCACGCTCATCCGCGTGGCCATCGCCACCGGACGCACCCACCAGATCCGCGTCCATCTGAGCGCCATCGGCCACCCGATCGTGGGCGATGCCCTGTACGGCGGCGTCCACAAGCGGGTCGCCAACGACGTCCGCGCCGTGCAGCGCCTGACGCGGCCGTTCCTGCATGCCGAACGCCTCGCCTTCACGCACCCGCGCACCGGCGAGCGGCTGTCGTTCGAGGCGCCGCTGCCCGACGATCTGGAGAGCGTGCTCAAGGACATCACTCCGCTCGACAAGCGCGCCGGCGTCTTCATGGAGCCCCCCGATGAACCAGCCGACGAAGGTGCATGAGCATCGCGAGGTCTATCGCGGGCGGATCTTCTCGCTGGTGGTCGACACCGTCACGCTGCCCTCGGGACACACCGCCACCATGGAGGTGGTGCGGCATCCCGGCTCGGTGGTGCTGCTGCCGATGCCGGCGCCAGGGCGCCTCATCCTGATCCGCCAGTACCGCTACGCGCTCGATCGCTTCATCTGGGAACTGCCGGCCGGCAGTCTCAAACCGGGCGAAGATCCGCGCCTCGGAGCGGCCAGGGAGTGCGAAGAGGAAGTCGGCCTGGTGCCAGGCACCCTCGACGAGCTGGGCGAACTCTTCCCCACTCCCGGGTTCTGCGACGAGTGGATGAAGTTCTACCGCTGCACGAATCTTGCGACGCCGCCGCCCGACTCGACGGCGCAGCAGGACGAGGACGAAGTGATCGAGCCCGCCACCTTCGACCTGGAGGAGGTGCGGCGCATGATCCGTGCCGGCGAGATCGTGGACATGAAGACCGTCGCCGGGCTGGCGCTGCTCGGCTGAGCGCGTCGCCGGAACCTCAGACCGCGGCGGCTTCGGCGATCGTGGCCACGTGGATGGCCACGGTGTCGTCCACCTGGCGCGCGTAGCCGCCGGCGAGCACCACCACCACCGGCACGCCGGCATTCCGCAGGGCCGTGAAGACGCGGCGATCGCGGCGCCGCAGCCCGTCGAGCGAGAGACCCAGCCGTCCGAGCTGGTCGTCGATGTAGGGATCGGCGCCGGCTAGGTAAAAGACGACGTCTGGAAGCTGCTCGAGCAGGCGCGCCAGCACGCCGTCGAGATGCGACAGATATTCTTCGTCACTGGTGCCGCGCGCCAGCCCGACATCGAGGGCGCTCGGCGGCTTCACGTACGGATAGTTGTCGGCTTCGTGGATCGAGGCGGTGAAGACCCGGCGCTCGCCCGCGAAAATCGCGGCGGTGCCGTTGCCCTGGTGGACGTCGAGGTCGAGCACCGCAGCCGAGCCTGCCCGACGCATCGCAAAGGCGCGCCGGATCGCCACCGCGACGTCGTTGAAGACGCAGAAGCCTTCGCCATGACCGGCAAACGCGTGGTGAAAGCCGCCGCCGATGTGCACGGCGGTGCGGTCGACGCCGTCAAGCGCGAGGTCGGCCGCCATGAGCGTGCCGCCGGTCATGAACCGGAAGCCCTCGACCAGCGCCGGCGCGCACGGAATCTCGAGCCGGGCGATGTCGGCGGCGGCGAGCGTGCCGGTGCGCAGGGTCGAAAGATACGCCGGCGTGTGCACGAGCGCGAGGTCGGCCCAGGTGGCGGGCACGGGCTCGACGAAGCCGTCGGGCACCAGCCCGGCGCGGGCGACGGCCGCCGCCACCAACCGGTATTTGGTGGTGGGGAAGACGTGCGACCCCAGGTCGAGCTGATACCGGGGCGAATAGACGACTCGCATGGCGACGCCCCGGCCATCGCCGGGACCTCGCAGCTTACTGCATCGATGCCTGCGCGCGACGCGTCACGCGTCTGGATGGCGCCGCGCCGCGCACCGGCACCAGCGCCAGCAGCAGCACCTCGTCGATGCTGCCGACCAGATGCAGGGTCAGTCCGGCGCGCAGCTCGTCGTCGAGGTCTTCGTTGACGTTCTTCTCGTTCTGCCGCGGCAGGATGAGCTCGCGGATGCCGAGCCGCTTGGCGGCCAGCACCTTCTCCTTGATGCCGCCCACCGGCAGCACCCGGCCCGAGAGCGTGATCTCGCCCGTCATCGCCACGTCGCCCCGCACCGGACGGCGCGTGAGTTCCGAGACCAGCGCGGTGGCCATGGTCACGCCGGCCGACGGGCCGTCTTTGGGGATGGCGCCCGACGGCACGTGCAGGTGGATCTCGGAGCCCTTGAAGAAGTCGGGGTCGATGTTCCACTCGGCGGCGTGCGCGCGCACCCACGACAGCGCCGCCCGCGCCGATTCTTTCATGACATCGCCAAGCTGGCCGGTGAGCGTCAGCGACGCGCTGCCGGTCATCCGCGACGCTTCGATGAAGAGCACCTCGCCGCCCACCGGCGTCCAGGCCAGGCCGATCGCCACGCCCGGCCGCTTGGTGCGATCCGCCAGCTCCTCGTCGAGGAACTTCGGCGCGCCGAGGAATTCCTGCACGGTCTGCGGCGTGACCTTCACTTTTTCGGTCTGGCCGTCGGCGCGCCGGCGCGCCACCTTGCGGCAGATGGCGCCGATTTCGCGCTCGAGACTGCGAACGCCGGCTTCGCGCGTGTAGCCGCGGATGATGGTCCGCAGGCCGGTGTCGGGGAACGTCACTTGCTTGGACGTCAGGCCGTGGTTGGGCACCTGCTTGTCCACCAGGTGTCCGCGCGCGATGGCCAGCTTCTCCTCTTCGGTGTAGCCGGGCAGCTCCAGCACCTCCATGCGATCGCGCAGCGCGTGCGGAATCGGATCCAGCACGTTGGCGGTCGTGATGAAGAGCACCTCGGACAGGTCGAACGGCACATCGAGGTAGTGGTCGCGGAAGGTCGTGTTCTGCTCGGGGTCGAGCACCTCGAGCAGCGCCGAGGCCGGATCGCCGCGGAAGTCGGAGCCGAGCTTGTCGATCTCGTCGAGGATGAAGACGGGATTACGGGACTCGGCGCGGCGCAGGCCCTGGATGACCTGCCCCGGCAGCGCGCCGATGTAGGTGCGGCGGTGGCCGCGGATCTCGGCCTCGTCGCGCATGCCGCCGAGCGACACGCGGACGAACTTGCGGCCGAGCGACTGCGCGATCGAACGCGCGAGCGAGGTCTTGCCCACGCCGGGCGGCCCGACGAAGCAGAGGATGGGTCCCTTCACGCTCGGGTTGAGCTTGCGCACGGCCAGGTATTCGAGGATGCGCTCCTTCGCCCGGTCGAGGCCGGCGTGTTCCACGTCGAGGACGGCCCGCGTCTTCGGAAGGTCGATCACCTCTTCGGTGCGTTTGGTCCACGGCAGCGCCACGATCCAGTCGAGGTAGGTGCGCGAGACGGTGTACTCGGCGGCGGCCGGCGGCATCTTCGACAGCCGATCGAGCTCGCGCAGCGCTTCCTTCTTGACCGGATCGGGCATGCCGATCGCTTCGATCTTGCTGCGCAGCTCTTCGATTTCCTTGGCCTGCTCGTCCCCTTCGCCGAGCTCCTTCTGAATCGCCTTGAGCTGCTCGCGGAGGAAGTACTCGCGCTGGTTCTTGCCGACCTCGGACTGGACCTGCGACTGGATCTTCGACCCCAGCTCCAGGACTTCGAGCTCCTTGATCAGGATGCGG
>JANNIB010000513.1:0-8297 GCA_031404695.1 Acidobacteriota bacterium
GCTTGGCCAGATCGAGCACCTCTTCGAAGGTCACGAGGCTCGAGGTGTCTTCGCCGTCAGAGAGCAGCACCACGGCGCGGCGCCGGACCTCGTCGTCCGACTTCGCCTGCACCTTCACCAGCTCCTTGAGCGAGATGTAGAGCGCGTTGTACATCGAGGTCGAGCCGCCGGCGGTGGTGCTGCGGATCGCCGTTTCGAGCGCCGATGCATCCGAGGTGAAGTTCTGCAGGATCTCGACGCGGGTGTCGAAGTCGACCACCTGCGCCAGGTCCTGCGCGCGCAGCTTCCTGGCAAAGCCCACCGCCGCTTCCTGCGCCGTGCCCAGGCGCTGCTCCATGCTGGCGCTGGTGTCGATGAGCAGTGAGAGCGCGATCGGCAGCGTGGTGCGGTTGAAATAGGTGATGTCCTGCCGGGCGCCGTCTTCGAAGATCGCGAAGTCCTTCGAGTCGAGGTCAGTCAGGTAGTGCTGCTTCTGATCGGTGACCGTGACGTTCAGCGAGACCATCTCGACCGCGGCCCGGAAGACCTGGTCGGCTGGACGGCGCACCTGCGGCGGCTGTGCCGAGACCGACACCAGCGCCAGTGCCACGGCCACCGCCGCGGCCCCCGAGACAATCGACAACGACGGACGAGTCATCTCGGCTGCCCTTTCGCCGCACCGCCGTAGGCCGTGAACGCCGCTGACGCGGCCGTCACCTCGAACGTCGCGGGCGGAATCAGGGTCTGCGGGCGCGCGTAGACCACTCGGAACTGGTGCGTCAGCACGCGGGCGAGATCGGTCATCGCCGGCGTGAAGGCCATGCTGGCAAGGACATCGCGGCGCACGCCGCCGGTGATGCGCACCCCGCGGTCGAGCAGCAGATCGCGCTGACGCGCGGTGTCGTTCGGTGCCTGGCGGCCCGGCGGCGACAGCATCACCACGTGCAGCGCGGCGCCCGAGGCCTGCAGGCGCTCGGCGACGCGCAGATGGTGCAGCGTGCTCATCTCGGGCGCGCCGACGCTCAGCACCACGATGGCGGCGCGTTCGCCCTCGCGGCGGCCAACGCCGGTGGCCGTCTCGAACACGCCTTCGAGAAGCGTGGCGCCCGACAGCGGCCGCGAGAACACACGGCCGACGCCGGCGGCGAGCGTGGCGGGGTTGCTCGTGTAGTCGGTCAGCAGCGTGGGCCGCTCACCCACGCCGATGATCGAGATCGGGCCGGTGTCGCCCAGGGCGTTCACGAAGGCGGTCAGCGCGGCGCGGATGTCGGCGATGGCGCCGTCGGCGGCCGCGCTCGTATCCACGAGCACGGCAATCGGCATCGGCCCGGTGGCCGGCGTGACGCGCAGCACCTCGCGCGTGACCGTGTCTTCGCGAATGACGATGTCGCGGGCGGTGACGTCGTCTTTCGGAGCGCCGGTGGCGCGGTCCACGACCGAGACATAGGCCACCCGTTCGCGTGCCTGCGCGCCGAGACTCACGCCGCCGGCGAGCGACACCGCCATGCTGACCACGACGAGGTGGAGCGATCGGTGGACCATCGGAGCGTTGGGGAACCCGAGGGGCGCGTCCGGGTCGTTGCGGCCAGTATAGCCCCGGCGACCGGAAGACAACGGCGCTGGTCCCGCCAGGGTGCGGCGGTTGGCGGCGGTTGGGGACTGTCCCCATTCTGCGCACAGCCAGACTTGTGACGCCTTCGTCTGGCCCAGGCCAGAATGGGGACAGTCCCCACTACACTACTCACGTGGCGGCAGGTTTCGACGCGCGCACGCTCAAGACCCTCGGTCAGTTGAGCACCATCGGCCTCGCGTTCGTGTTCGCGCTGGTGCTGGGCTTCGGCGCCGGCGTGTGGCTCGATCGGCGGCTTGGCACCTCGCCGTGGCTGTCGCTGCTCGGCTTCGCGATGGGCCTCGCCGCCGGCATCCTGAACGTGGTGCGGACCATGCGGTCGGTCGCCGCCGCCGAGCGCGTGCCCCCGGCTGCGCCCCCTGCCGAACCTCCGGAGCGGCGATGACCGCGTCCGGCCACGACGACCCGATGCTCTCGCGGCTGGAACGCGACTCGCTGGTCGTGGCGGGGGCGATGGCGCTGACCGCGGCGCTTCTCTGGCCGCACCAACCGCAGCGGGCGCTGGGCGTGATTGGCGGCATTGCACTGATTTCGTTCAGCTATCGCGGCATCCGGGCCGGTGTGGACGGGCTCGGTGGCGGATCCGCCGCCCTGGGCGACGCCACCGCAGCGCCACGGGCCGCACCTCGCCCCGCCCGTGCCGGGTTCGTGAAGTTTTTCACAAGGCATGCTATACTCGCCCTCGGCGCTTACGTTATGATGGCGCGTTTCGAGTTCGACGCGACGGCGATGCTGGCCGGAGTCACCGCGCCTGCCGTCGCCGCGACCGTCGAAATCGTGCGAACAGTTCGGGCTCGCCACGGCGGGCCACATTCAAGGTCTTCGTAGGAGGCGTGTGTTGAGTACTCGGTCAATCCTGTCTGCGTTCGTGATGCTGCTGGTCGCGGGCCTCGTGTCTCCGGTCTACGCCCAAGGCGCTGACGCCGCGAATTCAGGGCTGGTGCAGTGGTCGATCATCACGGCCGGTTTCGCCCTCGCCATCGCGGCGCTGGGTGGAGCTCTTGGCCAGGGTCGGGCGGTCGCGTCGGCCACCGAGGCGATCGCGCGCAACCCCGGCGCCGCGGGCGAGATTCGTGGCGCGCTGATTCTCGGTCTCGTGCTGATTGAGTCGCTCGTCATCTACGTGCTGCTCATCTCGCTGATTCTGTTCTTCCTCAAGCCGTTCGGCGGGTAAGCCCACCGGCAGACGTTTCGCGACAGGGGCAGGTCACCACCGTGACTTGCCCCTGTTCGTCTGTACGGCCCGGCCATCGGGTGCCGCGCCTCTCGGGGGGCCACATGAGTCAGAGCCGGTTCGGCGTGCTCGATCTGTTGCTGGTGCTGGTGGTGGTGGCCTGGGGCGCCAACCTCTCGGTGATCAAGGTCGCGGTGGGCGAGTTCCCGGTGCACGCCTTCAACGCCCTGCGGATGGTCACTGCCGGCGCCGTCTTCGCGCTCATGCTGGGGCGGATGCGCCCCGGCGAGCGCCGCATCGCCCCGGCCGACCGCCGGCGCGTGGTCGTCCTCGGCCTCGTCGGCGGCACCTTTTACCAGCTCCTGTTCGTCACCGGCGTGCCCATGACGAGCGTGGCCAACACCGGCCTCATCTTCGGTCTGACGCCCGTGGTGGTGTCGATCTTCTCGTCGGTGGTGGGCCACGAGGAACTGCCGTGGACACGCTGGGCGGGGGGCCTCCTCTCGGTGGTCGGCCTCTACTTCGTGGTGGGCGCCGGGGCCGCGGTGACGCGGGCCTCGCTCACCGGCGACGCCCTGGTCTTCGTCGCCATGCTGTTCTGGTCCACGTATTCCGTGGCCTCGCGGCCGCTGCTGGGCCGCTATTCGCCGACCATGCTCACGGCCTGGGCGTCCATCATCGCGGTGCCGCTCTATGTGGCGTTTGCAGTGCCGTCGCTGGCGGCCACCCGCTGGGACGACGTGTCGTGGTGGGGCTGGACGCTGATGCTCTGGTCGTCCACCTTCTGCCTCGTCATCGCCTATGTCGTCTGGTACACCGGCGTGCAGCGCCTCGGCGCCACCCGGACGTCGGCCTACAGCAACCTCACCCCGATTGCCGCCATGGCAGTGGCCTGGCTGTGGCTGGGCGAGACCGTGACCGTCGGGCAGGGGGTGGGCGCCGCCGCCATCCTCGGGGGTGTGTTCCTGACCCGGCTGTCGCCGGTGGTCCTGAAGCCTCTGCACCGCTAGCCCAATCGGTTCTCACCGCAGAGCTGGCTCCTTGCCAGTCCGGTCGCGGCAGAAGGCGCACGTGTGTCGAACCGTGCACTCTGGGGGTCGTGTGATGTCACCCGGCGTCACCAATATGTTGCCTTTCGTCCCCGCCTCGCGTAATCTGCGACGCTACTAGGGCATCCGGCCCCTCGGGCCGGCGCTGTTCGTTTCGTGGTTCTTCTTGTTCGTCGTTGGGGTCATCGCCCCCGCCTGTGCGGCGGCGCCGACCGTTGAGGATCGGAGAGCACGACTGGGCGACGGCTGACTCCCGTCTTCCACGCCAGGGCTCGGGTACGTCGCTCACGCGCCGTACCCGACGTCCCACTGCCACTCCCTCTTCATTGCCAGGCCCGGTCTCGTGCATGTTGCGCGGTCGGTTTGTCGTTGTCGTTGACCGTTGATGAAGGTCACGTGGCCGGCCTGCCCACAGGCCGCCCCCACGGGCCATGGAGGATACGAATGAAGCGATGGTTTATCGGGCTGCTCGCCGTGGCGCTCGCCGCGGTGACCGCCTCGAGCGCGTTTGCTCAGGGCGGCGGCGCAAGCAGCACGGGTACGATTCAGGGACGCGTCACCGACGCGCAGGGCGCAGTGCTGCCCGGCGTGACCGTGACGGCCACCAGCCCCGCCGCGCTCGGCGCGCAGACGGCGGTGACGTCGGAGACGGGCAACTACCGCTTCCCCGCGTTGCCTCCTGGCGTCTACACCGTCGCCTACGAGCTGGCCGGCTTCAACAGCGTCCGGCGCGAAGGCATCCAGCTCTCCCTGGGTTTCACGGCCAACGTGAACATCGAACTGGCACTTGCCTCCCTGCAGGAGACCGTGACCGTTACGGGCGAGTCGCCGGTGATCGATACCAGCGCCACCCGCGTGCAGCAGAACTTCAAGGTCGAGCAGTTGATGACCATCCCGAACGGTCGCGACATGTGGTCGCTGCTGGCCGTCACGCCCTCGGTGCAGATGACGCGCATCGACGTCGGCGGCAATCGTGCCGGCACCCAGACGGGCTACTCGGCCTACGGTTTCACGGGCCAGGTGCGCGTGCTCATCGAAGGCATCAACACCACTGAAGGCACCGGCGGCGCCGGCTTCTACTTCGACTACTCGTCAATCGACGAAGCCTTCATGGGCACGCAGGGCAACTCCGCCGAGATGCCGAACCCCGGCGTGCAGAGCCAGTTCATCACACGCTCCGGCGGCAACGCGTTCTCCGGCGAGTACTATCTCGATTGGTACAACAACTCGCTGCAGACCTCGAACATCCCTGATGCAGCCATCGCCCGCGGCGTGCGCAAGGGCGGCAATGAGATCGACAAGTACTACGACACGGCCGTCAATGTCGGTGGCCCGATCGTGAAGGACAAGCTGTGGTGGTTCGCCACCTACCGGCAGCAGTCGAATGCCGTGGCCCAGCCCACGTTCCAGGGCGACCTGGCCGGCAAGACGTTCGACACCAAGCTCTGGAACCCGATCGGCAAGCTCACCTATCAGCCCAACCAGAACAACAAGATCATCGGCTACTACCAGTGGGGGCAGAAGCTCCAGCCGAACCGCCTGCCCTTCGGCACCTACACGTACACGAACGAGCAGCAGACCAACAAGCAGAATTCTGGTAGCTGGGTCTACAAGGGCGAGTGGAACTCGACCATCAGCGACAAGCTGTACTTCGAGACCCGCTACGGAGAATTCGGCTACTATTTCCCGCTCTCGGCCAATGGCAGCGCCGGGTATTTCTGGCGCGATTCGGGTCAGGAAATCCTCGACGGCACCCACCAGCAGTGGCAGCTCGATCGCCAGCGCAAACAGATCACCGCGTCGGCAACCTACTTCCTCGACACGCCCAAGATGGGCACGCACACCTTCAAGTTCGGTGGCGAGCAGCTCTGGGAAAAGGGCTGGGAAGGCTATCTCGAACGCTGGGGTGGCAATCGCGACCTGGTCTACAACAACGGCGTGAGCAGCACGGTGTCGTTCGCCGTCCCCACGGCCACGGCGGTCAACTCGCTCGACGCCCGCGACTCCCTCCTGTCAGAGTCAGGCCTGAACGTGACGGCGGCCTTCCTGACCGACACGTTCAACGTTGGGAAGCTGACGGTCAACGCTGGTGTCCGGTGGGATCGCTACAGCTCGTATCTGCCAGAGCAGGAGCAGCTGGCGGGATCGAACGGCCCGGTCAACGTGACGGCGCAGACCTTCGCCCAGCAGGATCTCCTCACGTGGAATTCGTTTGCGCCGCGCGTCGGGCTGACCTACGACTTCTCGGGTGAGGGCCGGTCGGTGCTCAAGGCCAACTACGGGCTCTTCTGGCACAACCCGGGTGTGACGCTGGCGGCCGACTCCAACCCTAATCAGGCGTCCAAGACCGAGACCTACCAGTGGAACGACCTCAACGGCAATCGGCGCTACGACGGCGCGGCCGAACTCGGCGCCCGCACGGCCACCGCGCTTGCCGGCGCGGTGAGTGTCGACCCGAACCTGAAGCAGCCCTACACACACGAGGCTGGACTGTTCTTCGAACAGCAGATCACCGAGGGCTTCGGTACGCGCCTCGGCTACGTCTACAAGACCGAAGACGACCTCTACGGTCAGTGGCAGCCCGGCCGCGGAGCCAGCGCGTTCACCGTGCCGTTCAACTTCGTCGATCGTGGCGCGGATGGCGCGCTTGGCACCGGCGACGACCGGAATCTGACCATCCTGGGGTTGCCCACGGCGCAGGCGGGGAACTTCCCGACCAGTCAAGTGGTCTCGAACATCCCGGGCCGAATGGCGCGCTTCAACACCGCGGAATGGTCGTTCACCAAGCGTCACCGCAACCGCTGGTCGGCGCAGGGCGGACTGTCGTACACGAAGCAGCGCAACTTCCCGTCGGGAGTCACGCTTAGCAGCAACCAGCACCCCGACCTGCCAGGTATCCAGGACCGCTCGTTCTGGAGCTTCAAGCTGACCGGCACCTACGATGCGCCACTCGGTATCCGCATCTCTCCGGTGCTGCGTCACCAGGCGGGCGAGAACTTCGCCCGAGAGTTGGCGATTCCGGCCTCGGCCGGCAACGCCTTCGGCCTGACCATCCCGGCGTTGACCTACTACGCCGACAACGCCAACGACAACCGCCAGGACAACATCTGGGTGTTCGACATGCGCTTCGACCGCACGTTCAACGTCACCAACCGCATCCGCTTCCGCGGTTTCCTGGACTTCTTCAACATCACCAACAGTTCGGCGTCGGAGACCATCACGCGCGCGACCGGTGTGAACTATCTGCGTCCAGTGAACATCCTCGCGCCAGCCACGGCCCGCCTGGGCTTCCGGCTGCTCTGGTAACGACGGGGCTGGGACGGGGGGGCGACCCTCCGTCCCCTTCCTGGTCCCGGCCCCCACGGTTGGACTCCTGTGGGGGAGTCTCTTGAGGTGGAAGGCTCGCCGCGCTAGCGGGCCTTCCGCCTCTTTTTACGTACGCGGAGCGACCGGTTTGTCCCGCCCTGTCCACGCACCTTGACATCATCGACGGTGAGCATCATGATGTTTACATGCGGACCACTCTCACGCTCGAACCTGAAGTCGCACGCCGCGTCGAGAGCGAGATGCGGCGCACGCGCAAGACGCTGAAAGCGGTCATCAACGAGGCGTTGAAGACCGGACTTGGCATGGCGGGCAAGCCCCAGGGTCTGGCGCCCTTCAAGGTCCAGGCGCACGACTTCGGGTTTCATCCCGGCATCGACCATGACCGCATGAATCAGTTGGCCGACGAGCTCGAAACGGAAGCCATTCTGGAGAAACTCAGGCAGGGCAAGTGATCGTTCCCGACGTCAACCTCTTGCTCCACGCCTACAACGTCAGCTCGGTCGTGCACGGCGAGGCCAAGGCGTGGTGGGAAGACCGCCTCGGCGGCTCGGAGTCGGTGGGCCTTGCCTGGGTCGCGGTTCTCGGGTTCATACGAATCGGCACCACGATGAGAACAGCCGCCCGGCCGCTCCCCGTGCGCGAGGCGTGTGATCATGTGCGCACCTGGCTGGAAAGACCCCACGTCAGTATCGTCGAGCCCGGAGGTCGCCACGCTGAGGTGATGTTCGGACTGCTGGAGCGCCTCGGCACCGCCGGTAACCTCACGACCGACGCACACCTGGCCGCGCTGGCGATCGAGTACCAAGCCGAACTGCACTCTACCGACGCCGACTTCTCGCGCTTCTCCGGCCTGCGCTGGCGCAACCCGTTGAAGTAGGCTCGTGCTGATGGATCGCGCGGTCACCTACAACTCCTACCTGAAAGTCGATGAGCTGCTGACGCTGCAGCAGCCCCGGTCCGAGGGGCCGGAACACGACGAGCTGCTCTTCATCGTCATCCACCAGGTCTACGAGCTGTGGTTCAAGGAAATCCTCCACGAACTCGACCACGTGCGCGCGCTGCTCGACGTGAACGACGCGCACCGTGCGCAGCACACGCTCAAGCGCGTGCTCACCATCCTGAAGGTGCTGGTGGCGCA